>CAMDBX010000003.1 GCA_945889445.1 Rhizobium sp. Q54
GACGCGCTGCGGCTTGCCGAGCCCGGCCTTGCGCTGCGCTTCTGCCTGCTCTTCACGCAGGCGCCGAAGCTGATCATGGTCGAGGATGCGCTCCTCGATCGCATGGCGGCCCTGCGCCCGGCCCGGCCTTGACCCCCGGCGGGGGGCCCCCTACCTTCAGTCATCCGCAATTGGCGAATCCCCGCCACAGCTTCCAAGAGGTTTCCATGGCCACCCACAAGGTCTCTGATGCGTCCTTCGAAAAGGACGTCCTGCAGTCCGATACCCCCGTCGTCGTCGATTTCGGGGCGGAGTGGTGCGGCCCCTGCAAGATGATCGCCCCGGCGCTTGAGGAAATCGCCCTCAGCCTCGGCCCCAAGGCGAAGATCGTGAAGATCAACATCGACGAAAACCCCTCGGTCCCCTCCCAGTACGGGGTGCGCGGCATCCCGACGCTCATGGTGTTCAAGGGCGGCCAGGTGGCCGCCACCAAGGTGGGTGCTGCGCCCAAGGGCCAGCTGCAGAGCTGGATCGAAGAGTCGATCTGACCGCTCCGGCTGTCCGGACGTCTGGTGGCCGCCCCCCGGGGGCGGCCATTTTCATTTTGCGGGGCTGATTTTGCCTTGATGCTGCCACGGATGGACCTTCATACGATTGTCAAGAAAGTGTCGGGTGGGTAGGCCGCCCGGCGGGAGGACGAAGAATTGACGATCGCCGACACGGGCAGCGCCGCGCCGTCCGAACTCAGCACAGCGATGCCCAAATGGATGTGGTCGGCTGGGTGGATCATCCTGCAGCTCGCCGTCATCTATCTCGGCCTGCTAGCCATCCATGCCTATCTCGGCTGGTGGTCGCCGGACTATCTGCAGGGCCGCAGCCTGTGGCACTTCTGGTTTACCCGCATGATCGTTCCCATGGTGATGCTGGGCGTTCTCGCCTCCTTTGCACGGCTGCTGCCGGCAGGCGCCATGCTGGGCGCCGCGCTGTTGTTCGTCGGCACGCTGTCGGCCATCAAGAAGGAGTCGACGGGCGAGCCCTTCCAGATCAGCGACCTGTTCCTTGCCGGTCAGTCGGTGCACCTGCTGCACTATGTGCACTGGCATCACTGGGTGCTCGGTGCACTGATCATTCCCGCCGCCATCTGGTACGCGCTCAACCTGCGCTTCCGCTGGTGGAGCCTGCCGGTGGCGCTCATCTGCGTGGCCCTTCTGTCCACCTATCGCATCCAGTGGGTGGCCAACTGGATCCATGACAATTCATGGTGGATCGGCGTGGAGAACCTCACCTTCAGCCAGGCCGAGAGCGAGCGCATGAACGGCCTTGCCACGCATCTCTATTTCTCGACTGCAGGCCTTCGTCTGAAGACATTTACCCAGGCCGAGGTCAAGCAGGCGATCGATGCGCTGCATGCGCCCCAGCCCGCCGCGGTGGCAGCTGCAGGCCCCGCGCCCGACGTCTATGTCGTTCTTGGTGAAGCCTGGTGGCGCGATCCCAACGATGCCAACTCGCCGCTCGACCAACTGAAGGGCGCGGGCTTCGCGGAATCAACCGCCGTGTCGCCGGTCTATGGTGGCACCACGCCCAATGCCGAGTTCGAGGCGCTGACCGGCATTCCGGTGAAGACCTTCCAGGACGGCATCATCCCCTATCAGCACTATGTGCAATACATCACCGAGGGCGCCCGCACCCTGCCGCGCATCCTCACCGAGAAGGGCTATGCCGCGGCGGCCTATCATAACTTCACCCGCCGCTTCTGGTTGCGCGACCAGATCTACCCCAAGCTCGGCTTCGGCGAGTTCGTGTCGATGGACCAGATGACGCTGACCATCCAGCCCAATGACTGGCCCACCGACGAAGGACTCTACAAGTCGGTGCTGGACCGTGTTGGCGGCGACAAGCCGCAGTTCCACTTCATCGTCACGGTGCAGACGCACGGACCCTATGAAGCCGATGACAAGGACCCCAAGGGCCATGAGGGCGTCACCGATTATCGCACAAGGCTGGGCGATGCCGTGCGCGCGCTCACCGCGTTCAAGGCCGAACTCGATGCCAGGGGGCGTCCCTATGCGCTGGTGCTGTTCGGCGATCATTTGCCGGGCCTGCGCATGCACCAGTTCCACGATGGCATGAAGTCGGAGTCAGATCCGCGGCTGCACCAGATCCCGGTGCTGATCGCCAGCAACACCGACAGCCCGCAGGCGCTGGCCGATGCCGTGCGCGGGCGCCCGCTCTACTGCCTGTCGCCGCTGGTGCTCGACTGGATCGGCAGGCCGGTGGCGGAACGCTACATGAGCTACCTGAACGCCAGCTGCCGCAGCGCGCAGGACCCCGGGCTGCGTCCGGCCGAAGCGGTGATCCAGAACCAGCTGTTCACGCTGAACCCTATTTAGGGCGGAAGCCTATTCCTCGTCGAACTTGCTTTCGACGAGAAGGGATAGCGCTTCCAGCGCCTGCTCGGCCTGGGCACCCTTCGCCTCCACCATGATGGAAGTGCCGATTGCGGCACCCAGCATCATCAGGCCCATGATCGAAGTGGCCGGCACCGACATGCCGTCGCGCGTCACCGTGATCTCGGCATCGAAGGCCTCGGCGCACTTCACGAACTTGGCCGAGGCGCGGGCATGCAGGCCGCGCTGGTTGGTGATCGAGAGTTCCCTTGCCGCCACCGTCGCCGACACCGTCAGTCTCCCAGGATCTGGCTGGCGACGTTGATGTACTTGCGGCCGGCGTCCTGCGCGGCGGTGGCCGCCTTGTCGAGGGCATAGTCCTTGCGGATGCGGGCCAGCTTGACCAGCATCGGCAGGTTCAGCCCGGCCACCACCTCCACCTTGCCGATCTCGAGCAGCGAGATGGCGAGATTGGACGGCGTGCCGCCGAACATGTCGGTGAGGATGATCACCCCCGCGCCGGTGTTGACGCGGGCGACCGCTTCCGCAATGTCGGCGCGGCGGCTTTCCATGCGGTCATCGGGGCCGATGGCAATGGTTTCGATCGCGGCTTGGGGGCCTACCACGTGCTCCAGCGCAGACAGGAACTCTTCCGCAAGGCGGCCATGGGTGACCAGGATGAGTCCGATCATGATGGTGGTGAAACTCCGCGCATTTCCCGTTCAGGGTGGCGCACAATGCCTCTAACGCCCAGGCGATGCAACACCGTTTCAGCCCCCCACGAACTGGTCCAGCGCGGCCCTCAACCGGGCCGGCGCGGAGGCATTCAGGGGGTCGAGCAGGATCAGCGGAACGGCCAGTCCGAGGATGTCCATGCGGCCCCGATCGAGATCGGGCAGGCGTTCGATCTCGGCCGAAGGGGTAAGCCTTACGGCGAGGCGCAAACGGACTTGCGCGGCAACGGAAAGTTCAGCAATGCCGAGGCCCCTGATCTCCAGCTTGCCCTTGAGGGAAGCTGGCGCGGAGGCAACGAGCGCGCCTCCAACCTTGCGGATGATCACCTGGTCATCGGCCACCAGCTGCGCTGTCTTCTGGATGCCCGACAGGCCGCTGCCAGACTGGTCGATCAGCCTCAGCGCCAGGTCGGACTTGCCGGAACCGGGCTTGCCCACCAGCAGCACGCCTTCAGCCCCGATGGCGATGCAGGTGCCGTGGATGAGCGCCTCCTCATGCATTGGGTGCGGCCGGAATGCGGACCGTGAAGCGCGCGCCGAGCACTGGCTTCTCGCCCGTCTCGTCCGGCTTGCCATGGCGGTTCTCCGCCCAGATGCGGCCCTTGTGCGCATCCACGATCTGCTGCGAGATCGACAGGCCAAGGCCGGAGTTGGAGCCGAAGCTGCCCTCCGGTCGGTCGGTGTAGAATCGCTCGAAGACGCGCTGCAGATTGTCAGGTGGAATGCCCGGCCCTGAATCATCGACGCGGAACTCGACGTCCGGTCCGACGCGGCGGACGCGCACGCTGAGCTTGGTGCCGGGCCTGGTGAAGGAGCGCGCATTGTCGATCAGGTTGCGCACCACCTGGCCCAGCCGCGAGTCGTGTCCCATCACGGTGTAGGCCTTGGCGCGGTCCATGCCGGGCGGCGGCTTGGCAATCTCGAACTCGACCTCGGCCTGACCATCCTTGCGCGTGTCATTGGCGTAGTTGGTGATCGACTCGAGAAGCTGCGACATGTCGAAGGCCTGGGCCTCGCCGCGTGCAAGTTCGGCATCCAGCCGCGAGGCATCGGAAATGTCGGTGATGAGCCGGTCGAGGCGCCTCACATCGTGGTTCACGATCTCGACCAGGCGCTCGCGCTGCTCCGGCGTCTTGGCATAGGCCAGCGTCTCGACGGCGCTGCGCAGCGAGGTGAGCGGATTCTTCAGCTCATGGCTCACATCCGCCGCGAAGGCCTCGATGGCGGCAATGCGGTTGTAGAGCGCGTTGGTCATGTCGCGGACAGCACCCGAGAGATCGCCGATTTCGTCGCCGCGGCTTGAGAAGTCGGGTATCTCCACCCGCTTGTTGATGCCGCGGCGTACCCGCTCCGCCGCGGCTGCAAGCTTGCGCAATGGCAGTGCGATGGTGGAGGCGAGCAGGGTGGAGAGCAGGATGGTGACCAGCGCCACGAAACCGAAGGTCATCAGCACCACCTGGCGCTCGGCACGCAGCACATTGTCGATCTCGCCGCCGGTGGTGGACAGCACCAGCGAACCCAGCACGGCGCGGAACCGCTGGATGGGAACGGCAACGACCACGATGATCTGCCCGCGGTCGTTGAGGCGCACGAGGCTGACCTTGGCGCCCTTCAGTGCGGCGTCGACTTCGGGGAAGTCCTTGCCATTGTCGATGCCGTATTCGATCTGCTTTGGGTAGTCGTAGCTGAAGGTCCAGGTGACGAAGCGGTTCCACAGCGCGCTGATGCTGAAGCCGTCGCGCTCGCCGTAGAGCGGCGGCAAGTCCGACTGCACGATGTCGCCGCGCGAATAGAGGAAGCGGCTGTCGACAACCAGGTTGCCGTCCTTGTCGATGATGCGGGCGCGCACCGTGGTGTTGGCGAGCAGGCGCTTCAGCACGGGGCCGGCAGCTTCCGGATCGATGGGAAAGTCGAGGCTCGACATCTGGTCGGAGTCGGGCAGCATCTCCTCGCTGCTGTCGGCAAGGGAGTCTGGGTCGATCACGATGGAGCCGGTGTCGACGGTTGCCGAACCCGCCACGGCGGCGGCGATGATCTGCGCCTGCGTCGTCAGGCTCTGCACCCGCGCGTCGATGAGGCCCTGGCGGAACTGGTTGAAGTAGAGAATGCCCGACACCAGCACGATGAGGCCGAGCAGGTTGAGCAGCACGATGCGGCTGGTCAGCCGGTGCGGCCAGATGCGTCGCACCAGGCTCGACCGGGGCGCAGCCTCGCGTTCCGCGGCGTCGGCCTCATCGGCTTCGGCGCGGTCGGCGGTCTCGGGCGGCATCACCTTGTCAAGCATCGGCGGTCACCGGGCCCGAGGGCCCGGTCTATTGCTCCTTGAAGCGGTAGCCCACGCCATAGAGCGTTTCAATGGCGTCGAAATCGACATCGACCGCATTGAACTTCTTGCGCAGCCGCTTGATGTGGCTGTCGATGGTGCGGTCGTCGACATAGACCTGGTCGTCATAGGCCGCATCCATCAGCGCGTCGCGGCTCTTGACGATGCCGGGCCGCTGGGCGAGCGACTGCAGGATCAGGAATTCGGTCACCGTCAGCGTCACCGGCTTGCTGTCCCAGGTGCAGGAGTGGCGGTCAGGGTCCATGGCCAGCTTGCCACGCTCGATCACCTTGGCGGCTTCCGCCGGGGTTTGGGCCACGTCGCGGTTCGCCGCGCGGCGCATCACGGCCTTGACGCGCTCCACCAGCAGGCGCTGCGAGAACGGCTTCTTGATGAAGTCGTCGGCTCCCATCTTGAGGCCGAACAACTCGTCGATTTCGTCGTCCTTGGAGGTCAGGAAGATGACCGGCAGGTCGGATTTCTGGCGGATGCGACGCAGCAGCTCCATGCCGTCCATGCGCGGCATCTTGATGTCGAAGATGGCCATGTCCGGCGGGTTGTCCTGCAGGCCCTGCAGGGCTGCCGCACCGTCATTGTATTTCTGGACGCTGTAGCCCTCGTTCTCGAGGGCCATGCCAACGGACGTCAGGATGTTGCGGTCGTCATCGACCAGCGCAATGGTAGGCATCTTCTTGTTCATCCCTTCAACTATGTCCTTCCATTGGCAGTAGGGGCGGAAGTGGAACAAAATGTGGCAATCATGATAGGCATTCCCGGCCGCAATTGCGAGGTATGTTGATGAGCGAGCGCAGAAGTTTCAGTGCAGAAGAGGCCCGCAACCTGCTTCGCCGGGCCCGGACCGGCACCCTGGCCACCCTTAATGCCGATGACGGCACCCCCTATGCCTCGCTGGTCAACCTCGCGACGGACGTGCGGGGCTGCCCGCTGATCCTGGTATCGACCCTGGCCTGGCACACCCGCAACCTGCTGGCTGACCCGCGTGGCAGCGTGATGGTGGCCGAAATACCCCCCGCGGGCGACGCCCTGACGGGTGCACGGGTGACGGTGATGGGGCGGTTTTCGAAGCTTGATGGCGGCGCGGTTGGCCGCCGCTTCCTGGCCCGCCAACCGGCCGCCGAGATGTATGCCGGCTTCGGGGACTTCGCGTTCTGGCAGCTGGAGCCGGAACGGGCCCATGCGGTGGCCGGATTCGGCCGGATCGAGACCATTCCCGCAATTGAGATGTTCCCCTCAGCCGATGAGATGATCGCGCTGGAAGAGGGTGCAGTGCAGCACATGAATGACGACCATGAGGATGCCATCCAGCGCTATGCCGGGAGGCTGCTCGGCACCGAGCCGGGCGGCTGGAAAATAACGGCGATCGACCCGGACGGCGCAGATCTTCGCCGCGGCGACGACGTGCTCCGGCTACCCTTTGAAAAGCCGGTTTACTCGGGTGGCGCCCTCCGGGTCCTGTTGGCGAAGCTGGGAGAACGGACCAGAGAATAGGTTTTTTTCTCATAATTTGATGTACGATACCGCAGATAAATGATGTGAAATCTGCTTTTCAATCATTTTCTTCTTGCAGGTGTCCGTGGCCCGTCTCTAAGTAGCTCTACTGTTCAAAACTGTTCAAAGGAGCACGACATGGACACAGCCGCCGACGCCCTCATCCGCGCCCAGCTCGCCGACATTGGTTTGGCCTGGCTGGACAAGATTTCGTGGAACGCACCGGCCGCCGTGCTCTACCAGGACGCCATCGCCCGGGGTGAAGGCGTCGTGGCCGAAGGTGGCGGCCTCGTCGTCACCACCGGCCAGCACACCGGCCGCAGCCCCAACGACAAGTTCGTGGTGCGCGAGCCCTCGACCGAAAGCACCATCTGGTGGGACAACAACAAGGCGATGAGCCGTGAGCAGTTCGAAACGCTGCGCAAGGACTTCATGGCCCATGCTAGGCTGAAGAACGTCTTCGTGCAGGATTTGGCCGGCGGTGCGGAGATGGACTACCAGCTCCCCACCCGCGTCATCACCGAATATGCCTGGCACGCGCTGTTCATCCAGCACCTGTTGATCGTGCCGGAGGACCAGAACGGCTTCGCGCCCAGACTCACCATCATCGATCTGCCGTCCTTCAAGGCCGACCCGGCCCGCCACGGCACGCGCAGCGAAACGGTGATCGCGCTCGACCTCGCCAATGGTCTCGTGCTCATCGGCGGCACGCAATATGCGGGCGAGATGAAGAAGTCGGTGTTCACCGTGCTCAACTACCTGCTGCCCGAGAAGGGCGTGATGCCGATGCACTGCTCGGCCAATGTTGGCCACAAGGGTGACAGCGCGGTCTTCTTCGGCCTCTCCGGCACCGGCAAGACCACACTCTCGGCTGATCCTTCGCGCACGCTGGTCGGCGATGATGAACATGGCTGGTCGGAGAACGGCCTCTTCAACTTCGAGGGCGGCTGCTACGCCAAGGTCATCAAGCTGTCGAAGGAAGCAGAACCCCAGATCCACGCCACCACCGAAATGTGGGGCACCGTGCTGGAAAACGTGAAGGTCGACCCGGTCACGCGCAAGCTCGACCTGCATGACGGTTCGCTCACCGAGAACACCCGCTCGGCCTATCCGCTCTCCGCCATTCCGAACGCGTCCAAGACCGGCACCGCGCCGATCCCGAAGACCATCGTGATGCTCACGGCCGATGCCTTCGGCGTGCTGCCGCCCATCGCGAAGCTGACGCCCGCGCAGGCCATGTATCACTTCCTGTCCGGCTACACCGCCAAGGTGGCGGGCACCGAGCGTGGCGTTACGGAACCGCAGGCGACCTTCTCCACCTGCTTCGGCGCCCCCTTCATCCCGCGCGATCCGCAGGTCTATGGCGAATTGTTGCGCGACCTGATCGCCAGGAACGAGGTCTCCTGCTGGCTGGTCAACACCGGCTGGACGGGCGGCGCCTATGGCGAAGGCCATCGCATGCCAATCAAGGCGACGCGCGCGCTCCTCAACGCTGCGCTCGAGGGTCGCCTCGACAACGTGCCAATGCGCACCGATGCGAACTTCGGCTTCGCGGTGCCGGAGGCCGTCGAGGGTGTGGATACCAAGATACTCAACCCGCGCGAAACCTGGGCCGACACGCGCGCCTATGATGCGATGGCGCGCAAGCTCGTCGGCATGTTCGTCAAGAACTTCGCCAAGTTCGAAGCAAAGGTGGGTGCTGACGTGAATGCTGCCAGCCCCAGCCTGCAGATCGCAGCGGAGTAAGTTCCGGGCGCTTGCGAATTCCACGGCACGGGCCCAAACAGGGTCCGTGCCGTCCTCGTTTGATCACTACAGCCTGTTGACCCTCGCCCTCACCGTGTTCGTTGCCGGTGTGGCAGGCTTGGCGCGCGGCTTCTCAGGCTTTGGTGCCGCACTGATCTTCATGCCGGCGGGAAGCGCACTTGTCGGACCGGCAGTGGCCGCACCCGTGCTGCTGGTAGCCGATGGCGTTCTCTCGCTGGGCTTCCTGCCGCGGGCCTGGGGCCTGGCGCGGCGGCGCGACGTGGCGCTGATGGCGTCCGGCGCCGTGATCGGCGTGCCGCTCGGCGCCTATGTGCTGCGCCACGCCGATCCCTTGCTGCTGCGCTGGGTGATCGCAGGACTTGCCTCATCCATGCTGCTGCTCCTGCTCTCCGGCTGGCGTTATCACGGCACGCCGCGGGCGCCGGTCACGGCGGTGGTGGGTGCTGTGGCAGGATTGTTCGGCGGGCTGGCGCAGATGACGGGGCCGCCCGTCGTCGCCTACTGGCTCTCCGGCAAGGAGACGCACGGCACGATGCGGGCCTCGATCATCCTGTTCTTCGGCGCGACCACGATCTTCACATTCATCAGCTATCTTGCCTCCGGCATCATCACCACGCAGAGCCTGTGGCTGGCCGCACTGGTAGCGCCAGCCTATGCACTGGGGTTGTTCACCGGCTCGCGCGCCTTCCATCTGGCCCGTCCGGAGGTCTTCCGCCGCTTGTGCTTCGTGTTGATCGCCGCCTCGGTGCTGACCAGCCTGCCCGTGTGGCGCTAGTTCGCGTCCGCGTGCTCGATGCAGATGTGCCCTGTTTCCTCGTTCGATAGTGCATCGTCGAACAGCATGCAGAGATGCGGGCCCTTCGCATCGCCATCGCGGCCCTTCTCGCGGAAGAACCGGCAGCTCGCGCAAATGCCGAAGCTGGCAAGGCCGCCGCGCGTCACCTCGCGCGCCAACAACTCCTCGACTCCGCGCTGCATGCGTCGCCTCGTCTTGCCACCGAGTTCCTCGACGGCCGCTTCGAGCTGAACCCACGGATCGCTTGCCAGCGTCCCGCGCCCCTTGTCCGTCAGCGTCAGGCGCACCGATTTCTTCGCATCACGCGCCGCCTTGGCGATCAGGCCCTTGCGCTCCAGCGCCATCACCGTCTGAGAGATGGTGCCCTTGGTGGCACCGAGATAGCGCGTCAGCGCACCGGGCGTGTTGGAGAAGCGGTTGGCGCGCGCGAGGTAGCGTAACGCCTCGCGCTGGGCCGGCGTCAGGCCGTCTTCGTGTTCGCGTGCGCGGAGTACCCGGGCCAGCCGCTCCAGCGGCCAGGCGATCATGCGGCCGTCGCCGGCGACGTCTTCATCACTGCTCATGGTGTCTCATGGTTCCACAAACAGCCGTCACGCGCGAGGGGAATTTGGCGCCTCAGGCGCCCATGAAGCGCTGCACCGCAGCGCGTTGCCCAGGGGTGATGTGAAGGCCATGCTTGGTGCGGCGGTCGAGCACGTCTTCTGCAGTCCGCGCCCACTCGGCCTTTCGCAGATAGTCGATCTCGGCTTGATAGAGCAGCCCGCCGAAATGCTGGCCAAGGCCCGCAAGATCGCGCGCACCGTTGAGCAGATCCGTGGTGCGGGTGCCGTAGAGCCGCGCATAGTGATGGGCCAGGTCCTCCGGCAGCCACGGCTGGGTGGTCTGCAACTGCGCGAGGAAGCGCTCGAAGTCGGCCCCCGGCATGTCGCCGCCGGGCAGTGGTGCGGCGGCCGTCCAGGCGCCCGTCATGGCGGGGAAGAAGGGCTTCAGCTTTTCCAGCGCATGCTCTGCCAGCTTGCGATAGGTGGTGATCTTGCCGCCGAACACCGACAGCATGGGCGGCTCGCCCGTCACGTCGAAGACATAGTCACGCGTGACGGCGGAAGGGTTCTCGGCGTTGTCATCATAGAGCGGGCGCACGCCGGCAAAGGCATGGAAGACCTCGTCCCTCTTGATCGGCGTCGTGAGGTAGCGGTTGACGGCGGCAAGCAGATAGGCCGTCTCGCTTTCGTCGATCGCCACGTCCTCAGCCTTGCCCTCATAGGGAATGTCGGTGGTGCCGATCAGCGCCATGTCGCCTTCGTAGGGGTTGACGAAGATCACCCGCTTATCGTTGTTCTGGAACAGATAGGCCTGCGGGCCTTCCCAGAATTTCGGAACGATGATGTGGCTGCCCTTGACGAGGCGCACGCGGCGCGGCGAGTTGGAGCCAGCCACCCCGTTGATGACATTCTCCACCCACGGCCCCGCCGCATTGGCGATGGCCTTCGCCTGCACCTTTGACTGCGTGCCATCGGCGGCGGTGAACGCCACCTCCCAGCCACCATTCATGCGCCGCGCCGCGGTTGCTGCGGTGCGCGTCATGACCGTTGCACCACGCTCCTTCGCATCGAGTGCGTTGAGGGAGACGAGACGGGCATCATCCACCCAGCAGTCCGAATACTCGAAGGCGCGGGTGAACTCCGGGCGGATCGGCCGTCCCTCCGGATCGCGTCTGAGATCGATGTTGCGGCAGCCCGGCAGCTTCTGGCGGCCGCCGAGATGATCGTAGAGGAAGAGACCGAGGCGCACGAGCCAGGCGGGCCGCTGCTCGGGCGAATGCGGCAACACGAAGCGCATCGGCCAGACGATGTGGGGTGCTGCGTTGAGCAGCACCTCGCGCTCGATCAGCGCCTCGCGCACCAGCCGGAACTCGTAGTATTCGAGGTAGCGCAAACCACCATGGATGAGCTTGCCGGAGCGCGAGGAGGTGCCCTGCGCCAGGTCGTCCTTCTCGCACAGGATGACGGACAAACCGCGGCCTGCCGCATCGCGGGCGATGCCGGCACCATTGATGCCACCCCCGATGACGACCAGATCGACCGGCTTCAACTCCTGCATGGCAAGAAATCTGTCAGCACCGGTTGAGCGCGGGCTCGCCCGCCAGATAGCGCCGCACTTCCTCCGCCGCGAGGCCTGCCGCATAGCTCACCGTCTTCACCGAGGCACCCGCGATGTGCGGGGTGAGTGTCACGTTGGCAAGCTTGAGGAAGCGGTTGTCCGGCGGCACCGGCTCCACATCGAAGGTCTCAAGCATCGCGCCCTTGAGCTTGTTGGAGACCAGCGCCTCGTAGAGGTCGTCATAGTTCACCATGGGCCCGCGCGCCGTGTTGATGAGATAGGCGCCGTCCTTCATCCGGGCGAGCGTGTCCTTGTTGATCATCTTTGTCGTCTCCGCCGTCACGCGCGGGTGCAGCGACACGACGTCCGCCTCTTCGAGGATGCGGTCGAGCGAGCACTGGATGACGCCGTCGTTGAGGTCGTCAACGGTGAGCTGCACGTAAGGGTCGCTCACCAGGATGCGGCAACCGAAGGCCTTCAGCAGCTTCACCACGCGGCGGCCCACTTCGCCATAGCCGATGAGGCCCACCGTCATTTCGGAGAGTTCCTGGCCGGTGAGGTCGGCGCGGTAGAGATCGCCCCGCCATTCGCCACGGCGCAGCGCGTCATGGCCCTGCGTGATCTTGCGCGTCTCGGCAAGAATGGCGCCGATGGTGAATTCGGCAACGGCCGATGCATTGCGGCCCGGCGTGTTGACCACCGTGATGCCGCGCTCACGCGCTGCCTTCATGTCGATGTTGACCGGCCCGCCGCGCGACACCGCGACGAACTTGAGGCCCGGCAGCCGGTCCATGATGGAGGCGGAGAGAGGCGCCAGTTGGGTGACGAGGATCTCGGCATCGCCCGTCAGTTCCACCACCTGGTCGGCCGAACCCATGTATTCCTTGAGGCCGTCCATGCCCTTGACTGCATAGCCATGTTCCATCGGTTCGTCCGGCCACGGCATGTCATGGGTGCGGATATCGAGGTCGAACAGGCGGCAGCGCTCGCGCAATGCGTCCTCGAACATCGAGGAGAGCATGAACCGGTCACCGATGACGGAAATCTTACGACGCACGATTGACCACCATCTCGCGCCACAGCGGGCGCATTGTTTCGCGGGTTTGCTTGTAGATGCCGAAGGCGCCGTCATAGCGGCCGGTCAGCGATGGATCCGGCTCCGTTGACGACCCGAGAAGGGGCGTCACCCACTCCGCCACGCAGGCATCCATGTCGGGGTAGAGCTTCTGCTGCACGGCGGCCATCATGGCGGCGCCGGCGGCTCCCGCCTCCTCGCGCTGCACGGTGCGCACGGGAGCCTTCAGCACGCTGGCCAGCATCACGCGCAGCGCTGCCGAGCGGGCGGCACCGCCGGTGACGCGCACCTCACGTGGGATTTCGCCCATCGCCGAATAGCAATCGCGAGACGCAAAGCACAGGCCCTCGAAGACCGCCCGCATCATGTCGGCAAAGCCCATGCCGAGCTCGAGGCCGGTGAACATGGCGCGCGCCGCGGGCTCCATCACGGGCCCGCGCTCGCCGGCCTGCGAGATATAGGGGTGGAACAGCGCGCGGGCCGGCTCGGCCTGCATGATGCGCGCGTCGAGGCCCTTCAGCAGGTCGGCCCGTGTGCGCTCCACGCCCTGGGACGCCAGCACGTCGAGGCCCAAGTCCAGCAGCCAGTCGATGTTGAGGGTGGAGGCCATGTTGGACTGGATCTGCGCATACATGCCAGGCACGGG
Organism: Rhizobium sp. Q54; assembly: GCA_945889445.1. GTDB lineage: Bacteria > Pseudomonadota > Alphaproteobacteria > Rhizobiales > Aestuariivirgaceae > Aestuariivirga. Next base: position 13,317 of record CAMDBX010000003.1, read on the forward strand.
GAAGCACATGGTGTAGCCCGAAAGCTCGGCGTTGAGCTTCACGTGGGAGGCGCTCGGCGCAATCTTCATGTGCATGCCGGTGGAGCCGACGATGGTGCAGCCGGTCTCGCCCTTCGGATCATAAAGCCCGCCGCCCAGCCCGGTGCAGAGCACGTCCACATAGCCGAGCGTGATGGGCGTGCCCGGCTTCAGGCCGGTGAGGCTGGCCGCTTCCGGCGTGAGGCTGCCCGCCACTTGCACGCCATCCACGATCTCTGGCAGCAGCGACTTCGCATCGGCTGCGCCCAGCACGTCGAGCACGTCGGGTCGGTAGCTGCGCGTTGCGTACTGTCCGAAGGTGAAGTTGGCCTCCGAAGGGTCGGTGCGGCGGTCGCCGGTCAGCTTGAAGTAGAGCCAGTCCTTGCAATGGAAACCGGTGGTGGCGCGGGCCAGAAGGTCAGGGCGGTTCCGGGTCATCCACACCAGCTGCATGCTCATCTGGCAGGCGTTCACGCCCGTGCCGGTCCGCTTGTAATGCGCGGGGTATTCGCCACTCGCCACGAAACCCTCGGTGATGGCGGCGGCGCGCGCATCGAGCCACAGCCAGGCAGGCGCCACCGGCTCGCCCGCCTTGTCGATCAGCCACATGCCGTCGCCCTGGCCCGTCACCGAAATGGCGATCAGCCGGTCCTTGAGGTTCGGCACCTTCTCGGAGAGTTCCTTCAGTGTCGCGGCCGTATCCGCCCAGGTGCGGGCCATGTCCTGCTCGGCGCCGCCATCGGCAAAGGTCTGGTAGCGGTTGGGAATGGCGGCGGACGCAATCTGCTCGCCCTTCGTGGTGAAGGCGATGGACTTGATGACAGATGTGCCGGCATCAATGCCGATCAGCACGCCATCCTTCATGCGAGCGTGCCCCCATGCGCAATGGCGTTGCCGCTGGCGTGGTCGAAGAGGTGCAGGTCGCGCGCCGCCACGTTGAGCGAGACATCGCTGCCGGTGGCCCGCGACACGCGCTCCTGCGATGCAGAGACCACGGTGCGGCCAGCGACATCCACGGCCACATGCGTCTGGTCGCCCAGCCACTGGCAGGCCATCACCTTGCCCCGCACTGGCCCATCGCCCAGATGCAGCGCATGCGGGCGGATACCGAGGGAGATGCGCGGCGTCTGGGCAAGGCGCTGGCGCAGGGCGTCCGACATGTCGGAGGCCGGGTAGGAGAGCGTCGTGCCGCCCTCGACAGTGAAGCTCACGCGGTCGGCAGCTGAACTCACGTCAGCAGCAAACACGTTCATCGGCGGCTCGCCGATGAAGGTGCCGGTGAACAGGTTGGCGGGCCTGGCCTTCAGTTCGGCGGGCGTTGCGTATTGCTGCAGAATGCCGCCTTCCATCACCGCGATGCGGTCGGCCAGCGCATTGGCCTCCGTCTGGTCATGGGTAACGAGAATGGTCGTGCAGTTGTGCTCGCGCAGGTAATGCTTGATGCGTCCGCGCAGCACGGCGCGCAGCTGCGGCTCGAGCTGGCCCATTGGCTCGTCGAGCAAATAAAGCCCCGCATCGCGCACCAGTGCTCTCCCCAAGCTCGCGCGCTGCTGCTGGCCGCCGGAGACGGAGGAAGGATACTTGTTGAGGATGTCGGCGATCTCCAGCATCTCCGCCATGTCCTTCACCCGCTTCTCCTGCTCCGCCTGCGGCAGCCTGGAGGACTTGAGCGCGAAGGACATGTTCTCGCCTATGGTCAGCGGCGGGTAGAGCGAATAGGCCTCGAACGCCATGGCCACGCCGCGGGCCGCAGGTGGAAGCGTGTGGATGGCTTTGCCGCCCAGCGTTATGGAGCCATTGGAAACCTCCTCGAAACCCGCGATCATGCGCAGCGTCGAGGTCTTGCCGCAGCCCGAGGAGCCCAGCAGCGCCACGATTTCACCGGGCTTCACCGCCAGGTCCAGCGCCTTCACGGCATGCACGTCACCCTTCCGGGAGTGGTAGATCTTGTCGACGCGGGTGATGTTGAGCTCAGCCATGGAGGCGCTCTCCGGTCTGGCGGTCAAAGATGTGGGTGCCGGCGGCCGCGAAGCTGGCGCGCACCTTCGTGCCCGCTTCCGGAATGCTGGCGGCGGAGGAGGGCAGCGAGGCAAGGAACTCCCAGCCATTGGGGTTCTGCAACAGCAGCACGGTGCGTTCGTTGAGCGGCGTCACGGCGATGACCTCCGCCTCAACGCCCGCTGAACCGAGTTCCACCGCTTCAGGCCGCACGCCAAGGATCACCTCGCGTCCGGCAAAGCCGCGATAGCTCTCCGCCACCGGAACGCGCGTGCCACCCAGCACCACATGGGCACCACCTTCGGTCTCGATCATCGTGTCGGCGGTGTTGATGGCCGGATCGCCGAACAGCCGGGCAACACCCAGCGTGGCGGGTCGCATGTAGATGTCCTCAGGGCTCGCCGTTTGCACGAAGGTTCCATTTGCCAGCACCGCGATGCGATCGGCCAGCGCCATCGCTTCCTTGTAGTCCTGCGTCACGTAAAGCACGGTGGCGCCGGACTGGCGCAGCAGCCGCGGCAGTTCAAGCCGCATCTCGAAGCGGAGCTTGGCGTCCACGTTGCGAAGGGGATCGTCGAGCAGCAGGATCTGCGGCTCGGCGGCCAAAGCGCGGGCCAGCGCGGTGCGCTGCTTCTGCCCGTTGGAAAGTTCGCGCGGCGCGTGGTTCAGCACATGGTCGATCTTGAGCAGCTTCGCCACCTTGGCGACACCCGCCTTCACCTTGCTCTCGTCCGCCCCCGCGGCGCGCAAGGGCGTTGCGATGTTCTCGGACGCGTTCATGTGCGGGAACAGCGCGAAGTTCTGGAACGCCATGCCCACGCCGCGGTGCTCTGGCGCGATGTCGGACACATCATGTCCACCGATCTCGATCGCGCCGCCGGTCGGTTCCTCGACGCCGGCGATCAGGCGCAGCAGGATGGTCTTGCCGGTGCCGGAGCCGCCGAAGATCACCACGATCTCGCCGGCATCCGCCTGAAGGTTCAGCCCGTCGAACACCTTGAAGGCGCCGTAGGACTTGGTGAGCGACTTGATTGCGAGCTGGCTCATCCTTTCACCGCACCCATGGACAGGCCCTCGACGAGGTAGCGTTGCGCATAAAGCGCAAGCGCCAGCGTGGGCGTGATCGAAATGATGATGGCCGCGGCAATCTGGCCATACTGGATGCCAGACGCGGTCACGAAGGCAAGCGCGCCCACCGTCACCGGCTGCTTGTCGGCGGATGCCAGGATCAGCGCGAAGACGAAGTTGTTCCACGCGAAGATGAAGGCCAGGAGACCCGCCGCCGCGATGCCGGGCTTGGCCAGCGGGATCGAGATCCGGGTGAAGGTCCGCCACCAGCTGTTGCCAGCGATGCGATAGGCATGTTCGATGTCGGGGCTGATGTCCTCGAAATAGCCGCGCACGATCCACAGGATCAAGGGCAGGCAGATCAGTTGGTACACCCAGATCAGGCCGATGTAGGTGTTGGTGAGGCCGAGCGTCTTGAAATAGAGGCTGAGCGGTAGCAGCACCAGAAGTGCGGGCGCGAAGCGGAAGGACAGCAGCGTGAAGGCGATGTCCTCGCCCAGCCGGAACTTGAAGCGCGCGAAGGCATAGGCCGCAGGAACCCCAAGCACCAGCGACAGCGCCACCGAACAGACGGAGAGCAGCACGGAGTTGAACATGTTCTGCATGAAGTTCAGCTGCAGGCTGCCCGCCGCGGTGCGCAGCTGCCCGGTGATCAGCGCGGTATAGTTGTCGATGATCGGCGTGAAGGCGAGCGACGGCGGAATGCTCAGGATGGTCTCGTTCGTCTGGAGCGACATCAGGAAGATCCAGGCGATGGGGAACAGGAAGAACACCAGCACCAGCGTGATCGCCACGCTGCGCAGGATTTTTTCGAGGGAAGATGAGTGGTCCATGGATCAATGCGCTCCGTGGGCGCGTTCGCGCAGTTTCAGCCACTGCTTGATGAAGACGTTGGAGAGGGCATAGGTGATGGCCCAGAGGATAACCATGAGCGCCGCCGACCGGCCCACATTGGTCGCCTGGAAGAAGTCGAGGTAGGCCTGCACCTGGAAGACCAGGAGCTTGTCGCCGGGGCCGCCTTGCGTCATCGCATAGATGATGTCGAATTGCTGGATCGAGTCGAGCAGGCGGAACAGCGTGGCCGTGATGATGTAGGGCATCAGCATGGGCAGCGTGATGCGGAAGAAAACGAAGCTCCGCGGCACGCCGTCAAGTGCGGCGGCCTCGAAGGGGGCCTTGGGCAGCGAGCGCAGCCCCGCCAGCAGCAGGATCATGATGAAGGGCGTGTAGACCCACATGTCCACCAGCACCACGGTGAACAGTGCGGTGGCAGGGTCGGAGGCCCACTTGAAATTCTGGATGCCGACCACGCTCAGGAGATAGCTGAGGATGCCGAAGTCCGGGTGCGTCATCAGCTTCCACATCAGCGCGGCCAGTGCGGGTGCGGTCATCAGTGGCAGCAGCAGCAGGATCGAGGCGATGTTGTTGAAGCGCGACGGGCGCTGCAGGAGGAGCGCGATGCCGAGGCCGAGCAGCAGTTCGAGCCCCACCGTCAGGAAGGCGTAGGTGAGCGAGATGTAGACGGTGTTCCAGAACTTCGGGTCGGTGAAGAAGTTGATGTAGTTGTCGAACCAGATAAAGCCCTTCATGGCGGGCAGGTTCATCCGGTAGCGCAGCATCGAATAATAGACGGCGGTGAAGAACGGGATGAGGATCCCGATGCACATCAGGAGTGCCGGAAGCGACAGGATATAGGGCAGGGCCCTGCGCATGAAGCGGCTCTGCTTCACCGGCGTGCGCATCTTTGTGGCGGCGGCTGTCATTCGGGGGCCCGGAAATTTTCGCTTGAAGGGGATGACAAGAGGCGCGCGGGGTTCCGCAGGGAGCCGGTTCCCCGCGCGCCAGTCATTACTTAACCAAGGCCGGCTTCAGCCAGCTTCTTGTCCATTTCAGCAGCCATGGCGTCGAGGCCTTCATCGACGTTGATTTCCTTGGCCACCATCTTCTGCAGGTTCTCGGCCCACAGCGTGGTGAGGTCGAAGAACAGCGGCTGGGCGGTGAAGTAGATCTTCGCACCCGGTGCCGAGACTTCATACTGGTTGAGGTAGCCCGGGTAGGACTTGTCGATGCGGGCGCGGAATTCCTCGTCCTTCCAGACGGAGGCGCGGACCGGGTTGACGAAGTCCATCTTGCGGGCGCCGAACAGGTCATGCTCGACGGAGGTCGCCCACTGCAGGAAGTACCAGGTGGCGTCCTTCTGGGTGCCGGCATTGTTCATGGCCAGCGACCAGATCCACACGTTGGGCGTGGGTGCAGCCGCTGCCGGGTTGGCCGCGAACGGCGCATAGCCCAGGTTGCCGGCTTCCTTGTTGTCGCCGCCGTTCATGAAGTAGCCGAGGATGTCGGCGTCGAAGATCATGGCGGAAGCGCCCGCACCGAGGTCGGTGCCGACCTGGTACCAGGTGTAGGTGGACCAGTTCTTCGGGCCCGAGTCCTGGATCATCTTGACCCAGTCCTTGTGGAAGGACTTGGAGCCCGCCGAGTTCATCGCCGCCTTCAGCTTGCCGTCGGCGACGTTGAAGTCCTTCTCGCCGAAGTTGGCATAGCCCGAGAGGAAGCCCGGGTGGATGGTCGCCCAGCTGCGCGAACCGCGGACGCCGACGCCATATGGGCCACCGAGGTCCTTGGTGAGCTTCGCCGAGATTTCGATCATCTCGCCCATGTTCTTCGGGGGCTGCACGCCGACCTTGTCGAACATCTTCTTGTTGTAGGAGATGTTGTTGAGCTCGAAGCCCCACGGGATGCACCACTGCTTGGCATCCGCCGAACCGAGCTCGCCGCCCGGAACGCCGTTCCACGAGGTGGAAGCGCGAAGCCCCGGCAGCACGTCTTCCCAATTGTAGTTGGGATTGGTCTTGGCCGGGTCCTTGATGAACTCGTTGAGGTCGGTGATCCAGCCGGCCGGACCATAGGTCCAGGTCATGTAGGCGCCGGTCATGAAGGCATCATACTCGGTCGAGCCCGAGGACAGTGCTGCCGTCACCTTGTCGAAGTAGACGTCTTCCGGGAAGATGTCCCAGGAAATGTCCATGCCGGTCATGTCCTTGAAGGCCTGGATATTGGCGATCATGGCATCGGCATAGGGATGCTTGTTGAGCAGAAGCTTGAGCTTCGAGCCCTTGTACTTCATCCAGTCGAAATCGGCGGCCATGGCGCGGGTCTGCGCCTGGCCCAGGAACATGCCGGCTGCCGAGGCCGTAAGGCCCAGCTTGCCTGCACCATTGATCACTTCGCGGCGGCTGATCTTCTTCGCCACGAAGGCGTCGAAGAGGCCTTTTTCTTTCTCGAACATTCCCATTCCTCCGTTGGTTTGTGGGGTCTTCTTGGTTAGCCCGGTGCGGGTTTTCCGTTCTTCTTGCCGGGCTCACGTCCCGGTTTCAGCGAGACGAGGCGCTTTGCTGTCGCCTCGTCGGTGATCAGGCCAAAAAGCAGTCCGTGCGCGAGAATGGCGCGGATGGCCCGAGTTTTCGATGTGCCGCCGGCAACGGCGACGATCCTGTGGCTCTTGAGGTCCGAAAAGCGCGGCGCCATGGCGCGCGCCGAAACCGAATTCGGCAGGTGCTCGCCATGCTCGTTGAAGAAATGGCCGAGTATCTCGGCGCAGGCGCCGGTCTTCATCACCTCGTCGACGTCTTCCTCGTCCACCATGCCGGCGGTGGCGATGAAGCTCTTGCGGTCCACTTCGCCGATTCCGGCGATGTAGAGCTCGGCTTCCCTGGCCATGGCGATGACGTCGGAGACGCCATATTGCGCCTCCAGCACCTGCCGGTCCTTCTCCGTGTTGGCGAAGAACGGCACCGGCATCACATAGGCCTCCGCTGAGGTGCGCTCGGCCAGGCGGTGGATCACGTCGAAGGGGCTTGCCGCAAAGCGCCGCGTCAGGCCGCCGAGCAGCGAGACGAACTTGGTGCCCTGCGCGGCAACGCTCGGCATGAGGTCCACCGCGGTGGCCAGCGTGCGGCCATGCCCCATGCCGATCATGCGATATTTGGCGGATTCGATGAGGTTGCGCAGGTAGCGCGCCCCCGCGACTCCCAGCGTGCGCAGCGGCAGTGAGCCTTCGTCGATGTTGGGAACGACTTCGCAGAAGGCGAGGCCAAAATCGGCCTTCAGCTTCTCTTCCAGAGCGATGCAGCCGGAGATCGGCCCCTCGACGAAAACGCGGATCAGCCCGTCGGCGCGGGCCTTGGCGATGAGGCGGTGGGCCTTGGTGCTCTGCACGCCGAGAAGCTCGGCCACTTCACCTTGCGTCTTGCCGCCAGCGAAATGCAGCCACGCGGCGCGGGCCGCGAGTGCGGCCTCCTCGTCCACGTGAGGGGCTAGCTGGTGCAGCGTCAACGTCTTCCCATTTGGACTATGAAAATTTTTTCTTGAGGTGCAATATTTTTCAGATAAGCTTCGGCGTCAACAGAATTCGATATTGCACTGCACTCACCGCAGGCTCCGGAACATGGGATTCACGCTCTCCGTCAACACCAACCCCTTCGTGAACCGCTTCGCGGAACCCGAGGACCTGATTGCAACCTTGAGCGACGAGGTGGGCATCGGCCACATCCAGCTGGTGCACGAGTTCATCAACCCGTCCTGGAAGGCAGCCACCATCAAGCGCCTGACCGACCGCATGGCGCGCGCCTGTGTGGCCAAGCGGGCGAAGATCACCTCGATCATGACAGGCCCCTATGGGCGGTTGAATCATTTCGCCCATCCTGATGCCGAGGTCCGGCAATATTATGTCGACTGGTTCAAGGGCATGGCGGATATCGCGGGCGACCTCGGCGCCCCGGCCATCGGCACACAGTTCGGCATCTTCACCTTCAAGGACTACGACGACGCCGCGCGCCGCGACGAGCTGATGAAGATCGCGCTCAACTGCTGGCGCGACGTTGCCGAACACGCCAGGGCGCGCGGCCTCACCTGGCTGTTCTGGGAGCCCATGTCGGTTGGCCGCGAGCTCGGCCACACGCTGAAGGACACGCAAGCCCTGCAGGACTGGATCGATGCGGCCCATCTTCCGATTCCCCTCAAGCCCATGGTGGACATCGATCACGGAGATGTGACCTCGCCCAACCCGGCGGACGTCGATCCCTTTGCCTGGGCGAAGGACTTCGCCACCCAATCGCCCATCATCCACATCAAGCAGTCCACCATGAACAAGGGCGGCCACTGGCCCTTCACCGCGCAATACAACGAGAATGGCCGGATCACGCCGGAAGCGCTGATTGCGGCGGTCAGGGCTGGTGGTGGCACTGACAACGAACTCTGCCTCGAACTCGCTTTCCGCGAGCGTGAGCCCACCGACCGCAGCGTGGTTGCGGCCATCAGGGACTCCGTGGCCTATTGGGCGCCCTTTGCGAAGACGGGATACAACTGATGAAGACGCCGTGGATCGGCACCAGCTGGAAGATGAACAAGACGCGAGCAGAGGCCCGCGTCTTCGCCGAGGCGCTGAAGGCTTGCGCCTTCGCGAACACCACGCAGGCGCAGCCCTTCGTCATCCCGCCCTTTCCCTATGTCGCAGAAGTGGCCGACATCCTCTCTGGCACCCGCGTCAAGGTCGGCGCGCAGAACATGCACTGGGCCGATCAGGGCGCATGGACGGGCGAAGTGTCACCCCTGATGGTCAAGGACTGTGGTGCAAGCCTGGTCGAGCTCGGCCACAGCGAGCGACGCACCCATTTCGGCGAGACGGATGAGGCGGTCGCGCAGAAGGTGGCCGCCGCCGTCAGGCATGGCCTCATCGCGCTCGTCTGCATCGGCGACACCCGCAGTGAATATGAAGCAGGCGCCACCGCGGACGTGCTGGCAAAGCAGACGCGCTATGCCTTGCGCGATGTCGGCAAGCAGGCGCCGGGCAAGGTCCTCATCGCCTATGAGCCGGTGTGGTCGATCGGCGAGGGTGGCATTCCGGCCGACCCCGATTTCGCCAACGCCCAGCATGCGAGGCTGAAGGCGCTGACGGCAGAGATCACCGGTCAGCCGCTGCCCATCCTCTATGGCGGCAGCGTCAACCCGCAGAACTGTTGCGATCTTGCAGCCATGTCGGATATTGACGGGCTCTTCATCGGAAGGTCCGCCTGGGACCCCGCCGGATACATCGGCATCATCGACGCCGTCACAAAGAGATTGGGAGAGAAGCCATGAAGATCGCCGTGGGCGCCGACAGCGCCGGAAAGCCCCTCCTCGACGTCATCGAGGCGCACCTGAAGTCGAAGCCCGAACACCAGGTTACCAACCTCAGCCAGTCCGGCTACTATGCCGATCTCTCCGCCAACCTCGCCCACAAGGTGAAGGACGGCGACTTCGAGCGCGGAATTCTCATCTGTGGCACCGGCATCGGCGTCTGCATCTCGGCCAACAAGGTGCCGGGCATCCGTGCGGCGCTCACGCATGACACCTATTCGGCCGAGCGCGCCGCCAAGTCCAACAACGCGCAAATCATCACCATGGGTGCCCGCGTCATCGGGCCTGAGCTCGCCAAGGCCATCGTGGATACATGGCTTGCCTCCGAGTTCGACCCCAAGGGCTCGTCTGCGGCGAACGTCGAAGCGATCAACAAGCTGGATGGCAGCTGCTCATAAGTCGTCTTCTCCCGCAAGGCGGGAGAGGAGGGGGCCCCAACGCAGTTGGGGAAGGTGAGGGGACGTGAGCTCCGCACCAGGCGCAGCGCCTGACTTCCCCTCATCTCCCCGTTGCCTATCCAGCAACGGGTCACGTCTTCTCCCGCTGAAGCGGGAGAAGACGCTAGAGTGATGTAAATCCAAAGGACGAAGCCGGCATGTCCAGATAGTGCTTCAGCTCCGCATCAAGCTTCATCAGCGAGATCGAGAAGCCCGCCATCTGCTGGGATGTCAGCCAGGAGCCGACGAAGCTGCGGTGCACCGTGATGCCCTCCCGGTCAAGGATCTGACGCACCCGCCGGTTGGCGATCAGCAGTTCGAACATCGTCGTGGCGCCCAGGTTGTTGATGAGGAGCGCTACCTCGTCGCCTGAGTGATAGGGCAGGTCCTTCAAGATCGGCGCCATCATCTGGTCCACGATGTCGTCGGCGCTCGTCATCTTCTGCCGCTTCACGCCCTTTTCGCCATGCGCGCCCATGCCGATCTCGATCTCGTCGTCACCAAGCTCGAAGGTGGCCTTGCCGGACTCGGGCAGCGATCCGGGAGAGAAGGCCACACCCATGGAGCGCGTGTTCGCCTCGGCCTTGGCCGCCACGCGCGCCACCTCGTCAAGGCTCGTCAGTTCCGCCGCGGCACCGCCTGCAATCTTGATCACGAACACGTCGCCGGCAATGCCGCGCCGCTCATCCGGACGGTCGGGGGCGCCCACCGCCACGTCATCGCGCACCCGGATGGTGCGGGTGTCGATCCCTTCGGCGGCCAGGAATTCCGCCGCCATGTCGAAGTTCATGTTGTCGCCGGAGTAGTTGCCATAGACGAAGACCACGCCCTTGCCGCGGTTGATGGCGCGTGCCGCCTCACAAACTGTCTGCGGCGAGGGCGAGGTGAAGACTTCACCCGCCGCCGCGCCATCCGCCAGGTTTCGGCCCATGAAGCCGCCGAAGATCGGCTCATGACCGCTCCCACCGCCAACCAGCAGCGCAACCTTTCCCTGCGGAATGTCTTTGAGGAAGAAGGCGCCGTGGCCTTCCACCTTGCCCACGCGCCCGTCATAGCCAAGCACCAGTCCTTCCATCATCTCTTCGGTGGCGCGGCGCGGATCGTTCAGGATCTTCTTCGGCGTCTTCATGCGTATTCCCCGTATTTTCATGAGCCATAACATGCGCGGACTGCCACTTGAAGCCGCCACATGCCAAGCCCTATCCTCAACCCATGATGCATGACGAGATCCGCGCCGCTGTCGCCAAGTTGTGTGAAGGCTACCCCGGCCCCTATTGGCGCGCGCTTGACCGCGAACGGGCCTACCCGTCCGACTTCGTGGCGGAACTCACGCGTTCGGGCTTTCTCGCGGCGCTCATCCCGCAGGCCTATGGCGGCTCGGGGCTGCCGCTCAGCGCCGCCGCGGCCATCCTCGAGGAAATCCAGGCGGCTGGCTGCAATGGCGCCAGTTGCCATGCCCAGATGTATGTCATGGGCACGCTGCTCCGCCACGGCAGCGAGGCGCAGAAGCAGCGCTACCTGCCGCGCATCGCCACGGGCGAACTGCGGCTTCAGGCCTTCGGCGTCACGGAACCCGACAGTGGCACCGACACCTCCTCCATCACCACCACCGCGCGGCGCGAGGGCAACCACTACGTCATCCGTGGCCGCAAGATATGGACGAGCCGGGCGGAACACTCCGACCTGATGATCGTTCTCGCACGCACCTCGCCGATTGCTGAGGGCAAGAAGCGGACGAGCGGATTGTCGGTCTTCCTGCTCGACATGCATGAGGCCAAGCGCAACGGCCTCACCATCGACCCGATCCGCACCATGATGAACCATGCCACCACCAGCATCGGCTTCGACGACGTGCCGGTGCCAGCCGAGAATCTCATCGGCACCGAAGGCGAGGGCTTCCGCTACATTCTCTCCGGCATGAATGCCGAGCGCATCCTGATTGCCGCCGAATGCGTGGGTGATGCGCGCTGGTTCATCCAGCGCTCAACGGCCTATGCCAGGGAACGCATGGTCTTCGGGCGTCCCATCGGCCAGAATCAGGGCGTCCAGTTTCCCATTGCCCGCGCCTATGCCAACATGTGCGCCGCAAGCCTCATGGTGGCCGAGGCGCTGCGCCGCTTCGAGGCGGATGAGCCCTGCGGCCCCGAGGCCAACATGGCCAAGATGCTGGCGGCCGATGCCAGCTTCGAGGCGGCGAATGTCGCGATCCAGACGCATGGCGGCTTCGGCTTCGCCGAGGACTTCGACATCGAGCGCAAGTTTCGTGAAACGCGGCTCTACCAGGTGGCGCCAATCTCCACCAATCTCATCCTCTCTCACCTGGCCGAGCATGTCCTCGGCCTTCCGAGGTCCTACTGATGGAAAACTTCAAGGACTGGATCGGCCGCAGTGTCACGCGCATCGACACGTTGACGCAACGCCTGTTCGACAAGTATTCGGCCACCATGTCGCCCTTCCTGTTCGAGGCGGGCGAGCGGATTGCACCTCCGGGCCTTCACTTTGGCCTCGCTCCGCCCACCCCGGAAACCGACGAGACAGGGCCCGACGGCGCTGAACTCAAGGGGGTGTTTCTTCCACCCATTCCCCAGCCACGCCGCATGTGGGCAGGAGGATCCATTGAAACCCTGCGCCCCCTGCGCCACGGGGCCCTGGTGATCCGCACCTCCACCATCGCCGACATTCAGCTGAAGCAGGGCAGCAACGGAAGCATGTTCTTCGTCGCGATCGCGCACGACATCGCCGATGGTGATGGAACGGCGATCCGCGAGCGACAGGACCTGGTGTTCACCAATCCTCCGGCCCAGGCTGCGGCACCCGCCGGCCCGGCCAAAAAGATCGTTGCTGAATGGCAGGTGGAGGCGACACCGCTGCTGCTGTTCCGCTTCTCGGCCTTCACCTTCAACGGCCATCGCATCCACTACGACCTTGGCCATGCCAGCGAGGAGGGTTATCCCGGCCTTCTGGTGCATGGTCCGCTGCAGGCCGCCCTGATGTTGAACCTGGCGGCAGACAAGCTGGGCTATGTGCCGCAGCGTTTTGACTACCGCTGCCTGGCGCCGCTCTATGGTGGTGCCAGCTTCGGCGTTGGGTGGGAAACCGGTGCGCTGCGCGTCATCCGCAGCGATGGCGTCATAACGGCGGAAGGCCAAGTTCACGCTCGAGGAACAGGCTGAGCAGCACGGTCTTGGCATCGACGATGCGGCCGTCCTGCACCATGCGGCGCATCTCCTCGAAGGGCACCTCCATCACCTCGATGTCCTCGCCCTCATGCGCCTCGCCGCCGCCCGCGCCAATGCGCGCCTGGTGGTCATAGTCGGCAATGAACAGCGACAACCGTTCGGTGACGGCACCCGGCGTCGCGTAGACGGTCGTCATGAATCGCAGGTTCGCCAGGCGGAAGCCCAGTTCCTCCTCCGCTTCCCGCTTGGCGCATTGTGCCGGGTCATCACCGTCCAGCAGCCCCGCGCAGGCCTCGATGATGAAGCCGTCGCCATCGTGGAGATAGGCCGGGAGCCGGAACTGCCGCACCAGCAGAACGGTGCCGCGCTGGGTGTCATAGGGCAGCACCGTGGCGCCGTGGCCATGGTCATGAACCTCGCGATGGATGACCACCTCGCCACCGTCGCCCCGCGTATAGCGGATGGTGTAGCGGTCGAGCTTGGCCCAGCCGCGGGCAAGCGGCTCCACCTTCTCGACGGTGATGCGGCGCTTCATGTGCTTCGCTCCTGCTTGACGGCGTCGATGATGCGGCGTGCCAGTGTGCCGTCCAGCAGGCCTTCGACCTCGCCATGCACGCGGCGGCGCCAGTTGGGCCATTCGCGGTCGGTGCCGGGAACATTGAGGGGGTCGGTCTCGCCCGCCAGGTCGTCGGCCTGCACCAGCATGATCTGTGACGGCGTGCCCGCCACGAAGCCATGGGCCGCAGCGCTCGCTGCCACGGCGTCATCACCGCTGAAACCGGTGCGTTCGCCCAGCAGCCGCTCTTCATCCTGGCGGGTGTGCTGGCGCGCGGCGGCCTCTGCGCCGGTGATCTCGCCGATCGCGTGTGAGATCTCGATGTCGCGCCCGGCGCGCCAGCCCATGAAGGTGGGCAGGTCATGCGAGGCCAGGCAGGCCAGGGCGCGCGGCGGATAGGCTCGCTCGCTCTTGAAGCCAATGCCGTCACGCTCGAACCACAGCACGCGGTAGGACAGGACCTGTGCCGCCGCCAGCGTCTCCCGCAAGCCATCCGGAACGGTGCCCAGATCCTCGCCCACCACCAGGCAGCCGTGCCGGTGGCTTTCGATTGCGGTCACTGCGATCAGCGCATCGAGCGGAAACCTCACATAGGCGCCATCCCGGCCTTCGGCCCCGCGCGGCACCCAGAACTGCCGTGCAAAGCCCAGCACGTGGTCGATGCGCAGGGCGGCGGCGTGGCGCATGTTGGCGGCAATCACGCGGCGCATCGGCTCCATTCCCTGGTCCTCCAGCGCGAGCGGCGAGAAGGGCGGCAGGTTCCACACCTGCCCCGCCGCCGAGAAGGGATCCGGCGGTGCCCCGATCGACACGCCCGCCGCGAAGGCGCCAGGATTTCCTTCGATCTCGCCGCCGTCGAAGGCGCAACCCAGCGCCAGGTCGCGGTACAGGTTCCGGTGATGCGCAGCATCGCCGAACTGGTGGTCCGCCACCCATTGCAGGAAACCGCGATAGGCGATGCGCTCTGCTGTCGGGCGCTCGCCCATGCGCAGGGCCTCGAAACCGCCGTGGGCGGCGAGCTGTGCACCACCCTCGCGCGCGAAGGCGTCGCATGCCACGCTGCCGGGGAACTCCGCGAAGGCATTTTCGAGCAGCCGCGCCTTGGCCTCCCACACCGCCGGATAGTCGACCAGCGGCAGTGCATCGAGGCTTGCGAAGGCGGCGCGCGATGAGTTCGCAAGCACCGCCGTGCGCGGCAGTTCCAGCATGCTGAGCAGCCGGTCGATGCTGATGTAGAGCGGATCGATGTAGTGCCGGTCGGATGGCTGGTAGGGGCTGGCCCGGCTGCGGTCCGAGGGGAACAGGTGATGCAGCGGGTTCAGCCCGGCATAGCGTCCGCCGGTTTCCGCGCTGAGTGAAGCAAGACGCCGCAGCGTCTCGAAATCGCCGATCCCCTCGCTGCCATGGTGGCGCAGGGAATAGAGATGCGATGCGAGGCCGAACACGCGGCGACCGGTGGCGATATCCTCCGGCAGGTGGCAGGCGCCAGGGGTTGCGATCACGCTGCGCGGTGCGGCATTGGCCTCGAGTAGCCGGTAGCAGCCGACCGCGAGGCGCGCCCGCGCCGGCATGCCGGGCGCCACTTCCAGTGAGCGCCGGCCGCCATGCTCGTCCTCGATCACCAGCATGCGGCGGCGGGATGCGGCGGGCAGTAGCGTCTCCTCCCGGCCCGCGCGGATCACCAGCGGCTTCGGCCGTGCCAGCTTTTCGAGGGCCTGCCCGAGGTCTTCCTCGGTCGCAAAGCCCAGCCCCATTGCGGCCAGCAGGGCGCGCTGCGTTTCGGGGCCAACCCGGTGGTGCGTGCCGTCGACCTCCCACCACTCGGGCTCGATGCCCGCGGCGATGGCGAGTGCCTCGACCTCCGCATCATCCACGCCCGTCCGGGACATGCGCTCCTCGGCGAAGACGCAGACAGATGTTGCCGGCACGTCCGCGCCCTCGGCGGAGCAGAACAACCGCGTCCAGCGATGCCCGCCGCGCGCCGGCAGGGCAGGCGGACGTGACGGCCCCCGGTTGAACAGCAACGCCAGCCGCTTGCGGCCCGCGGCGAGCACGAGGCCAAGCACTTGCGCACCGCCGTCCTGCCAGTCCATCGGGCCGCCATCGGCGCCGAACCAGCGGGCCGTGCCATCGGTCAGGAAATCATCGGTGAAGAACGGCGAAAGCGCCTGGCGCAGCTGCCACAGCGCGGCGGTGTAGCCGATCAGACGCTGGTCAGCCTTGGCCCAGTCTAGCCAGGTGGTGGCGTTGTCCTGCGCATAGGCATTGTTGTTGCCCGACTGGCCGCGGCCGAACTCGTCGCCCGCCGTCAGCATCGGCGTGCCGCGGGACAGGAACAGCGTGGCGAGCAATGCGCGTGCGTCGCCGCCCGGCCATGTCGGCTCGTGCGCGTTGCCATCGCGATTGTCCTCGCCATTTGCGGCGTTGTTCTTCGCCCCATAGGTCACCGCATCACGCAGCGTGAAGCCGTCATGTGCGGCAAGGAAGTTGATGCCGGTGGATGGCGGGCGGTGGCGGCCGCCGAAAACGTCGGACGAGCCCGCGATGCGCGTGGCAAAGGCACCCGCGATGTGGGCATCGCCGCGCCAGAAGCGGCGCACCTCGTCGCGGTAGCGATCGTTCCACTCCTGCCAGCGCGCCGGAAAGTTCCCGAGCTGATAGCCACCCGGCCCCACGTCCCATGGCTCCGCAATCATGATGAGGCGGGAGAGCAGCGGGTCCTGCTCGATGGCGCTGAGCAGCGGTGCATGCGGGCTGAAGCCCGAGACCGTGCGGCCCATCACGGTGGCGAGGTCGAAGCGGAAGCCGTCGATCCCCGTGCGCATCGCCCAGCTGCGCAGGGCATCCATCGCCAGCTGCAGCACGGCGGGCTCATCCAGCGCCAGCGTATTGCCGCAGCCCGTATCATTGATGAGCTCACCATTGGCGTGGCGATAATACAGCGCCTCATCCAGCCCGCGCAGCGACAGCGTGGTGCCGTGAACGTCGCTCTCGCCCGTATGGTTCAGCACCACGTCCAGCACCACGCGGATCCCCGCTGCGTGCAAGGCATCGACCGTGGCGCGGATCTCCGCGAGCCCGCCCGGTGCGAGCCGCGGGTCTGGAGCGAGGAAACTCACAGGGTTGTAGCCCCAGGCATTGGCAAGGCCGAGGGCCGGCAGGTGCCGCTCGTCGATCCACGCCGCAAGCGGCATCAGCTCCACCGTGTCGACGTCCAGCCGCGTCAGATGTTCGATGATCACCGGTTCTGCAAGCGCCGCCACCGTGCCGCGCGTCTCCGGCGGCACATCCGGGTGCAGCATGGTGAAGCCCTTGACCGGAATTTCATAGATGAACCTTGGCCGGTGCGGCGGCAGCGCCTGCGCGTCTGCCGCCGCATGCCCTGCAATGGCCTTCGGCACGAGCAGCGAGGTCTCGGTGCCGCGCTGCATCAGGTCCGGCAGATGGCGGAATGGTCCGGTGACCTGCGTTGCATAGGGGTCGAGCAGCAGTTTCCCGGGGTCGAAGCGCTGGCCACGCTCTGGGTCCCATGGCCCCTCGGCGCGCAATCCGTAATGCACGCCCGCCACAAGACCCGGAACGAAGCCGAAATGCACATCCCCCAATCGATGATCAAGAGCAATGCGCGCCGTCTCCAACGCGCCGTCGAACAGCGAAACCAAGATGCGCGTGGCATGGCGCGACACCACGGCGACATTGGCGCCGCCGGCGGAAGGCGTGACGCCGAGTGGAAAGGGCAGGGCCTGTATGGCGTCCACGCTCAGGTGATCACCGTGGGTGCTGCCCGGCCGGTGCGCGCCTCGATCCCGGCCAGCGCGCGCGACAGCGCGATGAGGTCGGCCAGCGCGGCTTGCGTCTCGATGGCATGGCGGCTGGCATCGGGCTCGTAGCGCTCGATATAGACGCGCAGCGTGGCGCCAGCCGTGCCGGTTCCCGACAGGCGATAGATGATGCGCGAGCCATCCGCGAAGATCAGCCGAATGCCCTGGTGCGTGGTGCGCGAGCCATCCACCGGGTCGTCAAAGGAGAAGTCGTCCGCCATCGCGATGCCGTGCTGGCCGACAAGGCTGGGCAGCTGCTCGCGCAGGGCCTTCATCAGGCCATTGGCGGCCTCGGCATCGACCTCTTCATAGTCATGCCGCGAATAATAGTTGCGCCCATATTCACGCCAATGCGCCGTCACGATCTCAGCGACACTCTGGCGGCGCTTTGCCAGCACGTTGAGCCACATCAGAACCGCCCACAGCCCGTCCTTCTCGCGCACATGGTTGGAGCCCGTGCCGAAGCTCTCTTCGCCGCACAGCGTGGCCTTGCCGGCATCGAGCAGGTTGCCGAAGAACTTCCAGCCGGTGGGCGTCTCATAGGCGCCGATGCCAAGCTTCTCCGCCACGCGGTCTGCGGCACAGCTCGTGGGCATCGAGCGCGCGATCCCTGCGAGGCCCTTTGCATAACCGGGTGTCAGCGTTGCGTTGGCAGCGAGAATCGCAAGCGAGTCCGATGGCGTCACATACATGCCGCGCCCGATGATCAGGTTGCGGTCGCCATCGCCATCCGAGGCCGCGCCGAAATCCGGCCCACCCGGCGGCATCACGATGTCGACCAGCTCCTTCGCATGCACGAGGTTGGGGTCGGGGTGGTGGCCGCCGAAATCAGGCAGCGGTATCCCGTTCATCACCGTGCCCGCCGGAAATCCGAGCATGCCTTCGAGAATGCGCTGCGCATAAGGCCCGGTGATCGCCCCCATGGCATCGAACTTCATGGTGAAGCCGGAGGCGATGAGGTCGCGGATTGCATCGAAGTCGAACAGCGCCTGCATGAGCTGGGCATAATCCGCCACGGGGTCGACCACCTGCACCACCATGCTGCCAAGACGCGTCTCACCGATGCGGCCCAGCGCAATGTCGGGCGACGTCGTGATGCGATAAGTGGTGATGGCCTTGGTGCGCGCATAGATCGCATCGGTCAGCTTCTCCGGTGCCGGGCCGCCATTGCCGGCATTGTACTTGATGCCGAAGTCGCCATCCGGCCCGCCGGGATTGTGGCTGGCCGACAGGATGATGCCGCCGAAGGCCTTGTACTTGCGGATGAGGTGCGAGGCAGCCGGCGTCGACAGCAGCCCGTTCTGCCCCACCATCACCCGGCCAAAGCCACTGGCTGCCGCCATGCGGATCGCCGTCTGGATGACGTCCGCATTGTAGTAGCGACCATCGCCGCCGATCACCAGCGTCTGCCCCTCATAACCCTCGAGCGAGTCGAAGATCGACTGGATGAAGTTCTCCGCATAATGCGGCTCACGGAACACGGTCACCTTCTTGCGCAGGCCCGAGGTGCCGGGCTTCTGGCCTTCGAAGGGAGCAGTGGCGACGGTCAGGATCATGGGGGTCAGGCCTTCACGAGATTGCGGTAGAGCTGCGCATAGGCGGCGGCACTGCGGCCCCAGGAGACGTCCTGTTCCATGCCGCGCTTCTGCAGGCCGCGCCACAGCTTCTGGTCTGTAAAACACTCTGCGGTGCGGGCGAGTGTGTGATCGAGCGTTGCCTCATCGACGGGCGCGAACTGGAATCCGGTGGCCACTTGCGCCTGCAGTGCCGCAGCATTGGCATCGATCACCGTGTCATTGAGGCCGCCGGTGCGCGCCACGACCGGCACGCAGCCATAGCGCAGGCCGTAAAGCTGCGTCAGCCCGCAGGGCTCGAAGCGCGAGGGAACCAGAATGGTGTCGGCACCCGCCTGCAGGAGATGCGACAGCTCCTCGTCATAGCCGATGATCACCCCGATGCGCCCGGGGTGGCGCATCGACGCCTCGAAGACGGCATTCTCGATGGCCGTCTCGCCGGTGCCCAGCAGTGCGAGTCTCGCACCCGTCGCCACCAGCGCATCGAGGCTCGCGGCGAAGATGTCCATGCCTTTCTGCCAGGTCAGGCGGCTGATCACGCCATGCAGCAATCCGTCTCCGGGCTCGATCTTGAAGCGGGCCTCAAGTGTCCGCTTGTTGGCAACCCGCTTCTTCAGCGTCGTGGCATTGTAGGTGGCGGGGATCAGCGCGTCCTTCGCCGGGTTCCACACATCCGTGTCGATACCGTTGACGATGCCGCGCAGCACATGGCGCCTGGCGCGCAGCAGGCCGTCGAGCCCCATGCCATATTCCGGCGTGCAGATTTCCTGCGCATAGGTCGGGCTCACCGTGGTGATGGCGTCGGCCGTTGCAAGCCCACCCTTCAGGTAGCCCACATTGCCGTAATACTCGACGCCATCGATGGCGAAGGCCTGCTGCGGCAGGCCGAGAAGCCCGAAGACGGTGGCGGGGAACTGGCCCTGGAAGGCAATGTTGTGCACCGTCATCACGCTCTTAGGCCCGTCGAGAAAGCGCGCGTAGACGGGCCCCAGTGCCGCCTGCCAGTCATGGCAGTGCAGCACATCGGCGCGGTAGCGGTGGTTGATGCCGCCCGCCACGTCGGCCGCGGCCTTGCCCAGCGCCGCGAAGCGCCCGGCGTTGTCTGGCCAGTCCAGGCCGTCCTTGCCGAGATAGGGGTTGCCCGGCCGGTCGAAGAGATGCGGCGCGTCGATGGCGATGATGTCGAGGCCATGCGCCGTGCCGCGCAGCAGCTGCGCCGGGCCGCCGAACAGGTCCTTGTAGGCATGGAAGGCTGCCGCCTTCTCGAGTGCTGCCATCACCGCAGGGTAGCCGGGGATGACGGACGTCACCTCAACGTCCTCGGCGGAAAGTGCCGATGGCAGTGCCCCCGTCACGTCGGCAAGGCCGCCGGTCTTCACCAGCGGAAACAACTCGGAGGCAGCAGACAGGACCTTCATAGTGCGAGGCGGTCGATCATCGGCTGGGTGATGAGGCAGATGCCGCTCGCCGTGCGGCGGAAGCGCTTGGCATCAAGCTCCGGGTCCTCGCCCACCACCAGCCCTTCGGGGATCACCACGCTGGTGTCGATCACCACCTTCCTGAGGTGCACGTTGCGCTGGATGTGCACGGACGGCAGCACCACCGCCTCTTCGAGCGACGAGAAGGAGTTCACCCGCACATTGGGCGACAGCATGGAGCGCTTGATCGCAGCACCCGACACGATGCAGCCGCCCGACACGAGCGAGGCGACGGCCCAGCCGCGGCGGTCTTCGAGGTCATGCACGAACTTGGCGGGCGGCGTCACTTCCGAGTAAGTCCAGATCGGCCAGTTGTTGTCATAAAGGTCGAGTGCCGGCAGCGTCTCGGTCAGGTCGATGTTGGCTTCCCAATAGGCATCGACCGTCCCCACGTCGCGCCAGTAGGATTCGGTTTCGTATTCGGAACGGACGCAGCTTGCGGTGAAGCGGTGAGCCACCGCCTTGCCGTTGCTGACCAGCCAGGGGATGATGTCCTTGCCGAAGTCGCGGCTGGAATTGGGGTTCGCTGCATCCGCGCGTAGCCACTCGGCAAGCTTCGCCGTCTCGAACACATAGATGCCCATCGAGGCCAGCGCCATGTCCGGGTTGCCGGGAATGGCGGGCGGGTCCTTCGGCTTTTCCACGAAGGCGGTGATGCGGTCCTTTTCATCCACTGCCATCACGCCGAAGCCCGTCGCTTCCATGCGCGGCACCTCGAGGCAGCCGATGGTCACGTCGGCGCCGGAGTTGACGTGCTGCTGCAGCATCAACTCGTAATCCATCTTGTAGATGTGGTCACCCGCGAGGATCACCATGTATTGCGGGCCATAGCTCAGGATGATGTCGAGGTTCTGGAACACGGCATCCGCGGTGCCGGCATACCACTGGTCTTCCGACACGCGCTGCGAAGCGGGCAGGATGTCGAAGCTTTCGTTGCGCTCGGGCCGGAAGAAGTTCCAGCCGCGCTGCATGTGGCGGATCAGGCTGTGCGCCTTGTATTGCGTCGCCACGCCGATGCGGCGGATACCGGAGTTGAGTGCATTGGACAGCGCGAAGTCGATGATGCGCGACTTCGCGCCGAAGGGCACGGCGGGCTTGGCGCGCCTGTCGGTCAGTTCCATCAAACGGCTGCCGCGGCCACCGGCCAGCACATAGGCCATCGCGTCGCGCGCCAGCGGTCCTGTCCTGCGATTTTGGGCCATGGGCCGTCCTCCCTTTCCAGTTCTCCTCCCACTCACGGGGAGGCATCCACTTCATTCTCCCCTCCCCCTTGTGGGGAGGGGCGGGGGTGGGGGTGGTGCCGGACTACTCCGCACAAAGCCCAGTCACGTGGCGCGACCCCCACCCCTACCCCTCCCCACAAGGGGGAGGGAAACAAGGGAGGACGAGCCTATCCCACCCTAAGTCTCCTGCATGAAATACAAGGTTGCGAGCGGTGGCAAGGTCACCATTGCCTGTGCGGGCTTGCCGTTCAGCGGGTTCGGCTCCGCCGTCACGGCACCCAGGTTGCCCATGTCGCTGCCGCCATAGCTATGGGCATCGGTGTTGACGATCTCCCGCCAGCGCCCGGCAACGGGGAAGGGCACGGCATAGCCCGTCCGAGGCACCGGCGTGAAATTGCTGACGACGACCACGATGGCGTGCCCCTCGCCTGAATGCCTGGCCCAGGCGAAGACCGAGTTTTCCTTGTCGTCCGCGATCAGCCACTCGAAGCCGTCCGGCTCGCAGTCCCGCGCATGGAGCGCGGGCGTGCCGCGGTAGACGTGGTTGAGGTCGCGCACCAGCGACTGGACGCCACGGTGCGGCGCGTGCTCCAGCAAGTTCCAGTCGAGGCTGCGGGCCTCCGACCATTCGCCCCAGGGTGCCAGCTCCTGCCCCATGAACAGCAGCTTCTTCCCCGGGTAACCCCACATGAAGGCATAGTAGGCGCGCAGGCTTGCAAACTTCTGCCACGCATCGCCCGCCATCTTGTTCAGCAGCGAACCCTTGCCATGCACCACCTCGTCATGCGACAGCGGAAGCACGAAGTTCTCCGAGAAGGCATAGAGTAGCCCGAAGGTCAGCTCATTGTGGTGGTGCTTGCGGTGGACGGGCTCGCGCTTCAGGTAACTGAGCGTGTCATGCATGAAGCCCATGTTCCACTTGAAGCCGAAGCCGAGGCCGCCTGCCGTGGTTGGCTTCGAGACGCCGGGAAATGCCGTTGATTCCTCGGCGATCGTCACGATGCCGGGGTTCTGGCCATAGGCCTCGTGGTTCACCCGCTTCAGAAAGGCAATGGCTTCCAGGTTCTCGCGCCCGCCATGCGCGTTGGGAATCCACTCGCCCTCTTTGCGTGAGTAGTCGAGGTAGAGCATCGAGGCCACCGCATCGACGCGCAATCCGTCGACATGATAGCGCTCCAGCCAGAACAGCGCGTTGTTGAGCAGGAAGGACGACACCTCGCGGCGCCCGAAGTTGTAGATCGCGGTGTTCCAGTCGGGGTGGAAGCCCTGCCGCGGGTCCTCATGCTCATAGAGCGCCGTGCCGTCGAAGCGGGCAAGGCCATGCTCATCGGTGGGAAAATGTGCGGGTACCCAGTCGAGGATGACGCCCAGCCCCGAACGGTGCGCACGGTCCACAAAGCGCGCGAAGCCCGCAGGGTCACCGAAGCGCGACGTTGGCGCATAAAGGCCGGTGGGCTGGTAACCCCATGAGGGATCGAAGGGATGCTCGCTCACGGGGAGCAGTTCCATATGCGTGAAGCCCATGTCGGCCGCATAGGGGATCAGCGTGTCGGCGAGTTCGTCATAGGTGAGGAACCGATTGTCGTCCCAGCGCCGCCACGAGCCGAGGTGCACCTCGTAGATCGACATCGGCGCGCGGCGCTGGTCGGTCTTGTTCCGGCGCTCGAGATAGGCCTTGTCTTCCCAGCTGAAGTTGTCGGTGCGTGCCACGCGCGAGGCGGTCTTGGGGCGCATCTCGGCCGAGAAGCCGAAGGGGTCGCTCTTCAGCGGCAGCAGCTTTCCGGCGGCGTCGAGCAATTCATACTTGTAGCATTGCCCCTCATGCGCGCCGGGAATGAAGATTTCCCAGATGCCGGTGTCGCGGCGCTTGCGCATCGCGTGGGTGCGGCCATCCCAGCCGTTGAAGTCGCCGGTCACCGACACGCGCGAGGCGTTGGGCGCCCACACCGCGAAATGCACACCCTCATGGCCCTCGTGCCGCATCGGGTGCGCGCCCAGCCGGTCATGGAGGCGGAGGTGGTTGCCCTCGCCAATGTAGTAGTCGTCGAGCGGCCCCAGCACGGGCCCGAGCAGATAGGGGTCGATCACTGTCCAGCTGCCGCCGGCATTGCGGGCGAGGTAGCCCAGCGTTTGGCGGCTGCCAAGGGGCAGCGAGCCCTCGAAGAAGCCCGCCTGATGGCGGCGCGGCAGCCACACGAGGCGCTTGCCGTCCTTGTCCAGGATTTCGAGCTCTTCGGCGCCGGGCACGAAGGCGCGCGCCACCCAGTCATTGCCTGCCTGGTGCAGTCCAAGCACCGCGAAGGGGTTGCCGTGTCGGCCCGATACGATGGCCTCGACCTCGGGCGCGGGCAGTGTCCAGTCCGGGTCGGCCATGTGGCGTCAGCTCCTCAGGTGGTGGGCACGTGCCAGATGTCGCGGGCATATTCCCTGATCGTCCGGTCGGACGAGAACCAGCCCATGTTCACCGTATTGAGGATCGTCTTCTGCGTCCAGTCCTGGCTCCGCCGCCACAGCTTGGCCACCTCGCGCTGGGCGTCGGCATAGCCGTTGAAGTCGGACGCCACCATGAACCAGTCGCCGTGGGTGATGCTGTCGACGATCGGCCGGTAACGGTTTGCATCGCCCGGCGAGAACACGCCGGACGCAAGTTGGTCGAGCACATCCCGTAGCTCTCGGGCAGCATCCAGAACAGCAACAACATCAACACCAATGCGTCGTCTTTCATCAACTTCCGCAGCCGTCAGACCGAAGATGAAGATGTTGTCCGCACCCACATGCTCCAGCATCTCGATGTTGGCGCCGTCCAGCGTGCCGATGGTCAAGGCACCATTCAGCGCGAACTTCATGTTGCCGGTGCCGGATGCTTCCATTCCGGCAGTTGAAATCTGCTCGGAGAGATCGGCAGCCGGAACAATGACTTCGGCGAGGCTCACATTGTAGTTCGGGATGAACACCACCTTCAGCAGGTCGCGGATGTCGGGGTCGTTGTTGACGACCTGGGCGACGTCGTTGATCAGCTTGATGATGAGCTTGGCCTGCGCATAACTCGCCGCCGCCTTGCCCGCGAAGATCTTGACGCGCGGCGCCCAGGGCTTCTCGGGATGTGCGCGCATCGCGTTGTAAAGGGCGATTGTTTCCAATATGTTGAGCAGCTGGCGCTTGTATTCGTGAATACGTTTCACATGCACGTCGAACATCGCCGCCGGATCGACCTTGAGGCCCATGCGCGCCGAGATGAGGTTCGACAGCTCTTCCTTGTTGTGGCGCTTGATGGCTGCAAAGCGCTGCTGGAATGCGGCATCGCCGGCGAAGCGTTTCGCCTTCACCAGTGTTTCCGCATTGTCCATGACATTGGCGCCGACAGCATCATTGAGAAGCGATGTAAGCTGCGGATTTGCCTCGAGAAGCCAGCGCCTTGGCGTGATGCCGTTGGTCTTGTTGTTGATGCGGCCCGGGTAGAGTTCGTTCAGGTCGCGGAACACGCTCTGCTTCATGAGTTCGGTGTGCAAGGCGGAGACGCCGTTGATCGAATGCGCACCCGCGAAGGCCAGCTGCCCCATGCGCACGCGGCGCCCGTTGTGCTCGTCGATCAACGACACGGAGGCAAGGAAATCGGATGTGCAATCAGGACGCTTTTGTGCGTCGGCGATGAGTTTTGCGTTGATGCCGTAGATGATTTGCATGTGCCGCGGGAGCACATGCTCGAACAGGTGCACGGGCCAGCTTTCGAGCGCTTCGGGCAACAGCGTGTGGTTGGTGTAACCGATCGCGGCCTTGGTGATCTCCCACGACTGGTCCCAGTCCAGCCCATGATGATCCACGAATATACGCATCAGCTCCGCCACCGCGATGGCGGGGTGGGTGTCGTTGAGCTGGATCGCCACCTTGTCGGCCAGCAGGCGGATGTCGTCATACTGCTGCATATGGCGGCGGATGATGTCCTGCAGCGAGGCGGAGGTGAAGAAATACTCCTGCCGCAGGCGCAATTCCTGTCCCGCTGGTGTCGAGTCGGCAGGATAGAGGACGCGGGTGATGATCTCCGCCTTGTTGCTCTCGGAGAGGGCCGCCGCATAGTCGCCGCTGTTGAAGGCGTCGAGGCGGATCGGGTCCGGGGCGCGGGCCGTCCACAGGCGGAGCGTGTTCACCCGCTTGCCCCGCCAGCCGACCATGGGCGTGTCGCAGGCAGACGCTATGAGCTTCTCGGCGGGCTTCCAGCGACGCTGGTGACGGTTGTTGGAGTCGATGCCGGGTGTCACCTGTCCGCCGAAGCCCACCTCATAGGCGGCCTCGCGGCGCGGGAATTCCCAGGCATTGCCATGCTCGAGCCAGTTCTCGGGCAGCTCCACCTGCCAGCCGTCGGTGATCTTCTGGCGGAACAGGCCGTGATTGTAGCGGATGCCATAGCCGTAAGCCGGAATGTCGAGGCTGGCCATGCTCTCCATGAAGCAGGCGGCGAGACGACCGAGGCCGCCGTTGCCCAGAGCGGCATCGGGCTCCAGCGCCTCGACGAGGTCAATGTCGACGTTGAGCCCGGCCAGCGCCTCGGTGAAGGCGGCAGTGAGTTGGAGGTTGCTCATCGCGTCACGCAGCAGGCGGCCGATGAGGAATTCCAGCGACAGGTAATAGACCCGCTTGGCATTGGCCTGGTAGGCGCGCTTGGTCGATTCCATCCAGCGGTCGATGATGCGGTCGCGCAGCGCCAGGATGGTGGCGTTGAGCCAGTCATGGCGCTTGGCCACGGCGGGGTCCTTGCCGATCGCATAGGCAAGCTTCTCGAGGATTTCGGCGCGGATGGTCTCGGGGTCGCTGCCGCGCGGGGCTGGCTTGATCATGTCTCGCTCGCTGGTCCTGCCGTGATGGGTCCAAGATAAATCAGGAGGGTTGATTTATCCAAGTCAAATCGTTCCTAGCCCTGGCTCATCGACATGGTTGCCACCGCCCCCACGATCATGATGAGGCCCACCCACTGGCCGGGCGACACTTTTTCCTTCAGGAAGATCATCGCCATGATGACGGAAAGCGCGGCATAGGCCGAGATGCCGATGCCGGCGAATTCCTTGCCCGGAAAGTGGCCCGACGCATTGACCGCGATCACGCCGAGCACGTCGAGCCCGCCCATGACGAAGATGGCGATCCACTGGTTTCGGCTCAACACGCCTCGCTTGCCGTCGAAGAAGGCGAAGGGCAGCAGCACCAGCAGCGCAACGGGCCGGGACAGCCAGGTGGCATCCACCTCGCCCACGCTGACCGCAGCCTGCTGGCCGAGAACGATCGAAGACGAGTAGCCCAGCACCGCCATGATGGCGAAGAACAGCAGCGCCGGCATCTTGCCCGGCTCCACCGCATTGATGCCGCCGTCAGGCTCGCCCGAGCGGGCCACGATGATGGCGCCAAGAAGTGTCGCCCCGACACAGGTCCACTGCAGCAGTGTCGGTTCCAAACCGTTGAATACGCCCCAGAGAACGGCCAGCACCGGATACCCAGCCGTGATCGGGCCGACAAGCGAGACCGGGCCCAGGCTGAAGGCCTTGAACAGCCCGCCCACCCCGAAGCCATAGGCAAAGCCCAGCAAAAGGCCGGAGAAGATGGCGGGCCCCGTGGCCTGCCACACCGAGCCGTCCCACAGCACATAGGCCGAGAGCAGCACAAAGCCCGAGACCATGACCCAGGCAGCCGTGCGGAAGCCGCCCACCGCCCCGGCAATCGAACGGGCGAGCACGTCATGGACGGACCAGCACAGCGCGGCGAACACACCGAAAAGCACGGCAATCATGGTTTCGGAATTCCCCTGTCAAGTCCCCGGCGTACATATCAGCACGCCCGCCGGGGGCCGGGAACAGCAATTCCGGCATGACGCCCGCTGCGGGCGGCGCTCGCAGGACATGTTGCAGGCCGCGCCGTTCCTCAGCCCAGGGGCGGGGAGAGGGAGCGGGGCTTCGGCGTCAGTAGCCGCGCGCCTTCAGGGCGGTGTTGCACTGGCTCCAGTACTGCGGCCAGGTCATGCCGGAGGGGATCTTGTCGTCAGCCCTGGCGGCGCGCCACTTGGCGCCGCACATCCTGATGCGCTTCTGGGCCGCGACCTGGCCCGGGGTGCCCTGCGACGAGGACGCCTTGCCGGATCCGCTCACTTCCGTGGCGCTCTTGAACTTGTCGAAGACGGACGCCGGGATGATGCCCGTCGATTCGAACTGGGCCAGCGAGGCGTAGGGGCGGCCCTCGGCGATGGCCTTGGCGCGCACCGGGCCCACACCCGGCAGCACTTCGAGTTCTTCCGCGGTGGCGGTGTTCAGGTCGATCTTGCCCACCGGTTCCGGCGGGTTCTTTTCTTCCGGGGTCTCGGCCACGGCTGTCTTGGTCCGGGCCTTGGACACCATGATCTGGCCCTTGAATTTTTCGACGGTGGAGGCCGCCACGATGTTGCGGGACTCGAAGTCCTTCAGCGACGCGTAGGGCCGCCCCTCGATGATGGCGTTGGCCTTGGCGGGGCCGATGCCGGGCAGCGCCAGGAGTTCGTCGACCGTTGCCGTGTTGAGGTCGACCTTGTCCGAAGGCTGGGCCGGGATCTCGGCAGCAGCCGTCTCGGTGGCAGCAGCCTTGGCCTTTGAAAGGGTGAGCTGGCCCTTGAACTTCTCGACGGTCGAGGCTGCCACGATGTTGCGGGACTCGAAGTCCTTGAGCGACTTGTAGGGCCTGCCTTCGATGATAGCCTTGGCCTTTGCCGGCCCGACGCCGGGGAGCGTTTCGAGCTCGTCGGCGGTGGCGGTGTTGAGGTCGACCTTGCCCGAGGGCTGCGCTGCAGTGCTGGCGGCTTCGGTGGTCGCAGGCTTGGCCTTGGCGACGGTCACCTGGTCCTTGAACTTCTCGACGGTGGAGGCCGGCACGATGTTGCGGGACCCGAAGTCCTTGAGCGACGTCTAGGGCCGGCCCTCGATGATGGCCTTGGCCTTGGCGGGCCCGATGCCGGGCAGCGCTTCGAGCTGGTCGATGGTCGCCGTGTTCAGGTCGATCAATGCGGCCGTGGTCGCGGCCGCGCTGCGCTGGATGAAGGCCAGCTGAGGTGCCGCGAACAGCGGGAGGCCCAGCACCATGCCGATAGAGATCCACTTCCGGATAGACATCAGATCACCTGCTCGAAATTGTTTGCGAAATCGATTGCGATCGACCTTACGCCTGCAACTATGGCCGTTCAATACGGTCTGGTTGTGGAGGCGCGGTGAGGGAGGAGGATCGGGATATTGTCCGCTGCCGCACGGGGTGTCGGAGCGGAGCGCGATCCGCTTGCGTGAAGCCCTTCAGAAAGGATTGCCACTCGCTTCAGCGGCAGGCCGTTCATTCTACCTAGAAACACCATGAACATCGTCTCGACCATCCTCAACATGATCGCGCCCGCGATCCTCGACAAGCTGGCGGCATCGCTCGGCATCAGCACCACCACGGCCAAGTCGGCGCTCGCTGCCGCCATCCCCGCCGTGCTCGGCGCCATGGGCAGCAAGGCCTCCTCGGACGTGGGCGCGCGCGCCCTGTTCGATGCCGTGTCGAACGCCGACACCGGCGCCATGGGAGACCTCGGCGCGACGCTGACCGGCGCCACGGGTGCCGACTTCATGAAGGGTGGCCTCGGCTCGCTGACCTCGCTCCTCGGCGACAATGCGCTGACCGGTCTGACCGGCGCGATTGGCAAGCAGGCGGGTCTCGGTGCCGCCGCCACCTCCTCGATCGTCGGCCTCGCGGGCCAGCTCGCCATGGGCCAGCTCGCCAAGTCGGTGACCGGCGGCGGCCTCAACGCCTCTTCGCTGGCGGGCCTGCTCAGCTCGCAGCAGGGCAACATCGCGTCCGCCCTTCCGGCCGGTCTCGGCAGCGCGCTGTCGAGTGCGGGCGTGCTGGGCGGCGATTTCGCCGGCCAGGCCAGCCGCGCGGTGAACGACGCTGCACGCACGGCGCAGGCCGCCAACGCCGCCAAGACGACCGGCACCAACTGGCTTGCCTGGATCATCCCGCTGCTCATCGCCGCCGCAGCAGCCTGGTACTTCCTGGGTAGCATGGGCCACTCCGTGAAGGAGGCGGCCGAGCAGGCCGCCGGCAGTGCCACCGCCCTGGTGGCGGACGGTGTTGACGTCAACGCCCAGCTGACCACGGCCTTCGACGGCCTCAAGACCACCCTCGGCGGCATCACCGACGCAGCGAGCGCCCAGGCGGCACTGCCGAAGCTGCAGGAGGCCGTCACCTCGGTCGACGGGCTCACCGCCATGGCCGCCAAGCTGACGCCCACCCAGCGCACCATGCTGTCTGGCCTCATCACCGCGGCATTGCCGACCCTCAAGGAGCTGATTGCCAAGGTTCTGGCGATTCCCGGCGTGGGCGACATCGTGAAGCCGACCGCCGACGCACTGATGGCGAAGGTCGAGGCGCTGGCCAACCCGGCCTGATCCCGCGATCTATCCCGCGAACCGACCTTGCTCCACCGCATCGGCCGATGCGGTGGAGTTTTTCATCTGGGCCGCCCCTTGCAGCCCATGGATGGGGCGGGTTTCGAATAGCTAGACGTATATGGCGCAAAACCCGGCAGAAATGGCTAAGCTGGCAGCCCCGAACACTGATTACTGGTGGCCATGTTCCTGTCCGTTTTCGACATCTTCAAGATTGGCATCGGCCCGTCCTCCTCCCACACGGTGGGACCGATGGTGGCCGCCCAGCGGTTTCTTGCGAAGGCGGCTGGCGCCTCGCTGCCGCGCACCGGACGGCTGACCGTGACGTTGCATGGTTCGCTGGCCTTCACCGGCAAGGGCCACGGCACCGACCGCGCGGTGATCCTGGGGCTGGCAGGCGAGCGCCCCTCGACCATGGACCCGGACCGTGTGGACGACGTGCTGCGCCAGATGGCGGAACGCGGCAGCGTGGCTGTCGGCGATGACTTTACCGTGGCCTTCAACCCGGCGCGCGACGTGATCTTCGATTTCGGCCCCGCCCTGAAGGGCCATGCCAATGGCATGGTGTTCCGCATCCTCGACGACGACAACAACACGCTGCTTGGTGAAACCTATTTCTCGATCGGCGGCGGCTTCGTGCAGACCGAGGCCGAGCGCGCGGAAAGCGTTGCCACCAGCAAGACCGAGAAGCCCTCGGTCGAAGTGCCATATCCGTTCCGCACGGCAAACGAGATGCTGGAGATGGGCAAGCGCTCCGGCCTCACCATCGTCGAGATGAAGCGCGCCAATGAAGTGGTGGCGCAGACCAATGAACAGCTCGACGCCAATCTCGACCACATCTGGGCCGCCATGCGCGACTGCATGAACCGGGGCCTGCGCCAGACCGGCACGCTGCCGGGCGGGCTGAAGGTGAAGCGCCGGGCGGCGGAGATCTATGCCAAGCTCGGCCAGGAGAAGGGCAACAACGCCATCCAGCCGCACCAGCTGATGGACTGGCTCTCGGTCTATGCCATGGCGGTGAACGAGGAGAATGCGGCCGGCGGCAAGGTGGTCACCGCGCCGACCAATGGTGCAGCGGGCGTCATCCCCGCCACCATCCGCTATTACCTCGACCATTGCCTGGGCGCCGACGAGCAGGGCATCCGCACCTTCCTGCTGGCGGCTGCCGCCATTGGCGGGCTGATCAAGCACAATGCCTCGATCTCGGGCGCTGAAGTGGGCTGCCAGGGCGAGGTGGGCTCGGCCTCCGCCATGGCCTCAGCCGGATTGTGTGCGGCGCTTGGCGGCACCAACGAGCAGGTGGAGAATGCCGCCGAGATCGCGCTCGAACATCACCTCGGCATGACCTGTGATCCGGTGGGCGGCCTGGTGCAGGTGCCCTGCATCGAGCGCAATGCCTTTGGCGCGGTGAAGGCCGTGACCGCGGCCTCGCTCGCGCTGCGCGGTGACGGCACGCATTTCGTGCCGCTCGACACCTGCGTGGAGACCATGCGCCAGACCGGCCTCGACATGAGCGAGCGCTACAAGGAAACCTCCACCGGCGGCCTTGCGGTGAACGTGGTGGAGTGCTGAACTCCGGGGCATGCCCGTTTTTGCCCCGCCGATCGCCGACCACCTGTTCACCCTCTATGACCTTCTCGGTCTCGAGAGCCATGCCAAGCTGCCCGGCTTCGAGCACTGCACGCGTGACGTGATCGAGGCGGTGCTGGAGCAATCCGCACGGTTTTCATCGGAAGTGCTCTATCCCCTTCACCGCAGTGCGGACGAGGAGGGCGTGCATTTCGACAAGGGCGTGGTGACAACGCCCAAGGGTTTCCGCGAAGCCTATGCGCAGCTGGTGGAAGGTGGATGGCCGGCACTCACGGCAGCGCCTGAGCATGGCGGGCAGGGCATGCCGCACATGGTGAATTTCCTGTTCGAGGAAATGATCAATGGCGCCAACCTGTCCTTCGGCCTGTTCCCCGGCCTGACGCGCGGCGCCTATGTGGCCTTGGCCCAGCACGGCAGCGAAGACCAGAAGGCGCTCTATGCCGGGAAGCTGGCAAGCGGCGAATGGGCGGGGTCCATGTGCCTCACGGAGGCCCATTGCGGCACTGACCTCGGGCTCCTGAAGACGCATGCGGTGCCGAAAGGCGATGGCAGTTACGCGCTGACCGGCACCAAGATCTTCATCTCGGCAGGCGAGCATGACCTGACGCCGAACATCATCTACCTCGTGCTGGCGCGATTGCCTGATGCGCCGAAGGGCTCGAAGGGCATCAGCCTGTTCCTCGTGCCCAAGGTGCTGGTGAATGCCGATGGTTCGCTGGGCGCGCGCAATTCTGTCGCCTGCGGATCGGTCGAGCACAAGATGGGCATTCATGGCTGCCCGACATGTGTGATGAACTTCGACGGCGCAACCGGCTGGCTGATGGGCGAGCCGCACCAGGGCCTGAAGGCGATGTTCGCCATGATGAACACCGAGCGGATCGCGGTGGGCATCCATGGCCTCGCCATCGCCGAGGCCTCCTACCAGAATGCGGTGGCCTATGCGCGTGAAAGGCTGCAAGGGCGGGCACCGTCAGGCCCGCGCGATGCGGCGAAGCCCGCCGACCCGATCATCGTCCACCCCGATGTGCGTCGCATGCTGATGACGCAGCGCGCCTTGACCGAAGGCTGCCGCATGCTGGCGCTGTGGACCGCACAGGCGCTGGATGTGTCCGAGCGGCACGGCGATCCGGCAGTGAGGAAGCAGGCCGACGACATGGTGGCGCTGATGACACCGGTGGTGAAGGCCTTCCTCACCGATTGCGGCGTGGAGGTCGCCAACCTGGGCATTCAGGTGCTGGGCGGCCACGGCTTCATCCGCGCCAATGGCCAGGAGCAATATCTGCGCGACGTGCGCATCACGCCCATCTATGAGGGCACTAACGGCGTCCAGTCGATGGACCTGCTGGGCCGCAAGGTGCTGCACCTCGACCTGTTCGATCATTTCGGCCTGCCGGTGCAGCACTTCGTGGAAACCCATGAAGGAGACGAGCGGCTGGCGGAATTCGTGGAGCCGCTGGCGGCGAGCTTCGACCTTCTGGAAGATGCAACGCGCGTGATCCGCGAGCGGGCAGGAAAGCACCCCGAGGAAACCGGGGCGGCGGCGGTCGACTACATGCGCCTCTTCGCGCTCACCGCGGTGGCCTATCTCTTCGCGCGCGCGGCAGAAGTGTCGCTGCCCAGAAGCAACGACGGTTTCCATCGCGCCAAGCTGGCCACCGCAAGGTTCTACATGCAGCGGGTGTTGCCGGACTCGGCCGCACTGCATGCGAAGATCCTGGCCGGCGCCGGGCCGGTGATGGAGATGGACGAGGCGATGTTCTGAAGAGGCCCTCAGGCCAGCTTCTGCAGGAACTTCACCAGCCCCGCTGTCGATGAATCCAGCCCCGCCGTGCTCTTCTTGCCCTCGACGACGGGCTGCAGGCCGGTGGCCAGTTCCTTGCCGAGTTCCACGCCCCACTGGTCGAAGGCGTTGATGTTCCAGATGGCGGCTTCCACGAACACGCGGTGTTCGTAGAGCGCGATCAGGCGGCCGAGCGTGAAGGGGTCGAGCCGCTTGTAGGCGAGCGTCACCGAGGGGCGGTTGCCGGTGAACACGCGGTGCGGCGCCAGCGCCTTGGCCTCCGCCTTGCTCTTTCCCGCAGCGATGAGCTGCTCAAGCGCTTCGCTTTCGGTGCGGCCGCGCATCAGCGCCTGTGACTGGGCGAGGCAGTTGGCCTCGAGCAGCGCGTGGTGCTCGCGCATGTTCTTGTTCTCATGCGGGTCCGCCGCGATGAGGAACTCGACGGGGATGACGCCGGTGCCCTGGTGCAGCAACTGGAAGAAGGCGTGCTGGCCATTGGTGCCGGGCTCACCCCAGACGATGGGGCCCGTATCACCCTTCACAGCCTTGCCCGACTTCGTCACCCGCTTGCCGTTCGACTCCATGTCGAGCTGCTGCAGATAGGCCGGAAAGCGCGACAGGCGCTGGTCGTAAGGAATGATGGCGCGCGAGGGATAGCCACAGATGTTCCTGTGCCAGACACCGAGAAGACCCATGAGAATGGGCAGGTTCTGCAGCACCGGGGCTTCGCGGAAGTGGCGGTCCATCGCATGGCCGCCTTCGAGGAAGTTGATGAAGCGCTCGGGGCCGATGGCGATCATCAGCGGCAGGCCGATGGCCGACCAGATGGAATAGCGCCCGCCCACCCAGTCCCAGAAGCCGAAGATGCGATCTTCCGAGATGCCGAAGGCCTTGACCTTGGGGATGGCGGTGGAGATGGCGGCGAAGTGCGCGCCGACTTTCGCTTCGCCCAGCTTCTCGGCGATCCACTTCCGCGCCGTCTGCGCATTGGTCATGGTCTCGATCGTCGTGAAGGTCTTCGACGCGATGAGGAACAGCGTCGTCTCGGGCTTCAGCAGCTTGAGCGTGTCGGCGATGTGGGCGCCGTCGACGTTGGAGACGTAGTGCAGACGCGGGCCGTCATGATAGGGCGCCAGCGCCAGCGTGGTCATGGCGGGGCCGAGGTCGGAGCCGCCGATGCCGATGTTGACGACGTCGGTGATCTTCGACGTGCGCACATGCTGCGCGAAATCGGCCATCGCCGCCAGCACGGCGTTGACGTCCGGCATCACGTCCTTGCCGTTGACCAGAACGGGCGTGTTGGCGCGGTTGCGCAGTGCCGTGTGCAGCACGGCGCGCTGCTCGGTGGTGTTGATGATGGCGCCTGCGAACATGTCGTCGCGCTTGGCTTCGACATTGCAGGCCTTGGCGAGCGATGCGAGCAGCTTCATGGTGCGGTTGTTCACCGCGCATTTGGAATAGTCGAGCAGCATGGCGTCCGCCGTCGCGGAGAACTCCGCGAAGCGCTTCGGGTCACGCTCGAAGGCGCGCCGCATGTCAGTGGGCGCGCCCTTCCTGTGGTGGGCCTTCAGGTCAGCAAGGATTTTGCGGCTGTCGGCCTTTGCCATTGTCAGCTCCTCAGGGTTCCGCCGGTGGCCTTGGTGACCGCCTGCACGATCTTCTGCGACACCGCGTCGATCTCTGCTTCGGCAAGCGTCTTGTCCTTGGGCTGCAACGTCACCTCGATGGCGAGGGACTTCTTGCCCCCGTCCAGCTTGTAGAGGTCGAAGACGGTGACGTCGGCGATCAGCGCCTTGTCGGCGCCCCTGGCGGCCTTCACCAGTTTGTCCGCCTCCACCGCGTCATCGACCACGAAGGCGAAATCGCGCGACAGCGGCATGAGGTCGGAGATCACCAGTGCCGCACGCGTGGCACTCTTGGACTTGGAGCCGGGGATGGCGTTGAGGATCAGCTCGAAGGCAACCAGCGGGCCCTTCACGTCCATGGCGGACAGCACGCGCGGATGGATTTCGCCGAAGTAGCCCAGCTTGTTCTGCGGGCCCATCTGGATGGTGCCGGAACGGCCGGGGTGGAACCAGGCGGGAGCACCTGCCACGACCTGCAGCGCGGCGACGGGTGCGCCTGCGGCTTCCAGCACGGCGAGCGCATCACCCTTGGCATCGAAGGCGTCAACTGCACGCGCGCCACCTTGCACGTTGCGGCCGGTGAAGGCGCCACGGCGGATGCCGGCGGCGCGCAGCGTCTCGTCCTGCGGGCGATCACCGGCATAGGCGTGGCCCACTTCGGAGAGCATCATGTCGGCGAAGCCGCGATCCATGTTGCGGCCCGCCGCGGCAATGAGGTTTGCCAGCAGCGAGGGGCGCATGTCTGAGAGTTCCGACGAGATGGGGTTGGCGAGCTTCAGCTCCGGCTGGCCGCCGCCGAAGAGCTTGGCGTGCTCTTCCGGAAGGAAGGCCCAGGTGATCGCCTCGTTGAAGCCGCGCGATGCGAGTGCGCGGCGGGCGCCCAGCATGCGCTTCTGCAGCGGGTTGAGCACCGGCCTGGCAATGGCGCTCGAACGCGACATCGGGGCGGGCGGAATGTTGTCGAGGCCCCAGATGCGGGTGACCTCTTCGACGAGGTCCGCCTCGCCATGAATGTCCGGCCGCCACGAGGGAACGGAACAGGTGATGGCGTCCGCCGTTTCGGTGACGCCATAGCCCAGCGCCGCAAGAATTTCCTTCTGGCGCGCGACGGGAATGTCGATGCCGGCCAGCGAGGCGACGCGGGTCTTGCGCAGCGCGAAGCTGCGCGACGTGTCCGGAACCGCACCGGCGGTGACGACATGCGAGGCCTCGCCGCCGCAGAGTTCGAGGATCATGCGCGTGGCGATCTCGGCGCCCACGGGCGTGAAGGCCGGATCCACGCCGCGCTCGAAGCGGTAGCGCGCATCCGACGTGATGCCGAGCTTGCGGCCCGTGGCTGCGGTGCGCAGCGGGTCGAACCAGGCGGACTCGAGGAAGACGTTGGTCGTCTCATCGGTGCAGCTCGACGGGATGCCGCCGATGATGCCCGCGATGGCCTCGGGGCCTGCATCGTCGGCAATCACCGTCATGTCGGACGACAGCGTGTAGGTCTTGTTGTCGAGCGCCTCCAGCGTCTCGCCATCCTTGGCGAGGCGGGCGCGGACATTGCCCGTCACCTTGTCGGCATCGAAGACGTGCAGAGGGCGGCCATAGGCGAAGGTGATGTAGTTGGTGACATCGACGAGCTTCGAGATCGGACGCAGGCCAATGGCGCGCAGCTGGCGCTGCAGCCATTCAGGCGACGGGCCGTTCTTGACACCCCTGATGTAGCGCCCGACGAAGAGCGGGCAGGGCTTGGTGTCGCCTTGTGCGAAGTCGAGCGACACCTTGATGGGCGAGTCGAAGCTGCCTTCAACCTTCTTCGCGTCGAGGGGCTTCAGCGTGCCGAGGCCCTTGGCGGCCAGGTCGCGTGCAATGCCATAGATGCCGAGCGCATCGGGGCGGTTGGGCGTGACCTTGACGTAGATCATCGGGTCATCGAGGCCGAGTGCGGTGGCGGCAGGTGTTCCGACCGGCCAGTCGCCTTCAACTTCGATGATGCCGTTGTGCTCATCCGAGATGAGGAGTTCGCGCTCCGAGCACAGCATCGCCTGGGACTCGACGCCGCGGATCGTGGCGGGCGCGAACACCGTGCCCGTCGCCGGAATGGTGACGCCGGGAAGTGCGATGATCGCCTTGATGCCGGTGCGCGCATTGGGGGCACCGCAAACGACCTGCTTCGTGCCGTCCTTCGTCTCCACCACGCACTGGCGCAGCTTGTCGGCATTCGGGTGCTTTTCGGCAAGCGTGACATGCGCCACGGTGAAGTCACCAAGCAGCTTGGTCTTGTCAGTGACCTCTTCCACCTCGAGGCCCACGCCGATCAGGCCCTCGCAGATCTCGTCGAGGGTGGCGTTGGTGTCGAGGTATTCCTTGAGCCAGGAGAGCGTGAATTTCATGACAGGCCTCCAGCAAGCGTTGGCACCTGCAGTGCCTTGAATCCATAGTGGCGAAGCCAGCGCAGGTCGGCTTCGAAGAAGGCGCGGAGATCGGGGATGCCGTATTTGAGCATGGCGATGCGATCAAGGCCCACGCCGAAGGCCCAGCCCTGAACCTTCTCGGGGTCCATGCCGCCTGCGCGGATGACGTTCGGGTGCACCATGCCGGAGCCAAGGATCTCGAGCCACTTGTCGCCGGTGCCGATCTTGATCTGGCCGCCTTCGCGCGAATACTGGATGTCGACTTCCATCGACGGCTCGGTGAAGGGGAAGTGCGAGGCGCGGAAGCGCATCTTCACGTCATCCACCTCGAAGAAGGCCTTGCAGAACTCGGTGAGGATCCACTTGAGGTTGGCAAGCGTCGTCGTCTCGTCGATGACGAGGCCCTCAACCTGGTTGAACATCGGGGTGTGCGTCATGTCGGAGTCGCAGCGGAAAGTGCGGCCGGGAGCGATGATGCGAATGGGTGGCTTCGAGGCCAGCATGGTGCGGATCTGCACCGGGCTCGTATGCGTGCGCAGCAACATGCGCGAACCGTCAGCCTTCTCGTTGAAGAAGAAGGTATCATGCTCCTGCCGGGCAGGATGCTCCGGCGGAATGTTCAGCGCATCGAAATTGTGGAAGTCGTCCTCGATATGCGGGCCTTCGGCCACCGCGAAGCCGAGGTCGCCGAAGATCTGCACCACCTCTTCCCAGACCTGGGAAACCGGATGCACGGTGCCCGATGCTTGCGGGCGCGCCGGCAGCGTCACGTCGATCTTTTCCGCGGCGAGGCGGGCCTCGAGGGCCGCGTCCTGCAGTGTCGTCTTGCGTGCGGACAGCGCGTCCGCGACCTTGTCCTTCAGCACATTGAGCGCGGCACCGGCTTCCTTGCGCTCCTCGGGGCTCATGCTCCCCAAGCCCTTCATGCGCTCGGAGATCGAGCCCTTCTTGCCGAGCACGGAGACGCGCACCGCCTCG
Organism: Rhizobium sp. Q54; assembly: GCA_945889445.1. Lineage (GTDB taxonomy): Bacteria > Pseudomonadota > Alphaproteobacteria > Rhizobiales > Aestuariivirgaceae > Aestuariivirga. The sequence goes on from CAMDBX010000003.1 coordinate 51,647, forward strand.
AGCGATGCCTCATCGGTTGCGGCGTCGATCTCGGCCATGATCGACTGTTCGAGGTTCACGAGACTCATGGAAGATGTTCCTCTGGAAACGACATGACCGGGCACAGGGTGCCGCAAAGACACACTGTAGCCCGGTCAAGGCAATCGGAATTCGACGTACGCGACAGAGGCCGATTAGGCCTGCGCAGCCTTTGCCTTCTCGACGAGAGCGGCGAAGGCGGCCTGATCATGCACGGCGAGATCGGCGAGGACCTTGCGGTCGACTTCGATCCCGGCCTTGTCCAGGCCATAGATAAATCGGCCATAGGTCAGGCCGAGTTCACGCGTCGCGGCGTTGATGCGCTGGATCCACAGGGCGCGGAAGTTGCGCTTCTTTGTGCGACGGTCGCGATAGGCATACTGTTCGGCCTTCTCGACGGCCTGAACGGCGACGCGGAAGATGTTCTTGCGGCGGGAGAAGTAGCCCTTCGCCTGCTTGATGATCTTCTTGTGAGACTTGCGGGCGACTGTGCCGCCTTTTGAACGTGGCATTGGTCTGTTTCCTCGGTCTTACTTGGCCAGATAGGGCATGTGGATCTTGACAAGCCGCTCGTCACCCGGTGCCAGCACCATGGTGCCACGCTGGTTGCGGATCTGCTTGTTGGTACGCTTGATCATGCCGTGGCGTTTTCCGGCGGCACCTGCCTTGATCTTGCCGGAAGCGGTAACCTTGAACCGCTTCTTGGCCGAGGACTTGGTCTTCATCTTGGGCATTTTGCTTAATCCTTTCAAAGCGATATAAAGCCGCCATGGCATGCCCTTTACAGGCCAGGCGGCTAGAACGGCCGGGTTTAAGCCCAAACGGGCCGGAATTGCAAGGGTGGAGGGCTGCCGGGCGCCCCGGTGGTGCCAACCTGTCGTTAGGGCAATTTGGGTAGACCGGAGCGGCTGAACCATCCCGAGGGAGGGAAGCCGTGCATGCTCGAAGCTCTCCTGCTGTTCACCAGCATCGTCTCGGCCCTTTTCGTGGTCGGCTTCGCCTATCTCACCTCGATGTCCTGAGGGGCACCGGCCGGGCAGCCAACAATCTGAAATGAACATGCCCGGGACGTGCCCGGGCATGGTGACTTCAAAAATGGCCGGGCGCTGACGCTTAGCGCGGTGCGAGCACCATGACGATCTGGCGGCCTTCGAAGCGCGGCTCGGATTCGACCTTGGCGATCTCGACGGTGTCCTTCTTGACGCGGTCGAGGAGTTGCTGGCCGAGTTCCTGGTGGGCCATTTCGCGGCCTCGGAAGCGGAGCGTGATCTTGACCTTGTCGCCTTCTTCGAAGAAGCGCCTGATGGCCTTCATCTTCACGTCGTAGTCGTGATCGTCGATCATCGGGCGCATCTTGATCTCCTTGATCTCGATGACCTTCTGCTTCTTGCGGGCCTCGGCGGCCTTCTTCTGTTCCTGGAACTTGAACTTACCGTAGTCGAGGATCTTGCAGACCGGGGGCTTGGCATCGGGGGAGATCTCGACGAGGTCGAGGCTGGCCTCTTCGGCCATCATGATGGCCTGGCGGATCGGCACCACGCCGACATTCTCGCCGGCGGCATCGATCAGGCGCACTTCGCGCGCGTCAATGCGGTTGTTGATCCTGTGTCCTTCTTCCTTTTGCGGGGGGGCGGCTCCGCGGCTTATCGACGGCCTCCTGGGTGGCATTGGCAAGTGGTCTTCAGCTCCTGTGTGAGGGGGGCATTCTCAAAGCACCCCCTGGGGTTTGGTTGCGACCGCTTTAGACATTGAATGGGGCACCCCAGTCAAGCCTTGAAACACAAGGCTTTCAGGCCCGGTTGCGAGCCCCGCGGCGCCCCGGGCGGAGTTCCACCACGGCATCCGGCACGACCACATGGAACACCGTGCCCCCGGGCCCGGTTTCGTGGAGCCTGATCTCGCCGCCATGGGCCCGGATCAGCTCGGCCGCGATTGCCAGACCAAGCCCCACGCCGCCGGGCTTCGCCGCACTCTGGAAAGCCTCGAACAGCCTGGGGCGGACGCGCTCTGGAATGCCTGGGCCATTGTCCTTCACCACGATCACCACCACCGCGCCCTCGCGCCAGGAGGAGATGACCACCCGGCCGTCCTGACCGGACTCGCGTGTTTCCAGCGCCTGGATGGCGTTGCGAAGAAGGTTGGTGAGCACACGGTTCAGGTGCTCGCGATCGGCATCGATGAGGAGCCCCGGCGGCACATGGTTGAACAGCACGACGTGCGAGGAGGCCTGCAGCACGGCCGTGTCGATCACTTCGTCGGCGATGTCCTTGAGGGGCAGCCGCTCGCGCATGGGCGGTGCCTCTTCGGCGCGGCCGAACTTCAGCGTCTCGGTGAGGAACGAGATGGCGCGGTCGAGGCTGACGATGAGCTTCGGTGCGAAGCGCTTCACCGTCGGGTCCTCCGCCATCGCCAACCGGTCGGAGATCACGTTCGCCGAGGACAGCATGTTGCGAAGGTCGTGGCTGACCTTGGCCACCGCGAGGCCAAGTGCTGCAAGCCGGCTCTTCTGCTGCAGCATGGCGGCGAGCTCCGACTGCATGTCATGCAGTTCGCGCTCGGCAAGGCCGATCTCGTCACGCCGCGCCGAGGGCGTGATGATGCGCGAGCGGTCCTCCGGGTTCTGGGCGAAGGTAACCATGTTGCGGGTGAGCCGCTTCATCGGGTGGATCAGCACCATGTTGAGCGCCAGATAGACCAGGCCCGCGACGATGACCGAAAGCACGACCGAGAGAATGAAGATGTTGATGCCGTAGCCGATCATCGCCTGGCGCAGCGGCTTCTCGTAGAGCGCCACCTCGATCACGTCGCCCGACATGTTGGGCGGCGTGTCGATGACGCCGATCACCCGGTCTTCACTGCCCAGCACGACCGCGAAGGCATCGCCGATGGCAGGGAGCCAGCGCACGTCGCGCAAGTCGTAGGAGGCATCGATCATGTGGTCGGCCTCGCTCCGGAGCATCAGCTGGCGCTTGTCGCCGCGCGTCAGCGACACGACCAGCACGCCGGCCCCCTTCAGGATCTCGGTGCGGAGGTCGGCGGAGAGGATACGGTCCGGGGCTGCCTCGGCGGCAAGGGCGGCGATCTCCGCCTGGGCGATGCGGCCCTTCAGCCACTGGATGCGAAAATTGGCGATGGAGGGCAGGAAGATCAGGATTTCGCCCAGCATGACGAACAGGATGGTCATGACCAGCACCTTGCCGGACAGCCCCTGGAAGAGGCCCGGCGCCTTGTGCCTGTCGACGTCGCTTTTGCTTGTCATGGTCTGAGACTGCTCACCAGGCCTATTACGCGCCGGACGAGTGGATTGGATGCAAAGCTGGAAAAATAACTCACCGCTGCCCGCCGCCCGGCCTCGCCGCGCGTCGGATAGGGCAGGACGGATCCCGCCATGGCGCTGATCTTCAGGCCGCGCTCCAGCGCCAGGATCCAGGGCTGGATCTGCTCGCCGGCCCCCGGCCCCACGATGCCGGCGCCCAGGATCCGGCCGCGCCTTGTGGTGATGATCTTAACCAGCCCTTGCGGGTGGCCTTCGGCCTGGGCGCGGTCATTGTCGCGGAAGGGCCAGCGCAGCACCTTGATGCCGTCGCCATGGGCAGCACGCGCCTCCCGCTCGGTGAGGCCCGCCTGGGCGAGTTCGGGGTCGGTGTAGGTGACATGCGGGATCATGGCGCTGGCGCTGGCGGGGAGCGCGAAGAGGATGTTCCGCAGCACGATGCCGGCCTGGTAGCCCGCCTCGTGGGTGAAGCGGCCGCCCGCCACGTCGCCCACGGCATGGACCTTCCGGTTGCTGGTCCGGAGGCGCCCGTCGACGGTGATGCCCTTCGCGGTGAAGGCGATGCCAGCCTCCGCGAGGCCGAGCCCTTCGACATTGGGCTCGCGGCCGGCGGCGACGAGCAGGTGTGAGCCCGTGACGGTTCTGCCGCCGGCATCGATGGCGATGCCGCCAGCGGTGCGCGACACGCGCGTGACGGCGGTGGCGGGGAGGAGTTCCACCCCCTCGGCCCGCAACTGGCCGAGAAGCACGCCGGCGAGTTCCGGATCGTCATGAGCCAGCGGCGTTCCGGCCTCGATCACGGTGACGCGCGCGCCCAGACGCCGGTGCGCCTGCGCCATCTCGAGGCCGATCGGCCCGCCGCCGATGATGAGAAGATGCGCCGGCAGGACGGTGTTGGCGAACACCGTCTCGTTGGTGAGGAAAGGCACCTCCGCCAGGCCGTCGATGGGCGGCAGGGCCGGGCGCGAGCCGGTGGCGATGACGATGCGGCGCGCCGTGTAACGCGTGCCCGCAGCCTCGATGGTGCAGGCATCGGTGAAGCGGGCAGCGGCGCGGATGACGGTGACGCCAAGCGCCTCGAAGCGCTGCTGGCTGTCATGGGGTGCGATTGCCGCGATGGCGCGGCGCACATGCGCCATCACGGCGGCGAAGTCGACCACAGGCTCCACCGCGGCGATGCCGAAGGGCGCGGCGCTGCGCATCGCCTGCGCCTGCTTCGCCGCGGCGAGCAGCGCCTTGGAGGGCACGCAGCCATAGTTCAGGCAGTCGCCGCCCATCTCGCCCTTCTCGAAGAGCACCACGCTCCGGCCGAACTGCGCGGCCGCCGCCGCCACTGACAGCCCGCCCGAGCCCGCGCCGATGACGGCGATGTCGAAGTGGCGGGTCATGCCCGGCGTCCCCTCCACCAGCGCAGCAGCAGGGGCAGCAGCGACACGAGGCCCAGTCCGGTGAGGCCCCACAGCAACTCCGGCGACACCAGGGCCGAGGCGCTGAGCGAAAGGTGGCAGTTGGCAGCACCGTTCTCCGCGGCGCAGAGCTTGAAGGCCATCAGCTGGTCGTCGATCACGCCGTCGAGGCCGGACCCGATGAGCGCGAAGGCGAAGGAGGCAGGAATGATGCCGAGCGCCGTGGCTGCGATGAATGTGTTGAGCGGTATGCGGCTCAAGCCCGCCACGGCATTCACTGCCCAGAAGGGAAACACCGGCGTGAGCCTGAGGAAGAGCAGGAGGCTGAAGGCATTCTCCGCGAAGCCCTTCGACAGCTTCTGCACGAACGGCCCGGATTTTTCCGCCAGCGCCGCGCCGAAGGACGTCTTGACGATCTCGAAGACGATGGCCGCGCCGACGACCGCCGCAACAATGGTGGCAGGCGCGCTGAGCGCCCAGCCGAACAGGAAGCCCCCGGCGAGGCTCATCACCCCTGCGCCGGGGATGGAGAGGGCCACCACCGCCACATAGAGCAGCATGTAGGCAGCCAGCGCCAGCGCCAGGTTGCCCGCCACCCAGGCCCGCAGCCCGTCCCGGTGCTCGGCAAGCGTTGCCAGCGAGAGGTATTGGTGCAGGCCGAACCCGTAGCCAATCGCCGCCAGCAGAAGCAATGCGAGCAGGGGGAGCCAGCGCCGCAGGTGCAGCGGCCGTGAGGGGTGCGAATGCTGGTCGGTTGTCATCATGAGGTTTGCAACCTTGTCGCATGGCGGGCCGCAGCGATAGGGCCTATCACCTCGACGTGAGCAAAGTTCAGGCCCGGTTTTGGGGCCCCTCGTTGACTTCTCCGGGCTTTTCCCCCATAAGCGCCCTCCAAATTCCCGGAGTGGCTGGAAAGGCCCTTGGGGCATGCCCGAACTACCGGGCCATGTTATTGGTATCATTGGCTGAAAAGCCTAAATCGGAGTTACGAACGTGAAGCGCACCTACCAGCCGTCCAAGCTCGTCCGCAAGCGCCGCCATGGCTTCCGCGCCCGCATGGCGACGGTTGGCGGCCGCAACGTCCTCGCCCGCCGCCGCGCCAAGGGCCGCAAGCGCCTCTCGGCCTAAGCGCCGGATCCGTCGAAAATGGAGCGCCTGAAGCGTCGGCAGGATTTCGTTGCCGCCGCCCGGGCGCTTTATGCTGCAATGCCCGGCATGGTCGTTCAAATGCGCCCCCGGGGTGACGATGCGCTGCCGCGCGTCGGCTTTACCGCCACCAAGAAGATCGGCAATGCGGTGGTGCGCAACCGCGTGAAGCGCCGGTTGCGCGAACTGGCCCGGCTGCAGCTTTCGAGCGCGGCCCGTTCCGGCCATGACTATGTCCTGATCGGCCGCGCGTCGTCCTTCGGGCGCGCCTTCCCCGATCTCGAGAAAGACCTCGTCTCTGCCTTGAAAAGGCTGCACCGCACCGCCCAACTGCCGGCGGACAAGGGAACACCATGAACTTCGAGAACAAGAACTTCATCGCGGCCATCCTGCTGTCGATGGCGATCATCTTCGGCTGGCAGTATTTCTATGCCGCGCCCCTGCAGAAGAAGCTGACCGCCGAGACCCAGACGGCGGAGACCCAGCCGGGCGCCTCCCAGACAGCGCCCGCCACCGGCGGCACCGTTCCCGGCGTCGCGACCCAGGCCGCACCCGTGAGTCGCGAGGAGGCCCTCGCCAGGTCGCCGCGCCTGCCGTTCAAGTCCGACTACGTCGAGGGTTCGATCAACCTCAAGGGCGCGATGATCGACGACCTGCACCTGCTCAGGTATCGCGAGACCATCGACCCCAAGAGCCCCACCATCACCTTCCTGTCGCCGTCGGGCACGCCCGGCGCGCTGTTCTCCGAGCAGGGCGTGGTTCCCGCCACCGGCACGACGGCCAAGCTTCCCGATCCGAACACGGTGTGGACGGCCCCCGCCGGCGCGGTGCTGAGCGAAGACAACCCCGTGACCCTCACCTGGGACAATGGCGAGGGACTGAAGTTCAGCCGCAAGATCGAACTCAGCGACGAATATCTCTTCACCGTCACCCAGATCGTGGAGAACACCACGCAGGCGCCGGTGGCAATGATCCCCTATGCGCGCATCCAGCGCCAGGACACGCCCGTGGTTTCGGGTTACTGGGTGTTCTTCGAGGGCATGCTGGGCTGGGTCGACGGCGCCCTGCAGGAGATCCACTATTCCGACGTCGCCGAGCAGACCGAGCCTGACCGCCGCGACACCAAGGGCGGCTGGGTCGGCTTCACCGACAAGTACTGGGCCGCGGCGATCGTTCCCGACCAGTCCACCCCCGTCACCGCCAGCTTCCTCCACCAGAAACTCGACGGCCGCGACGTCTACCAGACGGACTACCTGGCCAAGGACGCGATGGTGGTGCAGCCGGGCCAGCAGGCCTCGACCACCGGCCGCATCTTCGCCGGCGCCAAGGTGGTGCGCACCATCAACGCCATCGAGAGCCTGCACCAGATCCAGGGCTTCAACTACATGATCGACTGGGGCTGGTTCTACTTCCTGACCAAGCCCTTCTTCTTCCTGCTCGACTGGATCAAGGGCATCGTCGGCAACTTCGGCATCGCCATCCTCATCGCCACGGTGCTGGTGAAGCTTGCGGTCTTCCCGCTGGCCAACAAGTCCTACGCTTCGATGAGCAAGATGAAGAAGCTGCAGCCCGAGATGGAGCGGCTCAAGAAGGAATATCCCGAAGACAAGATGAAGCAGCAGCAGGAGATGATGGCGCTCTACAAGCGCGAGAAGGTCTCGCCGCTGTCGGGCTGTCTGCCCGTCGTGGTGCAGATCCCGATCTTCTTTGCGCTGTACAAGGTGATCCTGACCTCGATCGAGCTGCGCCACGCGCCGTTCTTCGGCTGGATACAGGATCTTTCGGCGCCTGATCCGACCAGCCTGTTCAACCTTTTCGGCCTCATCCCCTGGACGCCGCCCAGCATGCTGATGATCGGCGTGTGGCCGATCATCATGGGCATCACCATGTGGCTGCAGATGCGCCTCAACCCGACGCCGCCGGACCCGGTGCAGGCCAGCCTGTTCAACTGGATGCCGGTGATGTTCACCTTCATGCTCGGCACCTTCCCGGTCGGACTCGTGATCTACTGGGCCTGGAGCAACACGCTCTCGATCCTGCAGCAGTCCTACATCATGAAGCGCCATGGCGTGGAGATCGACTTCTTCGGCAACGTGAAGAACAGCCTGCCCTTCCTCAAGAAGAAGGCCACAAGTTGAGCGACGCCTTCACCGAAGACCAGATTGACGCGGGCCGCCGTTTGTTCGGCGGCCCGTCCCGTTTCCTGCTGGGCGTGGCCAAGCTCGAACAGCTTCCCGCCTCGAAGGGCGTGGAGATTGCCTTCGCCGGCCGCTCCAACGTTGGCAAGTCGTCGCTGATCAATGCGCTGACCAACGTCAACGGCCTGGCGCGCGCCTCCAACACGCCGGGCCGCACCCGCGAGCTCAACTTCTTCGACGTGAACGAGGCGCTCACCCTCGTCGACATGCCGGGCTATGGCTATGCCAAGGCGCCCAAGCACGAGGTGAAGGCCTGGCAGTCGGTTCTGCGCGGCTATCTGCGCGGCCGCCCCGGCCTCACCCGCGCCTTCGTGCTGATCGACAGCCGCCACGGCATCCTCAAGGCCGACGAGGAGATGTTCGACCTTCTCGACGAGGCCGCCGTCACCTACCAGGTGGTGCTGACCAAGACCGACAAGATCAAGGCGCCTGAACTCGAGAAGGTGCGCGAGACGGTGGCCGCGGCGATCAAGAAGCACCCCGCAGCCTTCCCGCAGATCCACGCCACCTCCAGCGACAAGGGATTGGGCATTCCCGAACTCCGCTCCGAGATCGCGGGCCTGCTCTAGACCCTTTGAAACCGTAACAATTGTCCTGTAGGACGCTTCGCGACTGACGGGGAATCTCCATGGACGAAATCGCCACGACGGCCCGAATCCTTTCCGAGGCGCTGCCCTTCCTGCAGCGCTATGACGACCAGATCATCGTGGTGAAATACGGCGGCCACGCCATGGTGGACCCGAAGCTGGCGCAACAGTTCGCGCGCGACATGGTGATGCTGAAGGTGTGCGGCCTGAACCCGATCGTCGTCCATGGCGGCGGCCCCCAGATCAACAAGATGCTCGACAAGCTGGAAGTGCAGCCGGAGTTCCGCGAGGGCCTGCGCGTCACCGACGAGGCCACCATGTCGGTGGTCGAGATGGTGCTGTCGGGCTCGATCAACAAATCCATCGTCGCCTCGATCCAGCAGGCGGGCGGCCGTGCTGTCGGCATCTCCGGCAAGGACGGCAACCTGATGATTGCCGAGCGGTTGACCAAGAAGAAGACCGACCCCGCCACCGGCAAGGTAGTGGAGATCGATTTTGGCTTCGTCGGCGAGCCGGTGAAGGTCAATATCGAGATCCTCGAAACCATCATGAAGAGCGACGCCATTCCGGTGATCGCGCCCGTGGGCGTGGGCGTCAATGGCGAGACCTTCAACGTCAACGCCGATACCGCAGCGGGCGCCATCGCCACGGCGACCAAGGCCAAGCGCCTGTTGCTGCTGACCGACGTCGCCGGCGTGCTCGACAAGGACAAGAACCTGATCAGCGAACTCAGCGTGGAAGAGCTGCCGAATCTCGTCGAGAATGGCACCATCACCGGCGGCATGATCCCCAAGGTGGAAAGTGCCGCGGCGGTGGTCGAGTCCGGCGTCGAGGGCGTCATCATCCTCGATGGCCGCGTGCCGCACTCGGTGCTGCTTGAACTGCTCACCCCGCACGGCGTGGGTACGCGCATCTCGCGGGCCGGGGCATGAAGGGCTTCGCGCACGTCGACGGTTTTTCTCATGTCGACACCTGGGTGTTCGACCTCGACAACACGCTCTATCCGGCCTCCTGCCGGCTCTTCGACCAGATCGACGTGAAGATGGGGAACTTCGTCTCGAAGCTTCTCAACGTCGACTATGCGGAAGCCAAGCGCCGGCAGAAGGAGATGTTCTACAAATACGGCACCACCCTGCGCGGGCTGATGACCGAGCATGGCATCACGCCGGACGACTTCCTCGACGATGTGCATGACATCGATCATTCGCCGGTGCCGCCCAACAAAGACCTGGACGCCGCACTGCATGCGCTGCCCGGCCGCAAGCTGATCTTCACCAACGGCACGGTGGCCCATGCTGAAAAGGTGCTGAACCGCATCGGCATCACCCACCACTTCGGCGACATCTTCGACATCGTGCATTCGGACTTCATCCCCAAGCCCGAGATGGAGCCCTACCAGAAGTTCATTCGCCAGACCGGCATTGCCCCCAAGTCGTCCGCCATGTTCGAGGACATCGCCCGCAATCTGGAAGCCCCGCATGCGCTGGGCATGGTGACGGTGCTGGTGGTGAGCCCCGAGAACAAGGACGCCGAGCACCTGAACAAGGCCACGGGCGGCACCGCGCAGGAGCACATCCATTATGTCACCGACGACCTCGCCAGCTTTTTGGCGGGATTGACGAAGGACCTCAAAACCCGGTCTTGACCGGACCCGCCTTTTTCGCGAAAGCGACCGCGACAACACCGAGGGAACAGCCATGACCGATCTGCAGAGCACCATCGAACAGGCCTGGGAGGGCCGCGACAAGGTCAACCTCGAGACCAAGGGTGCGGTGCGCGATGCCGTGATGGCTGCCCTCGACCTGCTGGATTCCGGCAAGGCGCGCGTCGCCGAGAAGCGGGACGGCGATTGGCACGTCAACCAGTGGCTCAAGAAGGCGGTGCTTTTGTCGTTCCGCCTCAATGACATGGCCATGATTTCGGGCGGCCCCGGCGGCTCCAGCTGGTGGGACAAGGTGCCCTCCAAGTTCGACGGCTGGGCCGAGAAGGACTTCCGCGCCGCAGGTTTCCGCACGGTGCCGAACTGCGTCGTCCGCAAGTCGGCCTACATCGCTCCCGGCGCCATCCTCATGCCCTCCTTCGTCAACCTCGGCGCCTATGTGGACACCGGCACGATGGTGGACACCTGGGTGACGGTGGGCTCCTGCGCCCAGATCGGCAAGAACGTGCATCTCTCGGGCGGCGTGGGCATCGGCGGCGTGCTGGAGCCGATGCAGGCTGGTCCCACCATCATCGAGGACAACTGCTTCATCGGCGCGCGCTCGGAAGTGGTGGAAGGCGTGATCGTGGGCGAGGGCTCCGTCATCTCCATGGGCGTGTTCATCGGCCAGTCGACCAAGATCATCGAACGCGACACCGGCAAGGTGCACATGGGCAAGGTGCCGCCCTATTCGGTCGTCGTCTCCGGCTCGCTGCCGCAGAAGCCCTATGCCGACGGCTCGCCTGCGCCGTCGCTCTATTGCGCGGTCATCGTCAAGCGGGTCGATGAGAAGACCCGCTCCAAGACCTCGATCAACGAGCTTCTGCGCGACTGACAAGGCCGCTTCCGCGAATCTCCGTCCTGAGCCATAGTTCAACCTGTGGGCAATGGCGCATCACGCGCCACGCAAAGGGGGTTGAAGATGGACTGGAAATATCTGTTCACGAGCCTCGAGGGCCGCATCGGCCGCCAGAGCTACTGGATGGGCGTGCTGGCACTCTATGGCATGACCTTTGTTGCGGCTCTCCTGGACAACCTGGTGGGCACGGCCAGCGAGTATGGGTACGGCATCATCACCATTGTTGTCACACTTGCGTTGATCTATCCCCAGATCGTGCTTCTTGCCAAGCGCTGGCATGACCGTGGCAAGTCCGGCTGGTGGACGCTGAGCGGCCTGGTGCCGGTGATCGGCGGGCTGTGGCTGCTGATCGAACTCGGTTTCCTCAAGGGCACTGACGGGGACAACCAGTACGGGCCTGATCCGTTGAAGTATTAGAGCAACGCGGGCTTTCCCCTCTGATGGCGTCACCCCGGCGAAGGCCGGGGTCCAGCTTGGGGCGCCAACCACGTGGAAAGACAGCTGGATCCCGGCCTTCGCCGGGATGACGGAACGATTGATGAGGGATGGAACCGCACCGATTCCATCTCGCTGCGCAATGCACTACACTGCGCCCCATGAAGAACACCCCCACCGACCCCGTTCCGCTGCTGCAGGACCTGATCCGCTGCAAGTCCGTGACCCCCGCCGAGGCGGGTGCCCTCACCTATCTCGAGAACCTGCTGTCCACCCATGGCTTCGTCGGCCATCGGCTGATCTTCCGGCAGGAGGGCACGCCGGATGTCGAGAACCTCTTCGCGCGCATTGGGTCAGGCTCGCCGCACCTCTGCTTTGCAGGCCACACCGACGTGGTGCCCGAGGGCATCGTCGAAAGCTGGACGCACCAGCCCTTTGCCGCCGATATCGCGGATGGCTTCGTCTATGGCCGCGGCGCCACCGACATGAAGGGCTCAGTCGCTGCATTCGCCGCTGCCGCCATCGACTTCGTGCGCACGGCGGGGAAGTTCAAGGGCTCGATCTCCTTCCTCATCACCGGCGACGAGGAAGGCCCCGCCATCAACGGCACGGTGAAGGTGCTGCAATGGATGGCCGAGAACGGCCACATCCCCGACCACTGCATCGTCGGCGAGCCGAGCTGCGTGGACACGCTGGGCGACACCATCAAGATCGGCCGTCGCGGATCGCTGAGCTTCACCGTCACGGTGGAGGGCAAGCAGGGCCATGCGGCCTACCCGCACAAGGCAGACAATCCGATCCCCAAGCTCGCCCGCTTCATCGACCGCATCGCCGCAGCAAGGCTCGATGAGGGCAACGATCACTTTGACCCCTCGACGCTGGCGGTCACCTCCTTCGACGTCGGCAATCCGGCGGGCAACGTCATCCCGTCACGCGCCACCGCCAAGTTCAACATCCGCTTTTCGCCCGAACACAGCTTCGCCTCGCTCAAGCAATGGGTGGACGAGCAGATTGCGGTGGTGAAGTCCGAAATGGCCGGTGCGTGGACGGTGTCGGCCACCGAGGGGGCGGATGCCTTCATCACCGAACCTGGCCGCTTCGTCGGCCTGGTGCAGGATGCCGTGGTGCACGAGACGGGCGTCTTGCCGAAGCTCTCCACCAGCGGCGGCACGTCGGATGCGCGCTTCGTGAAGGACTATTGCCCGGTGCTGGAATTCGGCCCCACCAACGCGACCATCCACCAGACGGATGAGCGCATCGCCATCGACGAGCTGCGTGCCACGCAGAACGTCTATGGCCGCATCATCGCGGATTACTTCTCGACCGAACTGTAGCCGACGCGCAGAAGATAGAGCCCGTCGGGCGGCGCCACAGGTCCGCAGGCGGTGCGGTCTGCCGCGGCGAGCGCGCGCTTCATGTCACGCGGTGTCCACTTGCCTTCGCCGACGAGGCGCAGCGAGCCCACCATGGAGCGCACCTGGTTGTGCAGGAAGGAGCGCGCGTCCGCCCGCACCTCGATCAGCTCGCCGTAGCGGGCAACCTCGAAATGGTCGAGCGTCTTCACCGGCGAATTGGCCTGGCATTGCGCCGCGCGGAAGGTGGTGAAGTCATGCTTGCCCACCAGGTGCCGGGCGGCCTCATGCATGGCATCCGAGTCGAGGTCGACGGGAAGCCACCACACCTTGCCGCGGTCGAGTGCTGGCGGCGCGCGGCGGTTGAGGATGCGGTAGAGATAGTAGCGCCGGGTGGCCGAGAAGCGGGCGTGGAAATCATCCGGCACGTCCTCCACCTCGAGCACGCTAACCGGACGCTCGCGCATGTTGCCGTTCAGCGCATTGCGGAGCTTGAACGGGTCCCATGGCTTGGCAAGGTCCACATGCGCCACCTGCCCCAGCGCATGCACGCCCGCATCGGTGCGGCCGGCGCCATAGACCATGGAAGGGCCGCCATTGATGATGGCGACAGCGCGCTCCAACAGGTCCTGCACCGAGGTGCCGCCAGCCTGCGATTGCCAGCCGGTGAAGGGTCCGCCGTCATACTCGATGGTGAGGCGATAGCGCGGCATCAGGCGGCATCCGTTCCGGCGGCGATGGGGAAGCCGCGCAGGAAGTCTTGGGCCTCCATGGCACCCTTGCCCTCGCGCTGCAGCTTCAGCAGGCGAATGGCGCCGGTGCCGCAGGCAATGGTGAGACGATCGTCGATGAAGGTGCCGGGTGCAGCGCTGGCTTGCACCACGTCGCAGAGCAGGGCCTTGACGCGTGTGCCGTTGACCTCGAACCACGCGCCGGGGAAGGGCGACAGGCCGTGGATGTGGTTCCTCACCTCTGCGGCATTCTTCGTGAAGTCGACGCGGGCTTCGGCCTTGTCGATCTTCTTCGCATAGGTCACGCCATCCGAAGGCTGCGGCGTGCAAGTGATCGTCTCCTGCGCCAGAACCTCGATCATCAGCTGCGAGCCTAGGGCGGCGAGTTCGTCATGCAGTGACTGCGCGGTGGTCATCGGCGTGATGGCAATCCTCCCCACCTTGCACATCGGCCCGGTGTCGAGGCCTTCCTCCATGCGCATGATGGTGACGCCGGACCAGGCGTCTCCCGACATGATGGCGCGCTGGATGGGGGCGGCCCCGCGCCAGCGCGGCAGCAGCGAGGCATGGACGTTGAAGCAGCCCAGCCGCGGCGCATCGAGCACCGGCTTCGGCAGCAGCAGGCCATAGGCCACGATGACGGCGGCATCGGCGTTCAGCGCGGCGAAATGGGCCAGCTCTTCCGCGGATTTGAGCGATGTGGGCGTGCGCACCTCGATGCCCCGTGCTGCGGCATAGGCGTGGACGGGCGAGGGACGTTCCGCCATGCCCCGGCCGGCGGGGCGCGGCGGCTGGGAATAGACGCAGGCGACCTCGTGCCCGGCGCCGATCAAGGCCTTCAGCGTCTCGACCGCGAAGTCCGGCGTGCCCATGAAGACGAGGCGCATGCTCAGAGCTTTCCGAGCTTCTGGGCCTTCTGGAATTTCTTGATCACCCGCTCGCGCTTCAGCCGCGAGATGTGGTCGATGAAGAGGACACCGTTGAGGTGGTCGATCTCGTGCTGCAGGCAGGTGGCCAGCAAGCCCGTGGCATGCATCTCGGCGTGCTCGCCCTGGCGGTTGAGATAGCGCAGTTTGACCTCGGCCGGCCGGGTGACCATCTCGTAGTATTCGGGGATGGAGAGGCAGCCCTCCTCGTAGTCGCTCCTGGCGTCGCTTTCCCAGGTGATCTCCGGGTTGGCGACGAACAGCGGCAGCTTTACTTCGCCGTCCTTCGAAAGGTCGATCACCAGCAGGCGCTGCGGCACGCCCACCTGGATAGCGGCCAGCCCGATGCCGGGCGCGCGGTACATGGTTTCCAGCATGTCGTCCCACAGCTTCTTCACGTGGGAATCGATGCCCGCCACGGGTTTCGATACCTCGCGGAGGGTCTTTTCGTCGGGCAGTGTTACGATGGGGAGCAGCGACATGGCCGTCCCTTAATCAAGCCGTGGCCGCCGGTCAATCAGGCCTCAGCCGCCATAGGGGCTGCGGCACTTGTGAAGGTGGTAGCCGCGGCCCTTGTAGAGGTTGGTGGCGGGGTCATAGGTGCGGTAGCGGTCGCTGCACCAGGCCACGTGGTCGGCCGAACTGCGGTTGCCCCAATGGGCCCGCCGCGGCTTGAAATCGCCGTAACGGTAGACCTGGAAGGGCTTTTGGTACCAGTAGCTGCCGGAGCGCGCCACCATGGAGCGCTGGAAGGGCGCATAATCCAGACGCGCCTTGCAGTGATAATACCACTCACCGGTGCAGTTCTTCTCGATCACATAGGGCTTCCACACCTTGACGTGGCCGTCGTCGTTGACGCCATAGGCGTCGGAGGCGAGGGCCCCGGTGGCCATGGCTGCGAGGCCGAGGAGGCCCAGAAGGGGTGTGAGGATCTGCCTGAACATGGTGGAAACGCTCCCTGAAAGCCCCGGCCGGGCGGGGAATCTGCCTGCGAGGCAGAATGCAGCCGCCGCGGGCTCATTGCAAGCCGTGGTGCTTGCCTTTTGTTGCCGTTCCCCCCATATAGCCCCCCGGGAGGTTGGCGGCGGACGTGCCGCTCGCCAACCGGGTCAGGTCCGGAAGGAAGCAGCCCCAACGAGACCGGAACGGGTTGCCCGTCCAGCCTCCCACCCTTTAAGCTGCCCCGCGGAAGCCCGCCATGGACGACACTCAGAGCGGCGCGAACGCAGCAGGGTATCGCGTTCTTGCCAGAAAATATCGCCCGCGCACGTTCCCTGACCTCATTGGCCAGGAAGCGATGGTGCGCACCCTCACCAATGGCTTCGCCTCCGGCCGCATTGCCCAGGGCTTCATGCTCACGGGCGTGCGCGGCGTGGGAAAGACGACCACCGCCCGCCTGATCGCCCGCGCCCTGAACTACGGCGACAAGCCGACGATCGACATGCCCGTCTATGGCCCGCACTGCGAGGCCATCCTCGAGTCCCGCCACCTCGACGTGATCGAGATGGACGCCGCGTCGAACACCGGCGTCGACAACATGCGCGAGATCATCGACAGCGTGCGCTATGCGCCCGTCCAGGCGCGCTACAAGGTCTACATCATCGACGAAGTGCACATGCTTTCGAAGAGCGCCTTCAATGCGCTCCTCAAGACACTGGAAGAACCGCCACCGCATGTGAAGTTCATCTTCGCCACCACCGAGATCAACAAGGTTCCCGTCACCATCCTGTCGCGCTGCCAGCGCTTCGACCTGAAGCGGCTGGATGCGGCCCTGCTGGCCTCGCACTATGGCAACATCGCGGTGAAGGAGGGTGTTGAGGCCGAGGCCGATGCACTCGCCATGATCGCCCGCGCCGCCGAAGGCTCGGTGCGCGATGGGCTGTCCCTGCTTGATCAGGCCATCGCCTACGGCGAGGGCCGGGTGAAGGCGGCGGATGTCGCCACCATGCTCGGCCTCATGGACCGCTCGCGCATCATCGACCTGTTCGAGACGGTGATGGCGGGTGACGCCAAGGCCTCGATCGAGGAGATCGAGGCGCAGTACCAGGCTGGCGGCGATCCGGCGACCATCCTCAGCGACCTCGCCGACTACGTGCATTGGGTGACGCGCCTGAAAGTGGTGAAGGAGGGGGCACTCGCGGACTCCTCGCGCACCGAGGCCGAGAAGACCCGCGGCGCCGCACACGCGCAGAAATGCGGCATCGCGCATCTGACGCGCGCCTGGTCCATGCTGCTGAAGGGCATCCGCGAGGCGCAGCTTCATTCCGACCCGCTGATGGCCGCCGAGATGGTGCTGATCCGCCTGTGCCATGCCGCCGACCTGCCGGGCGGTGAAGAACTGGCGAAGATCGTCAAGCAGGCCCAGGGCTCCGACCGCGTCGTGCCGATGAGCGCGCGCGAGATGCTGCGGAGCAATGCCGATGCGCCGGTCGAAACCCAATCCAATCTTGCGGTGAAGCCGCAGGCGCAGGTCGCCACCGCCCCCACCGAGACCCGCGCCTTCACGAGCCTGAAGGACCTGGTCGCGATTGCCACCGAGAAGCGCGACATCAAGCTCAAGACAGACCTTGAAAGCCTGATCCGACCGATCCGCGTGGCACCAGGCCAGTTCGAGATTGCCCTTGAACCCGGCGCCCACCCGGGGCTGCCCGGCGAGATTGCCCGCAAGCTCGAGGCCTTCACCGGCATGCGCTGGATGGTGATGGTGGCGAAGGACGGCGGCGACAAGCCGGTCTCCCGCCAGCGCCAGGAAGCCAAGGACAACCTGTTCCTCGCCGCGCGTGAACATCCGGACGTGCAGGCGGTGCTGAAGCGTTTCCCGGGAGCGGAGATCATCGACGTCAAGGTGCCCGATGACAGCCTTCCTTCCCCCAACATGAGTGAGAGCGATGAAGAATCTCGGTGACATGATGAAACAGGTCCAGGCCATGCAGTCGCGCATGGCCGAGATGCAGGCCAAGCTGGAGCAGGCGACCGTCACCGGCCAGTCCGGCGGCGGCCTCGTCAAGGTCACGCTCTCCGGCAAGGGCGTGATGACCGCGCTGGCGATCGATGCATCGCTGATGAATCCCGACGAGAAGGACATTCTCGAGGACCTGATCCTCGCCGCCCATACCGACGCCAAGAACAAGTCGGAGGCGATGATGGCGGAAGAGATGAAGTCGGTGACCGGCGGGTTGCCGCTGCCGCCCGGGTTCAAGCTGCCCTTCTGATGTCCAGGCGCACCACCGGACCTGAAATCGAGAGGCTGATCCAGCTGCTGGCGAAACTGCCGGGGCTCGGGCCCCGCTCGGCCCGGCGCGCCGCATTGTTCCTGATCAAGAACCGCGAGCGCCTGCTGGCGCCACTGGCCAGCGCCATGGCGGAGGCGCATGAGAAGGTCACGATCTGCACCGCGTGCGGCAACGTCGACACGGTGGACCCCTGCACGCTGTGCACCGATCCGCGCCGCGACCAGACCATGGTTTGCGTGGTGGAAGAGGTGGGCGACCTGTGGGCGCTGGAGCGCGCGGGCGCGTGGAGCGGCCTCTACCATGTGCTTGGCGGCACGCTGTCGGCGATCGAAGGCGTGCGGCCGGAGGACCTGAGTATCGGCGCGTTGATTGAACGCTCCGGACGGCTGCAGGTGAAGGAAGTGGTGCTGGCGCTCAATGCCACGGTCGAAGGCCAGACGACGGCGCACTACATCACCGAACAACTCAAGGCCATGGGCATCGCGGCCTCACGCCTGGCGCATGGCGTGCCGGTGGGCGGCGAACTGGATTACCTCGACGAAGGCACGCTGACGCAGGCAATCCGGGCGAGAAGGCCGCTTTAGGTTTTCGACCGCCATCTCCTGAATGCAGCCATCCCCTGAATGCCGTCACCCTGGCGAAGGCCGGGGTTCCGCTTTGGGTGCCGCCTTCACAGTCAAATTCGTAACGATTGCTTTTGGGTGATTTGAGAGGGCGCTAGCCCCCTAGCAGGTCGTGGTCAAAAGCCCTTCCAGGACCTTCAATAGGCCTCTGGACGTGTGGCCGTGGCCCAAAGCTGGATCCCGGCCTTCGCTGGGATGACGGTGCAAAGGAGGAGGCCTAGCTTCGCTCCACCAGCTTCGGCCGCACGATCTCCACGCCGCCTTCGGGTTCCTGCAGTTCGAGGCTCTCGATCCGGGCGCCACGGCGGATGACCTTGTCGGCGGAGACGTTGAGCTTCTCGAGATCGCCCGCCGCCGCACCGAAGTGCTTCTGCAGGTCGCCGACGCGTTCCTTCAGGCGGCCGACGTCATCGAGCAGCTTCGTCACCTCGACCTTGATCAGTCCCGCCTGCTCGCGCATGCGGGCATCGCGGAAGATGGCCTGCAGCGTCTGCACCAGCAGCATCAGCACGTTGGGTGAAGCAAGAATGACGCGCGCGCGATGGGCCTTCTGGATCACGTCCTCGAACTTCTCGTAGAGCTCGGCATAGACCGACTCGGAGGGCACGAACATGATCGCCGTCTCATGCGTCTCGCCGGGCAGCAGGTATTTTTCTGCGATGTCCTTCACGTGCTTCAGCACATCGCCGCGCAGCCGTGCCTCGGCATTGCGCAGTTCGGTCTCACCTGTTGCGGCCTTCAGCGCGTTGAAGGCCTCCAGCGGAAACTTGGCATCGATCACCAGCCGGATGTCGGAGTCGGGCAGCGACACGAGGCAGTCGGGCCTGGTGCTGTTGCTTAAGGACCCCTGGAAGGCATAGGCGCTCGATGGCAGCCCGTCGCGGATGATCGCCTCCATGCGGGCCTGGCCATAGGCGCCGCGCGCCTGCTTGTTGGAGAGGATGTCCTTGAGGCTCAGCATCTCGCTGGAGAGCGCCGCGATGTTCTTCTGCGCGGCATCGATCACCGCCAGGCGCTCATGCAACTGCTTCAGCGACTGGCCGGTGCGTTCCGACTGGTCGGTGAGGCGTTCATCGAGGGTGGAGACGAGCTGGATCTGCGAGCCCTGGCTCTGGTCGACGAGGCTCTTCAGTGCGCCGGAGAGCTCGGCGATGCGGTATTCGAGTTCGGCGGCACGGCGCTGTGCGGCGATGCTGTCGCCCTGGCGGCTGGCCTGCGCCCGCCACGACAGGATGACGGCGGCGATGAGCAGCAGCAGTGCGAAGAGGCCCGCCACGAGCAGGAGATGGAGCAGCGTGACGGGAGAGCCGCCGATCTCGAGGAGGGTGTGGTCGAGGTCCATGCGCCCAAGCCTAGACTGATTCGGTTCCCCGAACGTAAGTGGCCCGCCCACACCGGCAGGGTATGGACGGGCCGATGGCCTTCACGACTCGGGACGGCGACATGAGCCATGCAGGCCAAACTGGCAATTGCGTATGTCGTTAAACGCAGTACACGCGCGGGCGGTTCTGGGAAAACCGGAAAATCGAACCTTCCCTTGTCGCCCCGTCAAAAAGACAATGCCCTCCAAAACCGGCCAGACCGGGGAGGGCAGGTGTCATTCTGGTGGCGGGATCACGATACCCCGCTGACCTAAGGGTCAGTTGGTGGTTCAGGCGCGCTTGGTGCCGCGCTTCACCGGGGTGGGGTTGATGCCACGGGCGGTGGTGTCCTGGCGTTCGGTCAGGAACAGGCCCAGGCCACGGGTCAGGCCGTCGGCAAGGTCACGCATGGCGGAGAAAACGATCATTGGTTGCCTCGAAAAGTTGAGAAAGCTCTGTTTCTTTCATTGGCACCCATATGGCGATCAATTGTGAACAGATTGCAGCATTCGTGCTGCAGCGCACACAGCCTCAGCCATGCAGCTCATGCATGGCGGAAGCGGTCGGTGGACCGGACAAGGGCATCGGCAATGCCGGGCTCCGTGGCGGTGTGGCCGGCGTCCGGCACCATGATGAATTCGGCCTGCGGCCAGGCCTTGTGCAGGTCCCATGCGGTGACCGGCGGGGTCACCACGTCATAGCGACCCTGGATGATAACGCCGGGAATGGCTGAAAGCCTGTGGGCATCGGCGATGAGCTGGTCGTCCTGCCGGAAGAAGCCGCCATTCACGAAGTAGTGGCTCTCGATCCGGGCGAAGGCCAGGGCAAAATGGTCGGAGCCGAACTCCGTCACCCGCTTGGGGTCTGGCAGCAGCGAGATGGTGGCACCCTCCCACTGGCTCCAGGCGCGGGCGCAGGCGATCTGCTCCGCCATGTCGGGCCCGGTCAGGCGGCGGTGATAGGCCGAGAGCAGGTCGTGGCGCTCGGCTGGCGGAATGGGGGCGATGAAGCCCTCCCACAGGTCGGGGAACAATTGGTCCGCCCCCTCCTGGTAGAACCAGCGGATCTCGCTCCTTCTCAGCGTGAAGATGCCGCGGACGATGAGTTCCGTCACCCGCTCCGGATGGGTTTCGGCATAGGCCAGCGCCAGCGTCGATCCCCAGGAGCCACCCACCACCTGCCAGCGCTCGATTTTCAGGTGCTGGCGGAGCACCTCCATGTCGGAGACCAGGTCCCATGTGGTGTTCTCTGCCAGCTCCGCATGCGGCGTCGACTGGCCGCAGCCGCGCTGGTCGAACAGGATGATGCGATAGGCCGCAGGATCATGTGTCTGGCGCAGGAAGGGCGAGATGCCGCCGCCCGGCCCGCCATGCAGCACCACGGCGGGCTTGCCCTGCGGGTTTCCGCATTCCTCGAAATGGATTTCATGGAGTGGCGAGACACGCAACCTGCCGCGGTTGAAGGGTGGGAGGTCGGGATAGAATGTGTGGCGGTCCATCATCTGATTCGCGATCCTGCAATATGAGGTCTTTAATTCTGCCAGCATCGGCAAGATAATGGCAGCGAGAGTAGTTCAACGCCGGGATGAAAATCCGGCAGACAGGGGGAACATATGGCAACTGAAGTGGCAACCGAAACGGTGCGCAAGGAATGGAACGAATTCAAGTCCTTTGCCTTCAAGGGCAATGCCTTCGACCTCGCGGTCGGTGTCATCGTCGGCGCAGCCTTCAGCCGCATCGTCGATGGCATCGTCAACCTGCTCATCATGCCGATCATCGGCGCGCTGACCGGTGGGCTCAACTTCGATTCCTACTTCCTGCCGCTCTCCGGCAACGTGACCTCGACCGTTCTGGGCGAGGCGCAGAATCAGGGTGCGGTGCTGGCCTATGGCGCCTTCATCACGGTCGTCATCAACTTCCTGCTCGTTGCCTTCGTGCTGTTCCAGCTGGTCAAGATCTCGAACCGCATGAAGAAGGCGGAGCCCGCACCGCCTCCCGCTGCGCCCACCAAGTCGGAAGAGTTGCTCGCCGAGATCCGCGATGCGCTGAAAGCCAAGACCCCCGCCTGATGCGGGGCAGAATTGCACTGAAACGACAGCGCGCCGGGGTGGACACTCCGGCGCGTTTGCTTAAGGTTTGCCCATGAGCACAGACACGCTTCTCGCGGCACTCACCCCACAGGCCCGCAACGAACCCGACAGCGGCATCGTCAAGGCGGCGATGTATGGCTTCACCGTGCCCGGGGTCATTCCGCTGTGGACGGGCGAAGGAAACCAGCCCACGCCCGAAGCCTTTGCGCGGCCCGCGGCAGAAGCTCTGCTCAATGGCGAGACCTTCTACACATGGCAGCGCGGCATTCCCGAACTGCGTGAGGCGCTGGCCCGCTATCACGCGCGCAGCTTCGGCCGCAGCTTCGACCCGGAGAGCTTCTTCGTCACCTCGGGCGGCATGCACGCGATCCAGACCATCGTTCAGCTGATCGCCGGTGATGGTGATGAGATCATCATTCCCACGCCCGCCTGGCCCAACTACGCGGGTGTGCTGCGCATCTCGGGCGCGAAACCTGTCGAGGTGCCGATGCATTTCGGCAATGGCAAGTGGACGCTCGATCTCGACCGTCTGTTCGATGCCGTGACGCCGCGCACCAGGGCCATCGCGCTCAACTCGCCGTCGAACCCTGTGGGCTGGACCGCAACGCGCGACGAGCTGATCGCGGTGCGCGACCTCTGCCGCAAGCGCGGCCTGTGGATCCTCGGCGACGAGGTCTACACACGCTTCTTCTATGGCGAGAACGGCGAGACGCGCGCACCCTCCTTCCTCGACATCTGCGAGGACGATGAGCAACTGCTGCTCGCCAACACATTCTCCAAGAACTGGGCCATGACCGGCTGGCGCGTTGGCTGGCTGCAGGCACCGAAGGCGCTGGGGCCGGCCATCGAGCGCATCGTGCAGGTCTCCTCCTCCGGCACGCCGGCCTTCCTGCAGCGCGGCTGCGTGGCGGCCCTCGACCAGGGCGACGATTTCATCGAACGCCAGGTGCTGATGGCGCGACACCGTCGCGACCTGGCCGTGCTGATGCTGAAGGAGCTTCCGGGCCTCCACTTCGAGGTGCCACAGGGCGCCTTCTATCTGTTCTTCGGCATCGAGGGCATGACCGATTCCGCTGCCACGGTGCGCCGCCTCATCGACGAGGCCAAGGTGGGCTTCGCGCCGGGCAGCACCTTCGGCCCGGGTGGCGAGGTCCATTTGAGCATGTGCTACCTCAAGGACCTCGGACCGCTGGAAGAGGCGCTCGGCCGTTTCGTGGACTGGATGCGGAAAAACAAGCCGGTCTGATCTGCCTCATAATAGGGCGAATGTCTGCCAAAGCAGCGGGCATATCTCTTTCCCGGAACGGGTCATCGACAGGATAACGCTGCATTTTCAAGGGTCTGCCTGTCTGGCACGCGGCTTGCTAAGCCCTGGTCAACGCACACGTCTTACTGGGTCCTCCCATTCTCAGCCAAGAGCACTCGTGTCGTCTGACGGATCGTCAGCTGGGGTGGGCGGCATTGCTGCTCACCCCTCTTTTTTGCCCGATTGCCGAAAGGTTTTGCGTTGCAGTGCACAATCAGCGGGCAAAGCGACCCCGGTGAGGCATAGTTAAAAATGATTTGATTACATAAAATGTCGTAATAACAGATGGTTGTCTGCAGTCCGCATCTTCCCGGCAGTCTGGCATCCCGTTTGCAGTGCATAAACTGGCGCAAACGTCTTTCTTGGGTCCTCCCATTCTCAAGCGAAGAGCACTCGGAGCGTCCCGGCTTGAGGCCGGCTCAGGGGTGAGCGGTTGTTGGTTGTTGCCGTTCACCCCTCTTTTTTTGCGCGGATACCTTGTCCCTGCGCTGCGCGTCTCCACATGAGCATGCGATGGGTCCGGGCCCCTCTGGCAGCCTTCAGGCTGCGATGTCGGACTCTTCCACCTTGAAGGCGCGTTGCGCCGCAATCTGGGAGATGAACGCGAATGACCAGCCCTTCGATCACCATAGACCTTACGCCACAAGGCACCATGGAGCGGCTTGAATGGCTCGCCTGGTTCTCCGACTCGGCGCTCCGCATTCCCGGCACCTCGCGCAGCATCGGTGCTGACGGGGTGCTGAGCCTCGTGCCCGGCGTGGGCACGCTCGTCGGCACCGGCATGTCGCTTTACGTGATCGGCGAAGCGGTGCGCCACGGCGTGCCAACCCGCCTGCTCACCCGCATGGGCCTCAACATCGCGGCGGATACCGCCGTCGGCGCCATTCCGGTGATCGGCTTCCTGTTCGACATGGCCTTCAAGGCCAACACGCGCAATCTCAACCTGCTGCGGCAGCATCTCGCGGAGACACATCGATGAAGACGCTCGTCTGGGTTCTCACCATCACGGTACTCGCCCTGTGGTCGCTGGTGGCGTGGATCACCCATGGCCTCGTGGGCGTGGCGGGTGGCCTCGTCTCCAGCAATGCCGACATCATTCCCGCTGATCCGCTTCTCATCGAGTGGGCGTCGTGGCTGGCCTCCGCCGGAACCGGCGTGGGCGAATGGCTGGTGGTGGCGGTGTGGGGCCTCGTCTCGCTGGTGCTGGTGGCGCTTGGTTTCGTCATCACCAAGCTGCTGCCGAAGCTCAGCCTGCCGCGTGCCAGGGCGTGATGGCGGAGACGCCGTCGATCATGAACTGCACGGCAAGCGCTGCCAGGATGATGCCGAGCAGGCGCGACAGCACGGCGCGCCCGGTGACACCCATCAGGCGCGAGATGCGCTCGGCCATCAGGAAGCTCACGAAGCAGGCGGCCATCACCAGGGCCGCCACGCCATAGAGTGAGATCAGCCACGTCACGCGGCCTTCGGCGCGCCCCGCCAGCAGGATCATGGCGGTGATGGCACCCGGCCCCGCCATCAGCGGAATGGCCAGCGGGAAGGCGGTGATGTTGCGTACGTGGTCGATGGTGATCGCCTGTTCGGCGGTGGTCTTCAGCCGCTCGCTGCGCCGGTCGAACACCATCTCGGCGGCGGAGGAGAGCAGCAACAGCCCGCCCGCGATGCGGAAGGCCGAAAGCGAGATGCCGAGGAGGTCGAGCAGCTTGGCGCCCCCAAGCCCTGCCGCCAGCAGGATGCAGAAGGCAATGATCGAACCCCTGAGCGCCACCTCGCGGCGGTGCTCCTTCGTCATGCCATGGGTGATGCCGAGAAACAGCGCGCTCATCAGCACCGGGTCGGCGACGACCAGCAGCGTGGCAATGGCGGAGGTGATGAAATCGGCGAGCATTTTGCCGTGCTAGCACGCGGGCGGCTGCCGCGCCAATGGCCTCAGCTGACGGTGTCGGGCAGCACGTCCTCGCGCCTGGCGATGAAGTCACGCAACCCCTCGGCAATGCCTTCGTCGATCTTCGGGGCCTCATAGTTCTGCAGCATGAGGCGCGCCTTGTCGCGGCC
Organism: Rhizobium sp. Q54; assembly: GCA_945889445.1. Lineage (GTDB taxonomy): Bacteria > Pseudomonadota > Alphaproteobacteria > Rhizobiales > Aestuariivirgaceae > Aestuariivirga. The sequence continues at coordinate 76,945 of CAMDBX010000003.1, forward strand.
GCGCGTGGCGTGGTCCTTGGCACCCTCGGCCGACCATTGCTCGAAGGAGTTGAAGTCCATGATCGAGGGGCTGAAGAAGGCCTTCTCGAAATGCTCCAGCGTGTGCTGGGTGCCGAGGAAGTGGCCCTGCGGCCCCACCTCGCGAATGGCAGCCATCGCCTCCTTGAAGTCGGTGAAGGACACGCCGCTGGCATATTTGTACCAGCCCACCAGCTGTTCGGCATCGGTGACGAACTTCGAGTAATCGCAGCACAGGCCCGCTTCCAGCCAGCCCGCCACGTGCCAGATGTAGTTGGCGCCCGACAGGATCGCGGCATGCATCAGCATGTTGGACTCGTAGCCCGCCTGCGCATCGTTGAGCTTGGAGCCGACGTGGAAGCCGGAGGTGCGCCACGGCAGATTGTATTTCCGCGCCAGCTGACCCATCAGATACATCATCTGTGCCGCTTCCGGCGTGCCGCCCATCGGCGCCCCCGATTTCATGTCCACCGCCACCATGAACTGGCCATAGATGACGGGCGAGCCCGCGCGGATCAGCTGGGTGAAGGCAACGCCCGCCAGCGCCTCGGCATTGACCTGCGCCACAGCACCCACGGCGGAAGCCGGAGTAGACGCGCCACACAGCGCGAAGGGCGCGCAGATGACGGGCTGGTTGTGCGCGGCATAGACCTTCATCGCATCCAGCATGGTGGCGTCCCACACCAGCGGCGAATTGCAGTTGGTGATCGATACGACCACCGTGTTGTCCTTCACATAGTCCTCGCCGAACACGATGCCCGACATCTTCATCACGTCCTCCGCCCGCTCCTTCGAGGTGACGATGCCCATGAAGGGCTTGTCGGAGTAGGTCAGCGCCGAGTGGATGATGTGCAGGTGGCGCTTCGGCACCGGGATCTCCATCGGCTCGACGCAGATCGAGCTCGAGGAATGCAGGGCCGGCAGCATGTAGGCCAGCTTGTGGAAGTTGTTGAGGTCCTCAAGCGAGCCATAGCGGCGCACATTGTCGAGGTCGCGCACATAAGGCGCGCCATACATTGGCACGAAGACCTGGTTCTGCCCGCCCACCTTGACGGTGCGCTCCGGGTTGCGGGCATTGAGGGTGAATTCGGAAGGTGCCGTGGCAATCAGGCTCATCAGCAGCGCGCGATCAATCCTCACACGCGTGCCGGTGACGCTGGCGCCGGCCGCCTTCCACATGGCGATCGCCTCGTCGTCGCGGAATTCGCAGCCCACCTCCTCGAGGATCTTCATCGATTCATCGTGGATCAGCTCCACCGCCTCGTCGGGCACGAGGTTGTAGACGGGAATCTCGCGCACCAGCGTGGGGAAGGACGCCATGGGCGTGGCGCGCAGCGCCCGCCGCCCGTCACGCCCGCCGCCGCTGCGGCGTGAATGGGTGTTTGCGGGTGCAGCGGTGCTGGCGTCGGTCATCATGCGTCTCCTGGTGCAAGGCGCCATACAACGCCCGGGGCCGCATGCGTTCAAGCGAGGCTTTTGCCTCTCTCGCGTGAGTTAAACTCAATCAACCTGCGCCAGCAGCCAGTCCCGCAGGATTTCCGCTTCCTGCTTCAGGGGCTGGCGCGTGGGCCAGGTGAGGTAGAAGGACTGCGGTGCCGCGATCTCCGCCGGCCCTGCCTTGGCCAGCAACTTGCGGGCGAGCAGCGGCTTCACCAGGCTCATCCAGCCCAGCGCCACACCCTGGCCGGCCTGAGCGGCCTGCAGCGCGATGACGTAAGAATTGAAGCGCCGCACGTTGAGCTTGCGGTGCGGCGCACCCGCCGCCTTCAGGAAATCCGCCCATGTCGTCCAGGTCCAGTCCACACCCTCGACCGAGAGCAGCGGCAGCGCCGAAAGCTCCTGAGCGCTCTTCACCTTGTGGCGCGCGAGGAAGGAGGGCGCCGCCACCGGAATGATGCGATCGCCAAACAGCAGGGTGGAAGCCTCGTCGGTGAAGTTGCCGTCACCATAGCGCACGCGGAGGTCCACGCCCGTCCGGTTGGGTTCATGCGCCCGGTCGGAGATGATGTGGTCAAGCACGATGTCCTGGTGGCGGGTCCAGAAATCGCCCAGCCGCGGCATCAGCCACAATTGCGCAAAGGCCATGGTGGTGCCGATCGAGACGGAGCGCGGGTTGCCCGACAGACCCACCTGACGGATGGTGGCGGAGACGCGCTCGAAGGCATCCTTGAGGCTCTGGTAGACGGCGTGCCCCTCGGGGGTGAGTTCCAGCGCGCGGTGGAGCCTGAGGAACAGCGGCCGCCCGATCTGGTCCTCCAGCGCCTTAACCTGCTTGGAAACTGCACCGGGCGTCACGCTGAGTTCCGCGGCGGCGCGGGTGAGGCTCAGATGCCGCGCCGCCGCCTCGAAGGCGGCAAGCGCATTGAGCGAGGGCAGATCATAATGGCGGCGGACCATGGCCCGGGAGACTAGGACAGGAACTGACGTGAGGAAAGCTCATTCGAAGCGTCTGCTCTGCCTGCAGAAGGGGCAGGATGGCTTGTTTTCAATCGGTTACGAAGCGTTGACCGGTTGTAAAATCCGTTACAGAATGAACTTGGGGAAAAGGGGGCTCGCTGGTTCAGGCCGGTGATACCAGACGCAATCACATAATCACGCCGCAAGTCCCCGTGGGCGTGGGGGAGATGCATTCGAATGGCTGACAAAATGACGGAGGATAAAAAGCTCCTCCATAACATGGGGTACGCGCAGGAGCTTTCGCGCTCCATGTCGAAGTTCTCGAATTTCGCGATCTCGTTCTCGATCATCTGCATCCTGTCGGGCGGCATCAATTCCTTCGCCCAGGCGATCTCCTCCGTCGGAGGCGCCGGCGCGGGCATCGGCTGGATCGCGGGCTGCATCGTGTCCGGCATGTTCGCCCTGGCCATGGCGCAGATCGCCAGCGCCTTTCCCACGGCGGGCGGCCTCTATCACTGGGCCTCGATCCTGGGCAACAGGTTCTGGGGCTGGCTCACCGCCTGGCTGAACCTGCTGGGCCTCATCACGGTTCTCGGCGCCATCAACATCGGCACGGCCTACTTCTTCGCCGGCGCCATCGCCCCGATGTTCGGAACCACCGCCGCGGACGGCACGGTGACCACCTTCTTCACCGGCACCGACATGCAGGTCGTGGTGTTCGTCGCCATCATCACCATCCTCCAGGCGGTGCTGAACCACGTCGGCATCAGGGTCACCACCTTCCTGACCGACATTTCGGGCTACATCATATTCGCCACCACGGCCGTTCTTGTCGTGGCCTGCCTCTACTTTGCCCCGTCGCTCGACTTCTCGCGGCTGTGGACCTTCACCAACTTCTCAGGCGAAGCCGGTGGGAATGTCTTCCCGCAGAGCGACAACATGCTCTACCTGTTCCTGCTCTGCCTGCTGCTGCCGGTCTACACGATCACCGGCTATGACGCCTCGGCACACACCTCCGAGGAAACCCACGACGCTGCCAACTCGGTGCCCAGGGGCATCGTCTCGGCCGTGCTGTGGTCGTCGCTCGTCGGCTGGGTGATGATCTCGGCCATCATGCTGGCGGTGCCGGACATGGCGGCCGGTGCGGCCCAGGGCTGGGGCGTGTTCTTCGGCACGATGAACGCCGTGATCCCCGAGACGCTGCGCAACATCCTCTACATCGGCATCTTCATCGCCCAGCTTCTCTGTGGCCTGGCGACGGTGACGTCGGCGAGCCGCATGCTCTTCGCCTTCGCGCGCGACGACGGCATGCCGGTGGGCTCCGAGGCTCTTTCCAGCGTCTCGACCACCTTCCGCACGCCGGTGACGGCGATCTGGACGGCGACGGTGCTCTGCATCCTCTATGTGGTGCTGGCGATGACCATCAAGGTGGGCGAAACCTCGATCTACGTGATCGTGGTCAATTCCACGCTGGTGTTCCTGTTCCTGTCCTTCACCATCCCGCTGGTCGCAGGGCTGTTCGCCTATGGCACTGCCAAGTGGCCGAAGCCCGGTCCCTGGGCGATGTCCACGGGAACCTACAAGCTTGTCACGATCCTGTCGGTCGTCGGCATGGCGATCATCCTGTTCATCGCCGTGGCGCCGCCCAACGAACGCGTGCTCTATGTGGTGATCGGCTTCATCGTCCTGGCGCTGATCTTCTGGTTCGCCGTCGAGAACAAGCGCTTCAGGGGACCGCCCGTCGGCGATGAGATCAAGCGCCGTCAGGCCGAGATCGCCAAGAAAGAAGCGATGTTCGGCGAAACGTGACAGGCAAACTCGCAAACAAGGTGGCCCTGATATCCGGCGGGGCCACCGGCATGGGGGGCGCTGCCTCCCGCCTCTTCGCGGCTGAAGGCGCCAGTGTCGGCATCGTCGACATCAACGTCCAGGCCGGGCTCGAGGCGGTGGCGGACATCGAGCGGGCAGGCGGCAAGGCCTGCTTCGTTCAGGCCGACGTCTCCAAGGCCGACCAGGTGAAGACGGCGGTTGATGAGGTGAGCGCCAAGCTCGGCCCCATCACCGTGCTCTTCAACCATGCGGGTTCCATCGTCATCAAGCCGTTCCTCGAGACCACCGAAGAGGAATGGGACAGGCTCACCGACATCAACGTCAAGAGCATGTTCCTCGTCACCAAGGCCGTCCTGCCGCAGATGATCGCGGCGGGCGGCGGAGCGATCGTCTGCACCTCATCGATCTCGGCCGTGGCAGGCACGCCCATGGAGGTGCTCTACGACACCACCAAGGGCGCCTGCCACATGTTCGCCCGCGCCATTGCGGTCGAGTTCCGTGATCGCAACATCCGCTGCAACGCGGTCTGTCCCGGCTTCGTGAGAACGCCGCACGGGCTTCGCGAAGTGGCAGAGCTGCAGCGCTACGGCGTTGATGTCTCCGAGGCCGCACTTGCCGCCCAGCAGGGCCGCATCTGCGAGCCGGAGGAAGTGGCCCGCGCCGCGCTCTTCCTCGCCAGCGATGATGCGAGCTTCGTCAACGGAACCCATCTCTTCGTGGACAACGGCTTCACCGCGGCCTGACCGCTGCGTGACTTGAAAAATGCGAAGGGCGGCCCCGCGGGGCCGCCCTTCTGCGTTTCCATACCCACCGGCATCGTTACGCTGCAGGCCAGCCGCGGGCGATGCGCGGTGGCTGGGTCATGGCGCATCGCAAGGACACGCCGGAACCCGGCAGCGGGACGCTTGCCCCGGTGGGGAGGACTCTCAGGCGCGCAGCCGCTTCGCCCAGCGGTGACGCATCGCCTGAGGCAACGCAGGCCTCAGGCGGCCTGGCGTTCCGCGGCCTCGAGCCGGCCGCAGCCGGCAACCAGGCCTTCCGCGCCATCGAGCGCGCCGGGGATCAGCTCGATCCCCAGAAACCGCGCACGCTCCACCGGGCCGGGCAGATGCAGATCCGCCACGAGGCCGCCCGTGAAGCCGAAGCGCGCATAGTAAGGCGCATCACCCACCAGGATGATGGCCGCATGGCCGAGCATCTTTGCTTCCGCCATGGCATGGCGCATCAGCGCCGCGCCAATGCCCTTGCCCTGGTGCTTGCAGTCGACGGCCAGGGGTCCGAGCAGCAGCGCATGGCCGGCAGAGCCCGCCACCACGTCCCACAGGCGAATGGTGCCGACGAGCTTGCCCTTGGCATCGACAGCCGTGAAGGCAAGGCCCTGCGACGGCAGACGTCCCTCGCGGATGCGCTCGGAGGTCTTGCGGCGGCGCGTCTTGCCGAAGGCGCGGTCAAGCAGGCGCTCGCGGGCAGCGACATCGGTGGTGGTCTCGGTGCGGATCATGGTCATGGGAAAAGCCTTCCTGTCATCCCGGCGGATACGCGCCGGGAACCAAAGAAATTGGGAGGTCCCCCGGCACCTGCCGGGGGCGACTGGAGTGTGAGTTACGTCAGATGACGTAGGACTTGAGCGGCGAGAAGCCGTTGAAGGCGACGGCCGCATAGGTCGTCGTGTAGGCGCCGGTGGCTTCGATCAGAACCTCGTCGCCCACGTTAAGCGTCACGGGAAGGTCGTAAGGCGACTTCTCGTAGAGCACGTCGGCCGAGTCGCAGGTCGGGCCTGCGATCACGCAGGGGGCCTTCGCGTCGCCGTCCTTCGCCGTCACGATCGGGTAGCGGATCGCCTCGTCCATCGTCTCGGCGAGGCCGCCGAACTTGCCGATGTCGAGGTAGACCCAGCGGATGTTGTCGTTGGCGTGCTTCTTCGAGATCAGCACGACCTCTGCCTTGACGACACCCGCATTGCCCACCATGCCGCGGCCCGGTTCGATGATCGTCTCGGGGATCGCGTTGCCGAAGTGCTTGGTCAGCGCCTCGTGGATGGCGTTGGCGTAGGAGCCCGTGCCCGGCACCTCTTTCAGGTACTTGGTCGGGAAGCCGCCGCCGAGGTTCACCATCTTGAGGGTGATGCCGCGTGCCTGCATGGCATCGAAGATCGCTTTCGACTCTTCCAGCGCCGAATCCCAGGCCGCCAACCGCGTCTGCTGCGAGCCGACGTGGAAGGAGATGCCATAGGCCTCGAGGCCGAGGGCATGGGCGTGCATGAGCACGTCCACCGCCATGGCGGGCTCGCAGCCGAACTTGCGGGACAGCGGCCACTCGGCACCGGCACCATCGGTGAGGATGCGGCAGAACACGCTCGCAGCGGGTGCTGCGCGTGCGACCTTTTCCACTTCCTCACCTGAGTCGACGGCGAAGAGTTTGACGCCGAGGGCGTGGGCGCGCGCGATGTCGCGCTCCTTCTTGATGGTGTTGCCAAACGAGATGCGGTCCGGCGTGGCGCCGGCGGCAAGGGCCATCTCGATTTCCGGCACCGAAGCGGTGTCGAAGCACGAGCCCATGTCGGCCAGCATCTTCAGGATCTCTGGCGCCGGGTTGGCCTTCACCGCATAGAAGATGCGGGTGTCGGGCATGGCGCGGCGGAAGGCGCGGTAGTTGTCGGCAATGACTTCGAGATCGACCACGAGGCAGGGGCCTTCGGGACGTTGGTCACGCAGGAAGTCGAGAATGCGGGCGGTGGCAGCCATGTGGGTATCTCCCCGAATCAAAGGTAAGCGTTGCCTGAATCGGTATGATGACGGTCGCTCCACGCTTTGGAGACGTGGACACGCGGACGCTCATACTGACGTTCGCCTTGGCTTGATCGGGAAAGTCCCAATCGCACATGGGGCAAGGAAAGTGGTGCCTCTCAGTAACCCCGGCCTTTGGAGGAGCCGGCAGAGACCAAAAAGCCCGCACCGTCGTTGCTTTGGGGAAATCCTTGGGGCACGTGCGACTTTGGGCGAGCGCGATATGTGCTCGTTCGTTGTCACATGCAAGAGTTTTCTGGCCTCGCGGGCCAAATTTTTTCAGCCGAAGATCTTCCAGCCGGCGTGGAGCCGTGTTGCAGCCGTCAGTGCACAGAGCATGGCGTAGAAATAGGCAAGCACGACGAAGTGCTGCGGCCACAGGCACATGGCGAGGAAGCAGGCGATCGTCTCCGTGCCCTCGGTGAGGCCGCCAAGATAGTAGAAGGCCTTCGACGGGTAGTCCGTGCTCCTGAGGCCCCGCTTCTCCGCCATCACCGCGAAGGCGAGGAAGCTGGTTCCCGTCACCACGAAGGCGGCGAGCAGTGCGGCCGCGGCAAGCGCGTTCGCCGTGGGATCCGCCACGCCAAAGGCCAGCGGAATGGCCGCGTAGAAGACGAAGTCGAGCGAGATGTCGAGGAAGGCCCCGCGCTCGGACGTGGTGGAGAGCCGCGCCAGAGCCCCGTCCACGCCATCCAGCACCCGGTTGACGAGCAGCGGGATGATGGCGAGCAGGCTGTGGCCGGAGGCGACCAGCACAGCCGCCAGCATGCCAAGTGCAAAGCCCGCCAGCGTCACCTGGTCGGCGGTGATGCCGCGCTTCGACAATAGCAGGGCCGCCGCGTCCACCGCGGGCTTCACCAACGTCAGGGCAAGGCGGTCAAGCATCGGTCACCATGGCATCTTTGAGCAGCAGCAGGCGGCCGCTGGCGGGCACGTCGCCTTGGTCATGCGTCACCATCAGGCAGGGAATGCGGCGCGCCGCGATGTGCTCGAACACGAAGCTGCGCATCGTCTGGCGAAGCGCCGCGTCCAACTTGTTGAAAGGCTCGTCCAGCAGCATGGCGTGGGGTTCTGCCACCAGCGCCCGCATCAGCGCCACGCGCGCCCGCTGGCCGCCTGACAGCGTGTTGGGAGGCCGTTCGCCGAAGCCTGAAAGCTCCGCCTCGGCGAGTGCGGCCTCCGCTTTCGCCAGTCGCTCCCGCCGCGGGCCGCGCGGCATGCCGAACAACAGGTTCTCCGCCACGGTGAGGTGCGGGAACAGAAGATCGTCCTGGAACAGCCGCCCGATGCGGCGCTTCTCCGGCGGCAGGCCGTCCAGCGTGACACCATCGAGCCTCACGTTGCCAGCGGCAGTGAAGGGGCTTTCGAGGTCGCCCGCGATGAAGGACAGCAGCGTCGACTTGCCCGACCCGCTCGCCCCCATCAGCGTCACGATCTCGCCTGGTGCCACCGCCAGCGAGAACGGCGCGATGAGCGGGTGTCCTTCGAGGTTGACCGACACCGTCTCCAGCCTCAGCGCCATCTGGGCCTCCCCAGCAGGGCAGCGGCGAGGAAGGCGAGCAGCGGCGGCACGGCAAGCGCCAGCGCGAAGGCGGCGGTGAGCGGCCGGTTGCCGCCCGATGCCAGCGTCACCGCCTCCATCGGCAGCGTGCTGAAGCGCCCGGCGGCGATCAGCTGTGCCGGCACGAACTGCGCGATCGACACCGCGAAGCCGATGGCCGTGGCGGTGAGCAACGGCGCCTTCAGCAGCGGCAGCTTCACACGTCGCCATGCCGAGAGTTTCGAGGCCGCCAGTGCCCGCGCCGCCGCCACGTAGCGCCGGTCGAAGGCGCGGTAGGGTCCGGCCAGCACGATCAGCACATAGGCGGCGACAGGCGTGAGATGGGCGAGGAACAACCCGAACAGCGTGCCGGTGAGGCCGAGCGGCAGCAACAGCTTGTATTGCCCGCCGGCACTGGCCAGCTGCGGCAGCGCCAGCGCCGCCAGCGCCAGCGCGATCGCCCAGCGATCGTGCCTGGCACCGTGCGTCTCGAACCACAGCACGGCACTCGCCACCGCCACGGCAGCGGCGGCCAAGGAGAGCAGCAGGCTCAGCCACAGCGTCGCGGGCGGTACGCTCGCCCATGCAGAGAGATCGACGGCAGGCGGCAGAAGGGCAGGGTAGGGCCAGCGCGGTGCGAGCGAGAGCAGCACGAGGATGAACAGCGCGAAGGAGACGGTGAGCACAGTCACCAGGCCTGCGAGCGCGGCAAGCAGGCGCGGCGTTTGCAGCGGGGAAGGACCAGCCGTCAGCAGCCGATGCATCGCCTGGCGTCCCAGTCGCAGGATGAGCGCCACGCCAGCGAGGATGAGTGCCAGCGCTGCCGTCAGCAACAGCGTCATGGCAAGGCCCATGGCATTGACGCCGGCCTCGGCATTGTTGAGCGCGTGCCAGATCACCACGGCAAGTGTCGGCGGTTGGGTGGGCCCCAGCACCAGCGCCATGTCGACCACTGTTGCCCCATAGACGAAGACGATGACCAGCGGCCAGCGCAGCTCGCGCAGCAGCGGTGGCAGCACGATGCGCAGGAAGGCGGACCCCGGCGCATGGCCGAGGCTTGCCGCCGCCTGGGCTTCGGCCTTGATCCGCACGGCAGCATCGCCGCGTGACAGCACCGCAAAACCGGCGGTGAGCAGGAAGGGAACCTCCTTCAGCGCCAGCGCCAGAGTGAGGGCAACACCCCACGGATCCTGCACGCTCACCCATTGCGGCGGCGCGTCGCCGCCAATGAGCAGCCGCGCGATGAGGCCGGACGGCATGATGAGGAAGGCAAAGCCGATGGCGAAGGCGAGATGCGGAATGGCGAGACCCGCTGCTGCCACGCCTTGCAGCCTGTGCCAGACACGACTGCGAGGCAGACCGCCAAGCAGCAGAAGGCTGATGGCCAGGGCGATGAGCGTGGACAAGCCGCCCGTTGCCAGCGACAGCGCCAGCGCCGGCCACAGCTGCGGATGCGCCAGCGCCAGCGCCCATGCGGCACCATCGAGTGCCGTGGGCACCAGCAACGCCAACGAAAGCAGCAACGGCAGCGCCCACAGCAGCGCCAGTGGCACTGCGCCTAGCCTGTTCATGCGCCGTAGCGCTCGAGCCAGGCCGCCTCGATCAGCGGCACCCAGCTGCCATGCGGCTCGGGGATGGTGCGGGCAGGCTCCTTCACGGAGCCCGGCTCCCTGGCGCGGCTGAACAGGCCGCGCTGCGCGGGTGTCAGCTTGCCCATGTCGAGCACGGTGGGGTCGCCCCAGATCTTGAGATCCGCCTTGCGGGCCTGGGCTTCGGGCGACAGCAGGAAGTTGGCGACGACCTCCGCCGCGGCCTTCGATTTCGCATTGATGGGAATTGCCACGAAATGCGTGTTGCCGATGGTGCCGCCGCGGTTCTGCCAGGCGATGGTGGTGGCCGGCAGCGTGCTGCTGGCCACCAGGTTTGCCGGCTCGTTGGGATTGAAGGTCAGGCCCACCAGCAGCTCACTGTCGGCCAGCATTTGCGTCACCTGCGCCTGGGACTGCGGGAACTGCTTGCCCTCGCGCCACAGATAGGGGTGCAGCTGGTCGAGAAATTCGAACAGCGGTTTCGCGGCCTCGGTGAATGCGGCCTTGTCGATGGAGAGCGGTAGCATGGCGCGATCCTCGATGGTCTCGGCCAGGGCCTGCTTCACGAATGTGGTGCCGTGGAAATCCGGCGGCGCGGGATAGGTGATGCGGCCGGGCTCGTCGCGCGCCAGGTCAAGCAGCTCCATCATCGACATGGGCGGCGTGTCGAGCTTCGCACCATCGGCGAAGAAGGTGAGCTGCGCTATGCCCCAAGGCGACTCGAGGCCCTCGGTGCCCTCCGCAAAGTCGACGATCGTCGTCGGCTTGCCGTCGATGTCGACCAACGCGAAATTCGGCAACTCCTCGGTGAAGGGGCCAAAGAGCAGTTGTTCTTCCTTCATGACATGGAAGTTCTGGCCATTGATCCAGATGAGGTCGGCGCTACCCTCCCCGCCGGCCTTCACCTCATCGCGCACGCGGCGAACCGCCTCCGCCGTGTCGGTGAGCTTCACATGCTCGAGGGTGATGCCGTGGCGCGTGTTCACTTCATCAGCCGCCCAGGCGATATAGGCATTGACCTGCGGTGATCCTGCCCAGGCATTGAAATAGACGGTCTGGCCCTTCGCCCGAGCCTCGATCTCCGCCCAGCTTTCCTCTGCCCGTGCGGGCGCAAGGAAGGGCGTGGTCGCAAGCAGGCTGGCAAAACCGCGGCGGGTAAGTCTCAAGGGCATCCGTCTGTCTCCGTCTTCCGTCGTCTTAGGCTGGCGGAACGCAAAAGAAAATCAGCTTGCGGTGATGGTCCTGTGTTCAGCGTGGCGGCGTCCAGGCTGCTGGTACGGTGGCCGCCTTGTCGAGGATGGCGAACTGGTTGGCGTCGAGAGCATAGGCCTTGCCCCAGTCCTCGCCCGGCCAGCGCACACGGACTTCTGCGGCCTTTGCACCGCCAATACCGAAGTGAACCCATCCGGATTGCCCGGAAACATGGCCGCCGCCCGACACGACCTCGCGGGTCTGGCGCCCAAGCTCCGTCGTCACCTCGACCATGGCGCCGATGGCGTTGACGTTGTCGCCGGGTTGGGAAAGCCTGACCTGCACCCAGTTGCCGGCCCCCGGCGTGACGTTTCGCCAGATTTGCGACGGGGTGTTGCGGTTGACGACCAGCATGTCGACGAGGCCGTCGAAGTTGAAGTCGGCGAGCACGCCGCCGCGCGCGGACTCGGTGGACGCAACGCCCGCCTTGTCGGCCATCTCGATGAATTTGCCGTCATCGCCCTGGACGAGCAGATTGTTGGGGTCCTTCATCGCGAAGTCCGGCATCTCGGAAACATTGCCCTTGGCGATGAACAGGTCGGCGAGGCCGTCATTGTTCACGTCCTGGAAGTCGATGTGCCAGGCGGTGGAGGGGCGGAGATCGTCGCCCGTGAAGGGCCGGTGCGCAGTCACCCCCTTCGGCCAGCCGATGTCCTTGAAGGTGGGTTTGGGCGCAGCGCCGTCCTTCGGTGGCTCTTTCAGCGTCTGCAGCTTGTTGTCGGCCATCGAGGTGATGGCATATTCCTGAAAGCCGTCGCCATCGAGGTCATAGCCGGCAAGCCCCATGCCCCAGATGCGTAAGTATGCCCAGCCATCGGCCTTGGTGTAGAGCGTGGGCGGTTCGCCCGGCCGGATGCGCCACATCTGTTCCTGGCCGCCTTCATAGTATTCCCGGTCATTGGCCATGCGCAGGTCCGCCGTGCCGGAGTTGTTCCAGTCGGTGAACAGCATGGAGAGCGGGCAGAAGCTGGGCGTCAGTTCGATTTCGGGTGCAAATCCCATTGCCCCCGCCTTCGGCCGCTGCAGCACATTGGGCGTGCAGGAGCCCCAGGGCTCGAGTTCCTGTGTGCGGTCGATGTAGTTGCCGATGGCGATGGTGGGCCAGTCATTGCCCTTCTCCCAGGTGGCGGCATAGGCGGTGGACCAGCCGTCACCCCCGTCGAAGCCCCAGTCCTCGTTGGCGCGGGCAAAGCTGCAGTCACCCTTGCCCTTCATGACAATGTTCTCGCCCACGCGCAGAACCACCACATCCATGATGCCGTCGCCGTCAACGTCGAGCGGATAGGCTCCGGTCATCGCGTCAACCTCGAGTCCGCTCTGGTGCGTCCTGAAGCTGAGCGCGCCGCCACGGCTGCTCGTGTTCACGTAAAAGGTCGCGGGCTTCTCGCCGCCGGCAATCAGCACGTCCTCGAAGCCATCGCCGTTGCAGTCGAAGACGGCAGCCCCGCCACCCACCATGTATTGCCATTGGCCGGTGTAGGTGCTGTCGATGCCGGAGCTCTTCGTCTCCTCCACGAAGACCGGCACCACCGGCGCATCGGCGGCGGCCAATGCAGGACCGACGGACGCCAGCAAGGCGGCAAGGGTAAGGCGCAGCCTCACGTCGAGCTCCGCGTCCGCAGAGCGATGGTGTGCTGCGCGATGCAGCGGCCCTGTGCCAGGCCCTGCTCGATCGCGGCGCGGAAGTGGATGCCGCCATACATGCGCGACATGCCGGCCTCGTCGGCCGCCGCCGTGAAGCTGGCAAAGCTGCGAACGCCCAGCCCGTCGCGCTCATGGGTGCGGTCGGTGAAGGCGTAGCTCTCGCCGAAGATGAAGGTCAGCACCGCCGCCGCAGCGGCGGACTGGGTTGAATGACCACTCGGATATTCCGGGAAGGGCGGCGTGATCAGCAGCGGCTCCCACTTCGGATCGATCACCTTCTTGATGTAGGTGACGGGCCGCACCAGATCATACTGGTACTTGGCGTTCCAGCAGCCGATGAAGGCATCGGCCATGGCAACACCGAGGCGCATCATCACCTCTGCCGTCTTGTCGAGCCCGGCCTTCTCGTCCTCGAGGATGCTGTTGGCGATGAACATCCAATGCCCGGGCGGCGTGGGCGACAGCATCGGGTCGTCCGACCAGAACCGCGCAATGGCTGTCTGCTCCGGCGTCAGGCTGCGGGTGACGTCATAGACCTCCTTGGCCTCCCCGTAGAAGCCGGACGCGGGGTCCTCGCTGTAGGCGGGCGGCGGCGGCAGGCCGCAGGTGGCGCCGCTCGGCATGGCGAAGGTGCGGTTCTCGCCCCACGTCGGCAACAGCGGGAATTGCTGCTGGCGGATGGCGCTGGTCGGTGCCCAGCGGCCGGGTTCCTTTGGCACGTCATAGGCCATGGGGAAGCCCATGTTCTCGATCACCGCGCCGCCGTCATCCATCGACCAGTCGATGATGGCTGCCTTCAGCACCTCGCCATAGGCGAGGCTGGCCTCGACCACGTCAGCGGGCAGGCCCATTGTGGCATCGCCCTTCAGCTTCTTCTCGGCCGCCGCCATCACGCGCTGGCCGGTGGGGCCGGTGTTGCCGAAGAAGCTCTTCACCGCCGAGGCCATCACGCAATGCGTGATCACCGCATCGCTGTAGCGCTTGGCAGGGTCGCGTGGCGGCAGCGCCTTGAGGCCGTTGAGCTGGCCTGCGAGCGAGACGAGCGAAGTGGAGCCCGAGGCCACCGCCTGATAGGCCGCGACACCGAGATATGCGAAGGCGCGGCTGGCGACGGGTGGCGAGTAGGTGGCGGTGTGACGCACCAGCCGCAACACCACCTTGTACCATTGGCGCAGGATCTGGCCGCCCACGGCTTCCTGATCAGTGTCCTCGGCGCGCGCAGGGCCGCCAGTGAGGCCAATGAGGGCTGCGGCACCACCCAGTTGCAAGGCACGTCGGCGATTGATGCTCATGCAATGTTCTCCAGTTCGCGGCCGCGCTTCAGCGGCGGCCCGTGCGCAAAGATCTCGCGGTCGACGTGGCGCAGCGCGCGGTCGATCGTGCCCTTGATGATCATGTCGGTGTCGATCGGCACCACCTCGATGGCCACGTTGCGCCTGAGTTCGTCGACAACGCCGGCTTCAAGGGCGCGGTTGAGGTGCGGCGCGATCAGCGCCATGGCGCGCGTGCCGGGTCCGGCCAGCACGATGCGTGAAGGCGTGAGGATGGCGATGATGCGGGCCAGCCCGAAGCCCAGTGCCTCGCCGGCCTTGGCATAGGCTGAAACCGCCGCGGCCTCGCCGCGGTGGGCCGCAGCCTCAAGCGCCAGCATGTGCGCCTCGGGGATGGCGTTGAAGGAGGGTGGCTGCGTGGCGGCATTGCCGGACGCCCAGCGCAACAGGCTGTAGTCGGCTACATAGGCCTCCACGCAACCGCGCCGCCCGCAGCGGCACAAGGGCCCGTCGGGCAGGTGGTTCATGTGGCCGAACTCGGCCGCGGCCCCCGTGGGGCCATGGTAGACCTGGCCGTTGATGATGAGGCCCATGCCCACCCCATAGCCCATGAACACAACGGCCGCCGTGCCGCCATAGCCGGCCCGGTCGCTGCCGATCAGCCCCTCGGCAATCATGTTGGCGTCATTGGCGACGCGGCAGGGAATGCCGAGCCGCTCCTCGACTACCGAGGACACCGCAATGTTGCGCGTCCGGAAGGCAGGGCTCCACACCACGGTGCCGGCCTGCGAGTCCGCCACGCCCTGCACCGCTATGCCGACGCGCGCCACGCGCCGTGCTGGCACG
Organism: Rhizobium sp. Q54; assembly: GCA_945889445.1. Lineage (GTDB taxonomy): Bacteria > Pseudomonadota > Alphaproteobacteria > Rhizobiales > Aestuariivirgaceae > Aestuariivirga. Next base: position 92,117 of record CAMDBX010000003.1, read on the forward strand.
CGGGCCTTGGCCAGCAGTGCCGTGATCTCGTCGGCCACCAGCTTGCCGAAGGCGGTGGGGTCGGCGTCATAGGTCGCGGTGCGCGAGGTGCGCCGCGCCAGGATGGCGCCGCGCCCGTCAGCCAGCGCCAGTTCGAGGCCGTCGATCGACACTTTCACAGCCACCACGTTGGCGTTTTTCGGATTGAAGTCGATCTGGGTGGTCGGCCGCCCGCGCCGGTGCGAGCCCTCGCTCGGCACATGCGGTGCCGTGTCCTCCTCGAGGATGCCATCGGCGATCAGCTGCGACGAGATGGAGGTGATCGATGCCGGCGACAGGCCGGTGTGGCGCCCCATCTCGACGCGCGCCATGGCCCCGTGCTGCCGAAGTGCCTCCATCAGCAGGAGGCGGTTCTGCCGGCGCACGAGATCGCTGTCGGCCTTCTCCCGCATGATCCTCCCATTTCGCAAGTGCAACATTCTTTTTGCATTGCACTATTTTGTTTTGCTTATTTTGCATGTTGACTCCGAACACGGATTGTCGCAACATTTTTTTGGACGCCGAAATAAACAACAGATCGTCCATGGCCCAGGAACCCCGTGTGGTGGCGTTAGCGCTGCTTTCAGGGAGGCGTCCCACGGGGACCATACGGCTTGGAGGAGGACCCATCGAATGTATCGCAAGTTTCTGACCGTGGCGGCAGGAGCACTCGTGCTCGGCCTCGCCAGCATGTCGTCGGCCCAGGCCGCCGGCAAGAACATCTGCGTCTCCTGGAAGACCTTCCAGGAAGAGCGCTGGAAGACTGACGAAGCGGCGATCAAGGCCGTGGTCGAGGCTGCCGGCAACAAGTACTTCTCGGCCGACGCCCAGGGTTCTGCTGCCAAGCAGCAGGCCGACATCGAAGGCCTGATCACCCAGGGCTGCAACGTCATTCTCGTCGTTGCCTTCGACTCCGACGCCATCCTTCCGGCCTTCCAGGCCGCGGCTGACGCCGGCGTGAAGATGATCTCCTACGACGTGCTCGTCGAGCATCCGGATGCGCTCTACGTCACCTTCGACAACGTGGGCGTCGGCCGTCTGATGGCCTCGACCATGCTCGAGAAGGGCCGCCAGGATGGCAACTTCGCCTTCATCAAGGGCGACAAGGGCGATCCGAACGCCACCTTCCTGTTCCAGGGCATCATGGAAGTTCTGAAGCCCAACATCGACGCCGGCAAGATCAAGAACGTCTGTGAAACCTTCACCGACGGCTGGAAGCCGGATGCCGCCCAGAAGAACATGGAGCAGTGCCTGACCTCGGTGAACAACAAGGTCGACGCCGTGATTTCCGAGAACGACGGCATGGCCGGCGGCGTCGTTGCCGCTCTCGAGGCCCAGGGCCTCGCCGGCACCGTGCCGGTCACCGGCCAGGACGGCGACAAGGCCGCCCTGAACCGCGTGGCGCTCGGCACCCAGCTCGTGTCGGTCTGGAAGGACTCTCGCGTGCTCGGCAAGGCGGCTGCGGAATTCGCCAACATGATCGCCGACGGCAAGGCCAACACGGACATTCCGAACGTTGGCAAGTTCAACTCCGGCGCCAAGGGCGTCGAGGTGAACGCCGTTCTGATCGCTCCGAACCCGATCACCAAGGGCAACCTGAACGACGTCATCGACGGTGGCTGGGTGACCAAGGATGAAGTCTGCGCCGGCGTGGCGGCAGGCTCGGTCGACGCGTGCAAGTAAGCTTGATGTTGCCCCGCAACATCATGTGACGTGACCGCCGCGCCACCCTCACCAGGGTGGCGCGGCTTTGTTTTGCAGAGGCGCCGCGAGAAGCGCCGCAACGAACGAACTCAATAGGTGCAGGGAGGACGGCTGATGGCTGCGACCGACAATACGCAGAACCCGGCAATGGAAAGGGAAGGCGCGCTGACGCGCTTTCTCAGGGCCACCGAAATCGACTCGCGCATGCTCGGCATGCTGGGTGCGCTGCTGGTGATCTGGGTCGGCTTCGATCTGGCCAGCGCCATCGTGCGCGGCGGCGACGGCCTCCTGGGCGGCACCTTCCTCACGCCGCGCAACCTGTGGATCCTGCTGGTCCAGACCTCCTCCATCGCGGTGATGACCACCGGCATGGTGCTGATCATCGTCATGCGCCACATCGATCTCTCGGTGGGTTCGGTCCTCGGCTTCACCGCCGTCTGCATCGGCACCATGCAAGTCTACTGGCTGGGCCCCGCGCTCGGTGTCGGCCACCCGGCAATCTGGATCATCACGCTCATCCTGGGCCTGGCGCTGGGTGCTGCCATCGGCGCCCTGCACGGAACCCTCATCGCCTATTTCGGCATTCCGTCCTTCATCGTCACGCTGGGCGGCCTCATCGTGTGGCGCGGTGCGGCCTGGTCGGTCATCCGCGGCGAGACGGTGGCGCCCATGGACAAGAACTTCAAGCTCATCGGCGGCGGCATTTCCGGCATCACGCCCGGCTCCATCGGCGCCACGGCAAGCTGGATCCTGGGGCTCATCATCTGCGCCGCCATCGTGGCGCTGATCTATCTTGGCCGCCAGCAGCGCAAGCGCTTCAACTTCACGCTCAAGCCGGTCTGGGCAGAGGTGCTGCTCGCCGTGGTCGGCTGTGCTGCCGTCGTCGGCATCACCTGGGTGCTCAATGCCTATTACTGGCCCAAGGGCGTGGTCGATCGCTGGGCCCTGCAGACCGGTGCCGTCGTTCCGCCGGAGGGCCTCAACATCTCCTTCGGTTATTCGATCCCGGTGCTGATCGCGCTGTTCGTCGGCATCGCCATGACCTTCGTGGCCAACCGCACCCGCTTCGGCCGCTATGTCTATGCCATCGGCGGCAATCCGGAGGCCGCCGAACTCGCCGGCATCAACACCAAGAAGATCACCCTCATGGTGTTCTCGCTGATGGGCATGCTGGCGGCGATCTCCGCCTCGATCTCGTCGGCCCGCCTCGACTCGGCCACCAACGCGCTGGGCCAGTTCGACGAGCTCTACGTCATTGCCGCGGCGGTGATCGGCGGCACCTCGCTGGCCGGCGGACTCGGTACCATCTACGGCGCCATGCTCGGCGCCCTCGTCATGCAGTCGCTGCAGTCCGGCATGACGCTGCTCAATTTCGAATCCGCCACCAAGGACATGGTGGTGGGCTGCGTGCTGGTCTTCGCCGTCTTCGTCGACCAGGTCTACCAGCGGCGCGTCAAGTAAGGGGAGGCAGACATGACAACGCACACGCACGGCCACAAGCACCCCACCGAGGTTCCACGCTCCAGCCCGCCGCTGATCGAGATGCGGGACATCTCCATCGCCTTCGGCGGCATCAAGGCGGTCGACCACGCCTCGGTCAATCTCTATCCCGGCGAGGTGGTGGGCCTTCTCGGCCACAATGGCGCCGGCAAGTCGACGCTGATCAAGATCCTGTCTGGCGCCTACAAGCGCGACCACGGCGACATCCTGATCAATGGCGCGAAGGTGGACATCACCAACCCGCGTGACGCAAAGGCGCTGGGCATCGAGACGATCTACCAGACGCTGGCGCTCGCCGACAATGTCGATGCCGCCGCCAACCTCTATCTCGGCCGCGAACTGCGCACCCGCTGGGGCACACTCGACGACGTGGCCATGGAGGCCGAGTGCCGGCAGGTGATGGGCCGCCTCAACCCCAACTTCCGCCGTTTCAAGGAGCCGGTGAAGGCGCTCTCCGGCGGCCAGCGCCAGTCGGTGGCCATTGCCCGCGCCATCCACTTCAACGCCCGCATCCTGATCATGGACGAGCCCACCGCGGCGCTGGGCCCGCAGGAAACCGCGCAGGTGGGCGAGCTCATCAAGCAGCTGAAGGCCGAAGGCATCGGCATCTTCCTCATCAGCCACGACATCCATGACGTGTTCGACCTGGCCGACCGCCTGACGGTGATGAAGAACGGCCGCGTGGTCGGCACGGCCCGCACCACCGACGTCGACCATGACGAGGTGCTGGGCATGATCATCGCCGGCAAGTGCCCTCCCGGCGCCATTCCCGGCCCCGGCGCATTGCAGACGGCCTCGGCCGCGGCGTGAGTCGTTTCGACGTCGTCTCGCTCGGCGAGCCGCTCTATGAACTGAACCGCCAGCCGGACGGCAACTGGCTGACGGGTTTCGGTGGCGACACGCTCAACGTCGCCATCGCCGCCGCGCGGCTCGGCAGCAGCACAGCCTATGTCACACGGCTGGGGGATGACCTTTTCGCCACCGAACTGCGCGCCCTCATGCAGCGCGAGTCCATCGACACCGCCGCCGTCCGCGCCGACCAGGGCGCCCCCACCGGGCTCTACTTCGTCACTCACGGCCCCTCCGGCCATGTCTTCACCTATCGCCGGGCAGGATCCGCCGCCAGCCGCATGCGGCCTGCCGATCTCGATCCCGCCCTCATCGCCTCGGCCCGCTTCCTGCACGCTTCCGGCATCAGCCAGGCGATCAGCGAGACTGCGGCGGAAACGGTTGCAGCAGCTATCTCCATGGCCCGGAAGTCCGGCGTTGGCGTGTCCTTCGACACCAACTTTCGCAGCCGGCTGTGGACGGCGGAGAAGGCCCGCCCGGCCATCGAGGCCGCCGCCGCCCAGGCCGACATCCTCAAGACCTCGGCTGAGGATGCAGCCGCACTGTTCGGCCTCACCGCACCTCCGGATGTCGCCCGCCATCTGCTCGGCCTCGGGGCGAAGGCGGTGATCATCACGCTCGGCCGCGAGGGCGTCGCCGTCGCCACCGCAGCCGGGCATGAACTCATCACCGGTCGGCAGGTTGCGGCGGTCGATGCCACGGGGGCGGGGGATGCCTTCACCGGCGCGCTGCTGGCGGAGTTGTCACGCGGCGCGCCGCTGGCCCGGGCCGCACGCTTTGCCAATGCTGCCGCAGCGCTGTCCACCCTGGGCTACGGTGCCATCGCACCGTTGCCGCGGCGGGCCGCCGTCGCGTCCGCGCTCGGCCCTGCTGATTGATATGGATCAAGGCCCGCCACCGCCCGCGCCATGAGATTGGGCGACGCTTTCAGGATCCGTCCCGCCAATGCCCGACCCCGCCGTGAGTGAACGATCAAACCCGCTGGACATGATCGCCAGCGCCCATGCCCTGCTGGTGCAGATGTGCGACGCGATGGAGCGCATCGCCGATGGCCTGCCGGACGAGGTGGATCGCCGCCTCTGCGCCCAGGTTGCCTCCTGCCTGCAATATGACCTGCCGCTGCACCACCATGACGAGGAGGAGGGGCTGTTTCCGCTTCTGCGGGCCAGGGCCAAGCCGGAGGACGGCGTCGACCAGATCCTCGAGCGGCTGGCCGCCGAGCATTCCTCCGACAATGACTTCGCCTCCGAGATCGCCGAGGCGCTGGAAACGCTCGGCCAGGGCGGCCGCCCCGCCAACCCCGAGATGCTGGGCTACATGCTCCGCGGCTTCTTCGAGCGTTACCGCCGCCATGTGCACTGGGAGAACCAGCTGGTCATGCCGCTGGCCCGCCTGCGCCTCACCCGGGACGATCTCGATCAGCTCGCCGCGCGTTTGAGCGAGAACCGGCGCCACGTCAGCTAAGCCTGGCGCGAGCCTCGCCGGCCCGCTTCCAGCCTGACGCAATCTTTCCTTCCTAGCATTCCGCCATCAACAGCGGAGCCGGAAGACATGCGTCTCGCCCCCCATCGCCAGAGTGCCGGATGAGCGACAGTCCGGGCATCACGGTCCTGCGGCTCCGGCCGTCACTTGATCCGACCGCCATCGATGACCTGCTGCAGGACCTGCGCAGGGCGCGCAACACCGCGGTGGTGGTGGAGGCGGGCGACGTCACCCGCGTCTCCACCCCGGCGCTGCAGGCGCTGCTCTGCGCGTGGATGACGTGGCGCTCCGACGGGCATGATTTCCATGTCGCTTCCGCCTCGCCCGCCCTCACCGATGCGGCCCAGCTCCTGGGTCTCCCGAAAGACTTTCTCTCCCGCGAAGGACTCACTGCATGACTGTCACTATCCTCACCGTGGATGACTCCCGCACCATGCGCGACATGCTCCGCATGGCCCTCGTCGATGCCGGCTTCCGTGTCGTGCAGGCCGAGGACGGGCTGCATGGCCTTGATGTGCTGCGTGGCGAGCGGCCACAGGTCGTCATCACCGATATCAACATGCCGCGCATGGACGGCTTCGGCTTCATCGAGGCAGTCCGGCAGGATGCGCAATATCGCGCCATTCCCATTCTGGTTCTGACCACCGAGAGCGATGACGAGAAGAAACTGCGCGCGAGAAGGGCCGGCGCCACCGGATGGATCGTCAAGCCCTTCGACCCGGCGAAGCTCATCGCCGCAGTCCGCCGCGTCGCCGCCTGAGGGGAGTGCCGGCATGGACCCGATGGCCGAAATCCGTCTGACCTTCTTCCAGGAATGCGAGGAGCAGCTCACCGCCCTGGAGAATGGCCTTCTGTCGATGCAGGAAGGCGACAGCGATTCCGAAACCGTCAATGCCGTGTTCCGCGCCGTGCATTCGATCAAGGGCGGGGCCGGCGCCTTCAAGCTCAATGCGCTGGTGAGCTTCGCCCATATCTTCGAGACGGCGCTCGACAGGGTGCGCTCCGGCGAACTGGTGCCCGATGTCGATGCGATGAAGCTGTTCCTGCGCGCCGCCGATGCGCTGGCCGACCTTGTGTCGGCGAGCCGTGACGGCGGGGTGGAAGTCACCGCCCCCTATGTGGCCATCGAAGAGGAATTCAACGCGCTCATCGGTGGCGGTGGTGCCGCCGCCGAGGAGGACGAATTCGCGAACCTCGCGTTCCAGCCCATCATCACCGCCTTCGACGAGCCACCGCCACCACCGGCACAGAACGTCTTCATCATCCGCTTGCGCCCGCTGCGCGAGCTTTTCGCCAAGGCCAATGAACCGCTGGCGCTGTTCCGCGAACTGGCACGGCTCGGTACGCTCACGTCGATTTGCGATATCAAGAACCTTCCCTTCCTCGACACCTTCGAGCCGGAGGACAGCTATCTCTCCTGGGAACTTCGCCTCGAAACCGACAGCCAGCGCGCGGCGGTGAAGGAGGTCTTCGATTTCGTCGAGGGCGACTGCGACCTTGCCATAGAGCTTGCGCAGTCCGCCACGGCGCCGCCGCCGCAGCCGGAGATGGACATCACCGCAATCCTCCGCAAGGTGCGCGAGGAAGCCCCGGCAATCGCCGCCGCGGCGGCCGCCGCCGCACCCCCGCCGGAAGCCGACGCCGCGCCCAAGGCCGTGAAGGCCGCCGTGCAGCCGACGATCCGCGTCGATCTCGACCGCGTCGACCGCCTCATCAACCTCGTGGGCGAGTTGGTCATCAACCAGGCCATGCTCACCCAGCGCGTACTGCATTCTAGCCACGTGCGCGACCGCGAGGTGACCTCGAGCCTCGAGGAGCTGGAGCGGCTGACGCGCGAGATCCAGGAAAGCGTCATGGCCATCCGCGCCCAGCCGGTGCGCCCGCTGTTCCAGCGCATGTCGCGCATCGTTCGCGAAGTGGCCGATGCCACGTCCAAGGACGTCCGGCTGCGCACCGAAGGCGAAGCGACGGAAGTCGACAAGACGGTGGTCGAGCTGCTGGCTGACCCGCTCACCCACATGATCCGCAACGCCGTCGACCATGGTCTCGAAGGGCCGGAGCAGCGCGTCGCCGCAGGCAAGCCACCCGAGGGCACCGTCAAGCTCGCCGCGGCCCACCGGTCCGGCCGCGTCATCATCGAGGTCAGTGACGACGGGCAGGGCATCAACCGCCCCAGGGTGCTGCAGAAGGCCATCGCCAACGGCCTCGTGCCGCCCGATGCGCAGCTGTCCGACAGCGAGATCGACAACCTGCTGTTTCTGCCCGGCTTCTCCACCGCAAGCACGGTGTCCAACATCTCGGGGCGCGGCGTCGGCATGGACGTGGTCAAGCGCTCGATCCAGGCGCTGGGCGGCCGCATCTCGATTTCCTCCGCGCCGGGGCAGGGTTCCACCTTCACCCTCTCCCTGCCGCTCACGCTCGCCGTGCTGGACGGCATCGTGGTCACCGTGGACGAGCAGGTCTTCGTCATTCCGCTCACCGCCATCGTCGAGACGGTGAAGCACGAGCCCTCGCGCATCCATCACTTGGGGGATCACTCCTTCGTGCTGCGCGTCCGCGACGTGCTGGTGCCGCTGATCGATGTCGGCGCGGAGCTGGGCGTGCGCGGGCCGACGTCTGACCTGCGCTCGGGTGTGGCGATCCTCATCGAGACGGCCAACGGCACGCGCAGCGCCCTTCTCGTCGACAACATCCAGGACCAGCGCCAGGTGGTGATCAAGAGCCTCGAGACCAACTACATGCGCGTCGACGGCATTGCCGCTGCCACCATCCTTGGCGATGGCCGCGTGGCGATGATCCTTGATGTCGATGCGCTGGTGGGCCCCCGCCACCATGACTGGGCCGCCGCCGAAACCCCCCTTGCCAAAGCGAGCTGATGTCCATGATCGAGAAATCCCTGAACCCGCAGAGCCGCGAGGCCGAATTCGTCGCCTTCCGTGCCGGCAGCCTCGAATTCTGCATCAACATCATGTCGGTGCGCGAGATCCGCGGCTGGACGCCGGCCACCGCCATCCCGCGCGCACCCTCCTACATCCGCGGCGTCATCAACCTGCGCGGCGTGGTGCTGCCCATCGTCGATCTCGGCGTCAGGCTCGGCCTGCCCGGTACCGAACCTACCGCGCGCCACGTCATCATCGTGGCCCAGGTGGACGAGCGCGTGGCGGGCCTGTTGGTCGATTCCGTGTCCGACATCCTTTCGGTCGAGGATACCTCCATCCAGCCCACGCCCGATGTCGCCTCCCAGCTCGCGCGCATGTTCGTGCGTGGCGTCATCGCCATGGATGGCCGCATGATCTCCGTCATCACCATGGACAATGTGCTCCCGGCCGGCATGGATCTGGAAGCCGCATGAACACCCAAGCTGCGGTTCCGCTCGCAGCCGGCGAGTTCGGCTTCGACAGGACCGATTTCGCTTTCATTGCCAATACCCTTTACGAGGATGCGGGGATCAGCCTGCCCGCCTCCAAGGCCAACCTTGTCTACTCACGCCTCGCCAAGCGCCTGCGCGCGCTGGGGCTGGAAAACTTTCGCGACTATTGTGCCCTGGTGGACTCGGAGGACGGCGCGGACGAGCGCGCCCAGATGGTCGCGGCGCTCACCACCAATGTCACGCGCTTCTTCCGCGAGCCCCATCACTTCCAGCACCTGCGCAGCAAGCTGATCGAGCCGATGGCCAAGGAACTCCGCGACGGCCGCCGCCTGCGCATCTGGTCGGCCGGCTGCTCCAGCGGTCAGGAGCCTTATTCCATCGCGCTCTCCATTCTCTCCGTGCTGCCGGATGCTCGCGCCTATGACGCCCGCATCCTGGCGACCGACATCAATCCTCTCGTGCTCGAGACTGGTCGCAAGGCCACCTATCCCGCCGAGGAAGCGGCAAGCCTTCCCGCCGATCTTCGCCGCAGCTGGATGGAGAGCACGGGAACCGGCACCTTGCGATTCGACGAGGCGCCGCGCGGCCTCATCACCTTCCGCCAGCTCAACCTCATTGGGTCCTGGCCGATGAAGGGCCCGTTCGACGCGGTGTTCTGCCGCAACGTCGTGATCTATTTCGACGAGAAGACTCAGATGCGGCTTCTCAACCGCATGCTGCCGCTCATCCGCCCGGGGGGGTACCTCTACCTCGGTCATTCCGAACGTGTCATCGGCCCCGCCGAGACGCTGTTCAAGATCGACGGCACTACCGTCTACCGGAAGATTGGAGGCTCCCTGGCATGAGCAAGATCAAGGTCCTTGTCGTTGACGATTCACCCACCATGCGCCAGCTCGTCGCCAATGTGCTCGAGGCCGACCCGGAGATCGAGGTGGTGGGCGCGGCAAAGTCGGCGCTGCAGGCGCGCGAACTCATCAAGATGCTCAACCCGGACGTCATGACCCTCGACGTCGAGATGCCGGAAATGGACGGCATCTCCTTCCTTGAAAAGGTGATGCGCCTGAGGCCGATGCCGGTGGTCATGGTGTCCTCGATGACGGCCCGCGGCACCGACACCACCATCGCCGCGCTGGCGCTGGGGGCGGTGGATTGCGTGGTCAAGCCCAGTGTCCAGAACCCCAACAGCTTCGACGAGCTTCCCGCCAAGGTGAAGATCGCCTCCAACGTGAAGCGCCGTGCGCCGGTTGCCCGGGCTGTGGAGCAGACGCCACCTGACGCGAGCGCCTACAAGTCCGACGGCAAGATGATCTTCATCGGGTCATCCACCGGTGGTGTCGAGGCGCTGATCTCGATCCTGACGGCCTTTCCCGCCAATTGCCCGCCGACCCTCGTCACCCAGCACATGCCCCCGGTGTTCACCCGCAACCTCGCGGTCCGACTCGACAAGATGTGCGCACCCGAAGTCATGGAGGCGACGATCGGCGCGGCCTTGAGGCCCGGCACGGTCTACATCGCGCCCGGCGGCGAGCTTCACCTCGAGGTGACGGGGCGCTCGACCTTCGCCTGCGCGCTGAAGACGGGCGGCCCGGTGAACGGCCATTGCCCATCCATCGACCGGTTGTTTTCCTCGGCGGCACGTTCGCTGGGTCCCCGCGCCGTCGGCGTCCTGCTCACCGGAATGGGGCGCGACGGCGCCCAGGGGCTGCTTGAAATCCGCCAGGCGGGCGGACGCACCATCGCCCAGGACGAGGCCACGTCCATCGTCTACGGCATGCCCAAGGCGGCAGTCGAGCTTGGCGCGGTCGAGGTCCAGCATCCCATCACACGCATCGGCCACGCCCTCATCGAAGCGACGTCAGCCAGAACCTAGCGGAGTATACAATGCCTTATATGCAGCACCTCAAGGTGATGGTCGCCGACGACACATCGGTCAGCCGCATGCTGCTGGTCGACGGCCTGAACGAGATCGGCATCAAGAACACCGTTCTGGCCGCCGATGGCGAGCAGGCGCTGCAGCTGATGATGTCGGCCCCCTGCCACATCGTTTTCTCGGACATGAACATGCCGAAGCTCAACGGCCTGCAACTGCTCAAGGCGCTGCGCGAATACACGCCAACGCGCCAGTGCTGCTTCATCCTCGTCACCGGCAAGGGCGACCGCGCGATGATCGAGGAGGGCAAGAAATATGGCCTCAACAATTTCCTCGCCAAGCCCTTCACCACGGCAACCCTCAAGGCCGCCATCGAGGCGGTGGTGGGAAAGCTCGTCTGATGCAGCACCCCGGCCATCATGCCCGCATCAACATCGTGCAGGGCGAGTATCACGTGAGCGGCGACAAGGGGCTCTCCATTTCCACGTTGCTCGGCTCCTGCGTGGCCGCCTGCATCAATGATCCGGTCGCGGAGGTGGGCGGCATGAACCACTTCCTGCTCCCGGGCGATGCTTCGGCCTCGCCGCTGTTCTCGCGCCACGGCGTCCACCTCATGGAACTGCTGATCAACGGGCTCCTCAAGAAGGGTGCTGCGCGCCACCGGCTGGAGGCCAAGCTGTTCGGCGGTGCGCGCACCATGCTGGGGCTGGGCGACATCGGCGCCACCAACGCGAAATTCGCGCAGGACTTCCTCCGGCGCGAGGGCATTGCCATCACCGGCGGCAGCCTCGGCGGCGAAACCGGGCGGCGCATCCAGTTCTGGCCCGCCTCGGGCCGCGCGATGCAGAAGTTCGTCCGTGCTGTGGAGGAGAAGCCGGTTGCCGTTCCCGCCCTGCCACCCACAGGCGACCTGGAGCTGTTCTGACATGAGCCACCTTCCGCTGTCCGTGCTGCTCAACCAGCTCTCCCTTGAGCTGGGCGCGCTCCAGCTCATGGCCGCCGACATGGAGGCCACGGTGGACGACATGATCGAGCGCAACGCCGGCGTGCTCGATGCCCGCAGCATCCAGAACCTGCAGCTTCTCGACATATTGAACCAGACGCTGCTGGCCCTGGCGCAGTTCGCGGCCAACACCGCGGCGCTGGCCTCGCCCGGCTGGCAGGTCGATGGCCAGTCGGCGGTGTCCGGCCTCAAGCTCGCCAGCCTTGCCCAGCGCCTGTCGCGCGGCGCGGGCCACGCGGTGACAGTGCAGGACGAGGTCTACGAACTGTTCTCCGACGGCTGAGGCGGGGCCGCTCAGGCCAGCTTCAGCACCACGCGGCCGACGATCTTGCCCTTGCGCATCTCGTCCAACACGTCGTTGATGTCCTCCAGCTGCACAGTGCGGATCGTCGCCTTGACCAGGCCATTGGCAGCGAAGGCCACCGCCTCGTTCAGGTCCTGCCGGGTGCCCACGTTGGAGCCGCTCACCGAAAGCTCGAGGTTGACGATCGACGAGATCGAGGCGCGGATCTCGTCCGACTTGCCCCCGGGCAGCCCGATATAGGCTACCGTGCCGCCGGGCCTGAGCATCAGCACCGCCTGCTCGAAGGCCCTGGCTGCAACAGCGGTGACGACAGCCGCATGGGTGCCGCCGATCTTGTCCTGGATCACGGCGACAGGGTCGGTCTCCGCGCCATTCACCACCAGCTCGGCGCCCAGCTTCTTCGCCAGCTCCAGCTTCTCGGCCGAGACGTCCACCGCCGCCACGCGCAGGCCCATGGCACGGGCATACTGGATGGCGATGTGGCCAAGCCCGCCGATGCCGACGACGGCCACCCACTGCCCGGGCCTCGCCCCCGTGCGCTTGAGGCCGCGATAGGTGGTCACCCCGGCGCACAGGATCGGCGCCATGGCATAGGGGTTGGTGCCTTCGGGCAGCCGGCCGACGAAGGCCGCCGGGGCAACCATGTACTCGGCATAGCCGCCCGGCTTGGTATAGCCGGTGGCCTCCGCCGCCTTGCAGATCGTCTCCATGCCGGCAAGGCAGAATTCGCACTGGCCGCAGGCGGAATAGAGCCACGGCACGCCCACCTCGTCGCCCACCTTGAAGCCGGTGACGCCGGGGCCGATCTTGGCCACCTTGCCCGCCACTTCGTGGCCGGGGATGAGCGGGATCACCGGCGGCGGCGTCCAGTCGCCGTCCACGGCATGGAGGTCGCTGTGGCACACGCCGCAGGCCGTCACCTTGATCAGCAGGTCGCCATGGCCGGGCTCCGGCACCGGCACCTGCTCGATCTTCAGCGGGGTCCTCAGCTCGTGGAGAACGGCGGCCTTCATCATCTGCGTCATGTCATGTCTCTCGCTTGCATGTCGCGCGAGGATAGATTTCGCCGGCGGGATGTGGCCATATCCCCAAAGGATAAGGACAGAGATGACCGCCCCCACCGCCCCCAAGCTGCGCCTGCTCGAGCAATGGAGCCGCTCCGTCGCCGAAATCGCCGCCGCCCAGCGCGGCCCCGGCTTCGTCCCCGCCCTGCTGGCGGGGGTGAAGAAGCTCGTTGATTTCGACTTCGTGATGGTCTTCGCCTATGCCGGCACCTCGCGCCCGCTGACGCTTGCGGACACGCTGGACGCGGAGCGCCACGGCGTCATCGCCGAAGACTATGCCGACGGCCCCTTCCTGCTCGACCCGTTCTTCCGCCTCGTCGAGGAAGGCCGCCGCGCGGGCTGCTATCGCCTGCATGACGTGGCACCCGACCACTTCCGCCGCAGCGAGTATTTCCGCATCCACTATGGCCGCACCGGCATCGGCGAGGAGATCGGCGTGTTCTTTGACGTGGGCGCAGGCCTCACCGGCGTCACCTCCTTCAGCCGCTGGGATGCCGCGCCCGCCATCACCCGGGCCGATCTCGACATGCTGCGCGCGCTGGAACCTGCCATCGGCGCGCTCTGCGCCGGCCACTGGTCCAACCTGCACGCGCGGCGCGAGCCACCGCAACCGCGCGCCGCGCATCCGGCCTATGCCAGCCTGACGCTGCGTGAGCGCGAGATCATCACCATGGTGCTGCGCGGCCATTCGACGGAATCGATCGCCATGCAACTGTCGATCAGCCCCGGCACGGTGAAGATCCACCGCAAGAACATCTACCGCAAGATGAAGGTCTCGACCCAGGCGGAACTCTTCGCCGCCTTCCTCGGTCTTGCAACCGGGTCCTATTCCCCAAGGGATATGGAAGCCCCGCCGCAAATCCCGCAACGTCTCAGGCCATCACGATAATCGGAGGAAAACCCCATGTCGAAGAACTGGTACAGCGACCTGCCACAGTATTATCAGCGCCAGATCAAGGCCATGGGCCTTGACGAGGCAGGCATGAACCGCCGCCGCATGCTCAAGGGCATGGCCGGTGCCGCCGGTGTCGCCATGCTCGGCCTCAACACCCGCCAGGCGCAGGCCGCCACGCAGATGACCTACATGTGCTGGGAAGGCTACAACGATCCGCGCATCATCGACCCCTTCAACAAGGCGAACGACACCGAGATCAGCTTCGACCTGATCGTCGACAGCCCCGGCGGCTTCGCCAAGCTGCAGGCTGGCGCCTCGCGCGAGGTGGATCTCGTGTCGAGCGACATGCCATGGATCACCCGCATGGGCCCGGCGGGCCTCGCGCTGGAACTGAACCCGGACGACTACAAGGACGTCTACGCCGACTTCTACGACCAGTTCAAACCGCCCTTCGAACCCTTGATGAACGAGGGCAAGACCATTGGCGTCGCCACGCGCTGGGGCTGGGTGGGGCCTTGCGTCAACACCGACGTGACCAAGCCCGAGGTGTGGAAGACCTATGACCCGGTCTTCGACCCCGCCAACAAGGACAAGATCTGCGTCATGGACTGGGGCGACTGGCCCATCCTGCCCATGGCGCTGCATGCCGGCATCAATCCCTATGAGCCGCTGGACGAGAAGCAGCTGAACGAAGTGCGCCTCGTGCTGCGCGCCATGTTCAAGAACACCCGCACCCTGGTGGGCGACCTGACGCAGGCGCAGAAGGGCCTGCTCGACGGCTCGCTGCTGGGCTGCATCGGTGCCGGTTCCTACCTCACCTCGGCGGTAAGGAAGCAGGGCCACAAGAACATCATGGCCGTGGTGCCGGAGCCCAAGAACGGCCTGAAGCAGGGCATCATCTGGGTCGAGGCCACCGCGGTACTGAAGGAGTCGGACCAGCCCGATCTCTCCCAGAAGCTCCTGAAGCATGTTGTCTCCAAGGACGCCGCACACATCCTGGCGCTGCTCGATTCCACCTGCAACGTCGTCACCAACAAGGCTGTCGAATCCCGCTTCACGCCGGAGGAGAAGGACATCCTGCAGATGGACTACATGTGGACGGCCTACGACAACTCGCAGATGCATCGCATCGCGCCCAACATCGACGAGATGCTGGCGATCTGGCAGGAAGAGCTGGCCGCCGCGCAATAACACCTGCTGGGCCGGGCATGCTGCTGCATTCCCGGCCCGCATTCCCTCCAGGCACCACATGACCGCCGCACCGATTCTTTCGATCACCGACGTCCACAAGTCCTACGGTACCTACCCGGCGCTGAAGGGCGTGTCGCTTGACGTGCGGCAGGGCGAGTTCATCGCCCTCGTCGGTCCCTCGGGCTGCGGCAAGACCACGCTCCTGAAGCAGGTCGCGGGCTTCGAGGACACGACCTCGGGCACGATCCGCATCGAGGGCGAGGACATGGCGGGCGTTCCCGCCGCACTCCGCCCCACCTCCATGGTGTTCCAGAAGCTGGCGCTGTTCCCGCACATGACGGTGGCGCAGAACATCGGCTTCCCGCTGAAGCTGCGGAAGGTCGCGCCCAACGTCATCGCCACGCGCGTCGACGACATGATCCGCCTGATGGAGCTGAAGCCCGAATATCTCAAGCGCTATCCCAAGGCGCTGTCGGGCGGCGAGCAGCAGCGCGTGGCGCTGGCGCGTTCGATGATCTCGTCTCCCAAGCTGCTCCTCCTCGACGAGCCGCTCTCGGCGCTGGACGTCAAGCTCAAGAAGGTGCTGCAGGCGGAATTGAAGCGCCTGCATCGCTCCGTCGGCGTCACCTTCGTGCACGTCACGCATGACCTCGAAGAGGCGATGATGCTGGCCGATCGCATCTGCGTGATGCGCGCCGGAAAAATCCTGCAGCTGGGCGAGCCCGCCGACATCTATTACCGCCCGGCCGATCCTTTCGTCGCGGGCTTCATCGGTGAAACCAACCTCATGCCCATCACCGTCACCGCCTGCAGCGGCGCGCAGGTGAGCTACGGCAGTGATGAGATCGTCGATGCACAGGGCAGTCTCCCCGCATCGCTCGTCGCCGGGGACGTGGGGCAGGGGCCTGCGCTGATGAACGTCCGCCCGGAGCTGATCCGCCGCTGCGACAAGGATGCGGACGTTGACTGCAAGCTTCCCGCCACCGTCACCGAGGTCTTCACCAAGGGCGGCACGGTGCAATATCGCGCCCGCTCAACCCAAGGCCTTGAACTCGCCATCGAGATCCAGGGCACCTCGCATCTTCCCATGCAACTGGGCGAGGACGTGTGGCTCGGCTGGGCCAAGAAGGACATCTGGGTCCTGAAGCCGGGCGAGGCGTAAGCCATGGACATGGAGGTCTCCCGCAGCTGGCGTGACCCGGAACTCTGGGTAAAGGCGCTGCCCAGCGTCGTGCTGCAAACCACCTGCTTCCTCGCACCCCTGGTGATGACCTTCATCCTCACCTTCCAGAAGACGCAGAACTTCCAGCTCAACTGGACCTGGAGCCTCGCCACCTGGACCGACGTGTTCACCAAGCCGCATTACTGGACCATCCTCGGCCACACCCTGTTCATGGCGGTGGCCTGCGTCGTCGTCTGCATCATCATCGCCTTTCCCATCGCCTATGGGCTGGCCACGCGCTTCAAGCGGCTGGACAACGAAATCAAGGTCCTCATCACCTTCGCCTTCATCACCGATGCCACGCTGAAAACCTTCGGCTGGGTGCTGTTCCTCGACAAGAAGGGCGCGGCCAACTATCTCCTCGCGCATCTGGGCTTTCCGGCTGAAACCGTGGCCTTCCTGTTCACCGACTGGGCCACGTTGCTAGGCATGGTCTACAACCTTCTGCCCTTCGCCATCTTCACCATCTATCTCTCGATCGACAACATCGACCGCTCGCTCATCCTTGCGGCCTATGATGCGGGTGCCTCGAAGTTCCGCGCCTTCTGGGAAGTGACGCTGCCGCTCTCGCGCCCCGGCATCTGGGCAGGCAGCGTGCTGATCTTCCTGTTGGGCGTCGGTGTCTTCCTCGAGCCCAAGGTGCTGGGCGGCGGCAAGTCGCCCATGTCGGCGGAGTTGATCCGCCAGACCTTCGAAACGCGCGTCAACTGGCCCCTGGGTGCCGCTTTGACGCTCGTCCTCATGGTGGTCGCCATCTTCGTCGTGCTGCTGTTCAGCCGTGTTGCCGGCATGCGGAGGGCGGGGGCATGAACCACCGCTTCGAAAGCGCACTGGCCAACGTCATCCTCTACGGGTCGATGGTGGCGGTGCTCGTCTTCTTCTACGTGCCGATCTTCACCCTCATCGCCTTCTCCTTCCAGGAGGGCCGCTTCCTCACGTTGCCGTTCGATGGCGTGTCGCTCAAGTGGTATGGTGCGCTGTTCCAGTCGGGGGCGGCACTCACCGCGCTGTGGAACTCCACCCTCATCGCCGTCTTTGCCACGGTCTTCGCCACCGCCATCGGCACCATGGCGGCCATCGTGGCGGTGCGTTACCGCTTCAAGGGCAAGCGCGCCTTCCAGGGTCTGGCCGGGGCGCCGCTCGCCTTTCCGCAACTCCTGCTCGGCATCGTGCTGCTCCTGTGGTTCTCGGTCCTGGGCCGCTGGTTCGGCTTCAATACCGGCATTGTCACGGCCATCATCGGCCACATCGTTTACATCGCGCCCTTCGCCATGGTGATCGTGGCGGTGCAGGTCTACAACTTCGATCCGGTGCTGGAAGATGCCGCGCGCGATTGCGGTGCCTCGAGCTGGGATGTCTACCGCCATGTCACCATCCCGCTGCTCTGGCCCGGCATCTTCTCCGCCGCGATCTTCGCCTTCCTGCTGAGCTGGGGAAACTTCTACATCACCTACAGCCTCGCGGGGTCGACGCGGACCATCCCGACCTTCATCTTTTCGGGCATCGCGGTCGGTTCCTCGCCGCTCTATCCGGCCATTGCCACCGTGGTCTTCATCCCCGGCATCCTGTTGGTCATCCTCGCCAACCGCTTCCGGCTGCGGGCTGCCAGGGCTGGCTGAGCGGGGCAGGGCGGTGAGGATCACCGTCACGCCAAGCAAGAGCACCAACCAGACCAACATCCACCCATCCCGTTCTGCGCCGCCCGTCATTGGCACGGCAGGAAGCTACATAGCACGTTCGGGAGAAGAAGTCAATATTTTCCTACATAAGGAAACGATCCGCGCGACGATCCCATGCGGCAGGTCGTCGCTCGCAAACACGCTGCCTCCCTCCATCAGACGACTTGCGCTTCTCCGATTCCCGTGTACAGTTTGGAAAAAATAATTCCACGCAGGAAACAATTAGGAGGAGTCGCATGCCGCTGTCCTGGAGATTTTCAGCCCTTGGTGATCGTCACCGGGCGCTTGGTTCGAAGCTCGAAGACTGGAGCGGCATGGGCACCGCCTGGACCTATGACAAGGACATCTATGAAGAGCACATCGCGGTCCGCACCAAGGCCGGCCTCATGGATGTCTCGGGCCTGAAGAAGGTCCACCTCGTGGGTCCCCACGCCATCGCGGTGCTGGACTACATCACCACCCGCGACATCAACAAGGTCTATCCGGGCAAGTCGGTCTATGCCTGCATGCTCGATGACCGCGGCATGTTCACGGATGACTGCATCGTCTATCGCACCGGCCCCAACTCCTTCATGCTGGTGCACGGCTCGGGCTCGGCGCATGAGCAGATCGTGAAGGCCGCCATGGGCCGCAACGTCGCTGTCCTGTTCGATGACGATCTCCACGATCTCTCGCTGCAGGGTCCGCTGGCCGTCGATTTTCTCGCCCAGCACGTGCCGGGCATCCGCGACCTCAAGTACTTCCACCACATGCAGACCACGCTGTTCGGCGCGCCTGTCATGATCTCGCGCACCGGCTACACCGGTGAGCGCGGATACGAAATCTTCGTGCGCGGCCAGGATGCGCCCATGGTGTGGGACACGATCCTCGACAAGGGCAAGTCGATGGGCATCATCCCCGTCTGCTTCAGCGTGCTCGACATGCTGCGCGTCGAGTCCTACCTGCTGTTCTACCCTTACGATAACTCGCAGATGTATCCCTTCCCCGACCAGATCCCCGGCGACTCGCTGTGGGAACTGGGCCTCGACTTCACGGTGAGCCCGGGCAAGACCGGCTTTCGCGGTGCCGAGGAGCATTACAAGATCAAGGGCAAGGAACGCTTCAAGATCTTCGGCGTGCTCGTCGATGCAGACGGACCGGTGGATTTGGGCGACGAGGTCTGGGCCGACGGCCGCAAGGTCGGTGTCGTCACCTGCCCGAGCTATTCGAAGCTCACCAAGAAGAGCATGGGCATCGCCCGTCTCGAGGTGCCTTACGCCAAGCAGGGCACCCCGCTCGAGATCCGCGGCAAGAACGTGAAGGCCAAGGCAATCGCCCACACCATCACCTTCGATGATCCCGAAAAGAAAAAGCGTACTGCTGTTGGCTGAGGAGTAACGGGGCGCATGCTCGTAGCAGGTATCAAGAGCCGCCCTGTTTACAGCGGCCTCAACATCGACATTCACGCCAAGCGGCACCTCTTCGCCCTCGAGGGCGAAGGGGCGCTGGCCCTGATCGACCAGGTCAAGGCGGCGGGCGCAGACTTTCTGAAGAATGCCGACATCCTCTACGTCGCCTCGGGCTCCAGGGCTGAGGACCACGACAGGAAGCTGGCAGCGCTGGGTGCTGATACGTTCTGGCTGGCGCCCACCATCCCCGTGCTGCTCAACCGCTTCCACGTCATGCTCGGTCAGGCCCACATGGGCACCCGCATCTATCTCGCGGGCACCGAGGGCTTCATCGGCCAGGCCCAGCAGGTGGCGATGAACCACGGCGTCGACCCCGCTTCGCTCCACACCGAGCACCGCGGCTCGGCGGCGCGCCGCGTGCAGTGCGTGCACTGCAAGGGCATCACCGACAGCGTCACGACCAGCCCCTACACCTGCACCCATTGCGGCCTGTCGCTCCTGGTGCGTGACCACTACTCGCGCCGCCTCGGCGCCTTTCAGGGCGTCTGCATCGACGCCGAGGAGCCGGGCACCGCGCCCAAGCCCGAGGAGCTGTTCCCGTGACCATCAACACCGAAATGAAGGTTCGCGTGGCGAAGATCCGCCAAGTTGCCGACAAGGTGAAGCGCTTCCGCTTCGAGCGCGTTGACGGCAAGCCGATGCCGGTGTTTTCCGGCGGCGCCCATGTCATCGTCTCGATGCGTGACGGCAAGGCGCTGCGCCGCAACCCCTATTCGCTCATGTCCTCGCCGGAGGATACGGCGGGCTACGAGATCAGCGTGCTCCGCGTCGAGACTTCGCGCGGCGGCTCCGCCTTCCTGCACGAAACGCTGAAGGAGGGCGACGAGCTCACGCTCAGCCAGCCCGTCAACCTCTTCCCCTTCGATCATCGGGGCAAGAAGCACATCATGATGGCCGGCGGCATCGGCATCACCCCCTTCATCGCCATGATGGACCAGATGGAGCGTGAGGGCCGCGCCTTCGAGCTACACTATGCGGTGCGGACGCGCAGCCACGGCGCCTACTGGAAGGACCTGCAGCAGCGCTATGGCGCGCATCGCGTCAAGGTCTACTGCGATGAGGAGAAGCTCTTCATCCCCGTCCAGAAGGTGCTGGAGAACCAGCCGCTCGGAACCCACCTCTATGTCTGTGGTCCCGCCGGCATGATCAACGGCGTGCTCGGCAAGGCGCGCGAACTGGGCTGGCCGAAGCAGAACCTCCACTCCGAAGAGTTCCTCGCACCGCCGCCCGGCAAGGCCTTCCAGGTCAAGCTCGCGAAATCGAACCGCACCATCGACGTGGCCCCCCACCAGAGCATTCTTGAAGCGCTCGAGGCCAATGGCGTCGAAGCGCCCTATCTCTGCCGCGGCGGCGCCTGCGGCCAATGCGAGACGGGTGTCGTGTCGTGCGACGGTGAACTCGAACACAACGACCACTTCCTGGAGCCTGACGACAAGGCCTCCGGCAAGAAGATCATGATCTGCGTCTCGCGCATCACGGGCAGCGCGGTCACCCTCGACCTCTAGGAGTTCAGCGTATGAACATCAAATTCAAGAACGAAACATTCCGCGACGACTATACGTTCAAGAACTCACCCGAAGCGATCCGCCGCTTCCCCTTCCCTTTCAACGAAGACAAGTACATGTATTCGGTGAACATGGAGCCCCATGTTGCCGCCGGCCCCGCCGGCCATGCCTACAACAAGCCGATCGACGTCGACGAGCATTTCGTGGCCGAGATGGCTGATCGCGCCAAGGTGCTGAAGGAAGATCCGCTGCGTTACCAGGCGCTGCCGCATATGATGGCCGCGCAGTGGGATACGCTCGAACTCCTCATGGAGTCCCAGGCTGCGGGCTACCCGGAGCACTTCTCGCTGGAAAAGAACGGCGACCAGTGGCGCTGGATCAACCGCCCCATGGGTATCGACCAGACCTTCACCTTCGGCGATGCCTCGACGCTGCCGATGGAGCCGCTCGAATTCATCACCCGTCAGGCCCAGGGCGACTTCGTCATCGTCGACCAGCGTGACGGCCAGCTGTGGTGCGATGCCGGCATGGTGACCACCCAGGCCGACTGGTCGCTCGACTTCGACATCGGCATGAACTTCCATGAGTGGCACGGCCCTGTGCCGCTGGCCCAT
>CAMDBX010000004.1 GCA_945889445.1 Rhizobium sp. Q54
GGGGCTTTATTCCGGGCTCTTGGGGAGATTTGAAATGCTGAAGCGATTGCCTGGAATTATTGCCGCGGCCTTTGCCGTGATCCTTGGATCAGGCGCCATGCCGGCACTGTCTGCCGCGAAGCCGAACATCCTGTTCGTGATCATGGATGACGTGGGCATCGACCAGATGAAGCTGTTCGGATATGGCGGCCGCGGCGTTGGGCCCTTGGCTCCTCCGAGGACGCCGACCCTTGATGAGATCGCGGAATCAGGCGTGCTGTTCCGCAATACTTGGGCCTCACCGGAGTGCTCGCCGAGCCGCGTCAGCTTCTTCACAGGCCGCTATCCGCTGCGCCATAACGTGATGGCTGCAATCCTGCCGCCTGACCTGGCCGCCTCGCAGCAGTCGCCCTATGAAACGACGACGCCGAATATTTTGCGTGAAGCCGGATACAAGAGCGCGCTGTTCGGCAAATCCCATTTCACCAATGCGCCGACATACCCGCAGGATCCGTCAACCAATCCATACGGCGAAACCGCCGTCACCCAGCTCGGTTGGGACTACTTTAAGGGCTGGTATGACGGGGGTCCGAGTGACATCGACACCACGGCAGGCGGCGCGTCCGCGGTGGCAGGCACCTACAATTGCGGCTATGTTCCAACCAGAGACATTGACCCCGTGAACGGCGCCAACAGCGGGGCCTGCTACAAGGCGGACGGCAGCTGCACCTACATGAGCACCGGCAGCGGGAACGAGGCGCCAGGATTAACCTGCCTTGCGTCAGGGGGCATCCTGCAGCCCAATGCATCCTGCGCAGCAGAGCTGCCGGGCAATCTCGATTTCTCCAAGCAGAATGGCTACTATGTCAGCGAGCTTGTTGAGAACCCGGGTCCCGGACAGCCTGCCGTATTGAAGAGCGCGGCCGATCCGGCCAGCCGAGGATATCGGACATCGCGCGAGGCAGACTTCGCCATCGAGTGGATCAACGCGCAGCCTGCCAACAGTCCGTGGATGGTTACGCTGGCCTTCTCCGCCGCGCACACGCCGTACCAGCCGGCGCCGCCGGCGCTCGTCTCCAACAAGCTCACCAGGCTCGGAAACAAGTGCGCCGGCAACGCCACTGACGATCGCGCGCTGATGACGCAGATGGTGGAGAGCATCGACAAGGAGCTGGCCCGGGTACTGGTCGAGACCGGACTTGCAAAGAAGAACAGGAAGGGTGGTCTCGTCTACAACGCAAAGGCGGCCAACACCGTCATCGTGGTGGTTGCCGACAATGGCAGCTTTGCCGACAACGTCCGGCTGCCTTTCGATCCGGCCAATTCCAAGGGAACCGTCTATCAGACCGGCGTATGGGTGCCGTTGATCGTGGCCGGTCCGATGGTGGCATCGCCAAACCGGGCGGTGCGCTCGATGGTCAACATTGTAGACCTTTTCGGGTTCTTCAGTGATGTCGCCGGCATCGACGCAAGGGAGGTCGTGCCCCCCACGCAGGGCCTGGATTCGCAGCCCCTACTTCCCTATCTCGTCAATCCGCGGCAGGACGCCTCGCCCATCAGGACGACCAACTTCACGCAGTATGGCACCAACACCCGATCGACCAGCCATGTCGACGGTGCCTGTGTGATACAATCCATCAACACCTGCACCACGCTGTTCCCGACCAAGGACCTCTGTCAGAACGGATATGGCGGCATCTGGTATGGCAAAGGAACTGATGTCGGCGATCTTGCGAGCTTCGACAACGGCAACGGACTGTCGACATGCTGCCAGGTCAACCAGTATCTCAATTCTGCGAACCAGCCGCTGGCGGCTCTCCTGCCCGATTATTCCTTTGGCATGCGTAACCAGTCCTACAAACTCGTTCGCAAGACGGCGACCAACATTAACATGGCGAACCCGGAACTCACCGTGGATGGCGCAAACTGCGCGTCGATCAAAACGGATGAGTTCTTCAGGATTGACCAGAAGCCAGGCAACCCAACGATTGACCGGCCGTCTGGCCAGAAGGCCAACAACCTGCTTGCACCGGACACCGGACCTGGAGAGGGCAGCGACCAGCTCTCGGGCCGCCTGAAAGTCAATTATGATGCTCTGGTCACGAGTCTGGAAGATACGCTGAATTCGCAGAAGGCGTGCCCGGGTGATGCGAACCTCGACGCGGTGGTGAATGATGCCGACCTGGACAACCAGGCTCTGTGGAGGTCCATCACTGAGGACGCATCAACCTGGTGGGACCTGAACCGCGACGGCTATACGAACGATCAAGATCGTGACGATCTTCGTGGCCTTACCGCGACGTCGAATTGCGCACTTCAGCCTGGGCAGTACCGCTAGCAGCAGCGGCCGGGCATTGCCCGGCCGTTCCCCGTTTCGTTTGCCGTCGCCATCCTGTTTTCCGGTCAGGCTCTCAGATGGAAGGGCTGCAGTATAGTGTTCGACCGTTCACCGCGATCTCCACGTCGACCAGGTACGGCTGCATGCCCGCCGTGTTCATGGTGATGCCGAGGGCCGCGGGCTTGGCCGGACCGGTGCAGCCGATGCGTCCGCAATCTATTTGCAGGTACCCGACCCGGCAATAGTCGACCAGTTGCTGGGCCATGTGGAAGCTGTGCGCAGCATCGCCGCCTGCAGGTGGTCGCGGGCGTCCTGCAGCGTGCCGCGACTAAAGGGCCCCCAGCTGCACTTCACCGCGCGGTATCCGCTCTCGCGTGCCTTGCGACAGCCATTCAGAGTCTCCTGCAGGGTGGCGCCGAAGAGTTGCGAGGCATAGGGCAACATTGGATGAGCCTTCCGTTAGCCCAGAAGCTGATAGACCGGATCATGACGTTTCTGTTCCAACACGTCCCACATGGCCATCTCGATGCCGGAGAAGGTGTGCGCAGCCTGCGGCAGGTCCATGCATTCCATGTCCACCGCGGCGTGGATTGCAGCAATGTCTGCCACGGCATCGATGCTCATGATCGCTCTTCCAGCTACTGTAGGTCTTCCATGGGCGGCGTGGCTTCGTCGATCGCGTCCAGGCCTTCGTCAACGTCCGGGTCCGCACCCTGGGATGCTGCATCCTTGGCATCGGACAGGAAGATGATGGCGGCAGGCGTGTCATCGGCGTTGAAGCGGACCACGAAGGCGGCCTTGGGCAGCAGTGCCCGCAATGCTCGCTCGAGGCTGGCGCCCCGAATGTGGTTGTCGGCGACGGTGCCATCCTCCGGATAACCCTGGATGGTGGCGCCAGTGGCGGCGGCGATCGCGTCGATCACCTCCGTCGTGGAGGCCTGCCCGGATACGTCGATGTCATAGCCCTTGCCGGCCTGCGCGACGTTCACCTCCGCTGCAACGGACCCGCACAGCAAGGTACAGATGAACAGGGCGGTGGCGGGTCCTGAGAACCACCTCAGCATGTTTCGGCCTGTTGGCTGGATGTCTGTGGCATCAGTTTCGTTCCCCTGCTTTCAGCATAGGTTGTGGACTTGCTGCGGGCAACGCCTCAACCCCACAGAAGATAGCAGGCAGCCGCAGCGTCATAGCCGCGGATCTTGTGGCCTTGTGCGAACAGGCGGGTCAGTTCGGCGCGCACGCGCAGGCGTGCGGTGAGGGCAGCCTGCTCGTCTAGGGCCAGCAGGCGGTCGAGGTCAGGTGGGATCGGGACTTGCTGCGTGCCGGCAGGGGCGCTTGGCTTGGCCTGGCCCGGTTCGCAGGCAGCACAAACCTGCGCGCGCTCGGACGCGAGGTGCCAGTCAGCGCGCAGCCGATCGGAGGGCAGTCCGGCGTTGATACCCTTCATCACGCCATAGTAGTCCGGGTGATAGGTCGAGACCTCGGCGCCGAGCCTTGCGATGTTGAGGTGCGCGTTGGTGTGTCGCAGCGGGTCGAATGTCCAGCGCACCAGCGTGATGCCGCGGGCGAGGCACCATTCGCGCTGGTAGCGCTTGAGGCTGAGGGCCAGTCCCTTTCCGCGCTGGTCCGGGTGAACTGCCAGCCGGTGCGAATGCTGAACAGTCGGTTCGCGTGTTGGAAAGCCGAAAACATAGCCCAAAAGCCGCTCGCCCTCGAAGGCGCCAGCCACGAGGCCGCCCTCGTGCTGGATCACCATCATCAGGTCGGCGGGGTCTTCGGTATCGTCGGCACCCCAGACGTCGCGCTGCAATTGCTCGGCCTTGAAGAACTCCTCCATGCCGGAAAGGTCGCGGATGATCATGCCGGGAAGCGCTCCGTCGCGACGGTGACCTTGTCGAGGAAGCTGCGGTCCAGCGTTACGCCGATGCCGGGACCCTTCGGCACGGGCATGCGACCATCGGTGGCTTCCAGCGCCTCGTTGACGATGTCCTTCGCGAAGTAGCGGCTGGAACTTGAGGTGTCGCCGGGCTTGCGGAAGTTTGCCAGCGTCGAGAGGTGGATGTTGTGGGCACGCCCGATGCCAGACTCGAGCATTCCACCGCACCAGACGGGGAAGGTCCATGCCGCGCAGAGATCATGGATGCGGCGGGTCTCCTGATAGCCGCCGACGCGCCCGACCTTGATATTGATGACGCGGGTGGCGCCGCTGGCCAGCGCCTTGCGGGCGTGTTCGGCGGTACGGATGCATTCGTCGAGGCAGATCGCGGTGTTCATGCGGGACTGCAGCACGGCATGGTCATGGATGTCGTCCCAGGCCAGCGGCTGCTCGATGTAGTCGAGGCCGAAGCCATCCAGCGCCTTCATCACCTCCATGTCGGCCAGCGTGTATGCGCTGTTGGCATCCACCGTGAGGTGGGAATCGGGCAGGGCATTGCGCACCGCCTCCACCAGCTTCACGTCGTGGCCCGGCATGATCTTGAGCTTGATGCGCTTATAGCCGAGCGCCAGGTGCTTGCGCGCCCGCTCGATCGTATCCTCAATCGGGCCAATCCCCAGCGACACGCCGACGTCGATTGCGTCACGCTCGCCGCCGAGCAGCGTCTTGAGCGGGAGGTTCAGCGACTTGGCCCACAAGTCCCAGAAGGCCATCTCGACCATGGCCTTGGTCATGTAGTGGCCGCGCCAGTGGACGAGGAGTTGCGCGACGGCCGCCGGGTTCTCGAAGCTCTTGCCCACGAGTTGCGGGATCAGCACGTCGCGCAGCAGCATCATGGCGCCGGCGATGGTCTCGTCGAGATAGTCCGGCAGGGGGTCCATCACGCCCTCGGCATGGCCTTCGATGCCGTTCGACCGGAGGGTGAGCAGCGGAAACAGCTTCTCATGCATCGTGCCGGTGGCGATGGTGAAGGGGGTGAGCAGGGGTAGGCGGACGAGGCGCAGCTCGGCGCCGTCGATCTTCAGGGGCGAGGCGGTCATTGCAGTCTCCATGCCCCTAGGGCTTATGGAGACTGCCCGCCCGTTTCAAGCCCCCAGATGCTTCTCGTCGACCCGGACGGCGACACCCGCCGTGTCGATGACTAAGGCGCCGCCGCTCTCGTCGTCGGGAACGTCGAGCCCACCCTTGACGACCTTCACCCGGGCCTTGCCGACGGGCAGGCTGACGGCCACCTTCGCGGTGTCCACCATCTCTGGCTTCTGCACGCCGATCGTCACCTCGATGTCGAGTTCCGAGGTATCGATCTTCAACGTGCGCAGGAAGATGAGGGAGGAGCGGTGGATGCAGTCCTGCACGGCGCGCAGGGCGGCCTTGGTGTATTCGCCGCCATGTATGTCATTGCCTTGGCCCATTTCGAGGATGATGCGCTTGAGGGCCACTACCTGGTCTCCACGTCGAGGTAGACAACGGCCGCGGCGTTGGCGATCACCGTTAGGTTGGTGCCTTCGTCGTTCATGATCTCGAGGCCGCCCTCGACGACTTCCACCTCACGCGTGCCATAGGGCTGCACCTCGGCCACCGTTGCCTTGTCGACGAGGTGGGGTTTCGGCACGCCGACCAGAACCTTCACGTGCATGTCCTCGGGCTTGCGGCCGAGGGCAGGGGCGATGGTGAGGGAATTGTGCCACAGTGCATCCTTTAGAGCCCTGATGGCGGCCTTGGTGTAGTCCGAGCCGCGCAGGTCGGTTCCCATGCCCAGTTCGACGATCATGCGGGTGAGCGCCATTGGTCCTCCTTATGCTGCAACCGTGAAGAGTCTTCGAAAACGCTGCACGGGTCGTGCCAGATCTAGGACAAAGTCAACGCATTGCACAGAAACTGCCTCGACAGCGCAATTTCTTTTCAACTGATACTCGGCGCAATCTGGGCGATCACTGGCTGGATCCCGCCGTTCTCCGCCCTGCCGCATGGTCTCTATGAAGAAGGCATTCGACTTGAATGCATTGATCAAGCAGCACATCGGCGGCTGAGATTTCCGAAGCCGGGCATGCGCAACAACATAATGGCCGGGCTCGACCCGGCCATCATCCTTTGGTTGCTTCGGAACAGGGATGCGCGAGCAAAGCGCGCGCACGATGAGGTCACCTGGAGTCTATTTTCCCAGCAGTCGCATGCCGATCGCAGCCGTCAAGCCCGACACTGCGGCCGTCAGAACTGTACCCCATACCATGTCGATAATGGCGATCTTGGTGGTGAAACCCTTCATGACGGCCAGATTGGTGAGGTCATAGGTTCCATAGGCGACGAGGCCGAGGATTGCGCCGTAGAGCACAGCCTGACCGACCGACCCGCCCTGCACGGCAGGCCAGACAACCATCACCATAAGGCCGGTGACGTAAAGCACATAGAAGGCGCCGGCTGCGCCAAAATTCGGCGGCTGTCGCAACAGGTCACCGATCTCGGTCACATAGAAGCTGCGGCCCAGCCACAGGAGCCAAACCATATCGATCAGCAAGAACAGGACTGCTGCGGCAATCCAGAGGATGATCCAATGTGTCAACGCGCGCTCCTGTCCATGATCGCTTGATACGGGCGGGAGAAGTGGGGGATCACCTCAGGCAACCGCGCGGGCCAGCGCGCACTGCGACCAAAGCTCCGAAAGTGCGTTGACCAGGTGGTCGATGTCGGCATCAGTGTGCAGCGGAGTCGGCGTGATGCGCAGGCGCTCCGTGCCACGCGGCACGGTGGGATAGTTGATGGGCTGGATGTAGATGCCGTGCTGGGCCATCAGGATATCGCTGATCCACTTGCATTTCTTGGCATCGCCCACCATCACCGGCACGATGTGGCTTTGGTTTGCCATGTAAGGCACGCCGGCCTGGTCCAGTCGCTTTCGCATCTTCGCCACGCGATCCTTGTGGCGCATGCGCTCGAACTGCGAATTTTTGAGGTGGCGGATTGAGGCCGTGGCACCGGCGGCCACCGCCGGGGGAAGTGCAGTGGTGAAGATGAAGCCCGAGGCGAAGGAGCGAACGAAGTCGCACAGCGCGGCGGAACCCGTGATATAGCCGCCGACCACGCCGATGGCCTTTCCGAGGGTTCCCTCGATGACCGTGATCCGGTCCATCAACCCTTCGCGCTCGGCGATGCCGCCGCCGCGCGGGCCGTACATGCCAACCGCATGCACCTCATCGAGATAGGTCATGGCGCCGTACTTGTCGGCGAGGTCGCAAATTTCCTTGATCGGGCCGATGTCGCCATCCATCGAGTAGACGGATTCGAAGGCGATCAGCTTCGGCCGGGATGGATCTGCCGCCTTCAGCAGGCGCTCGAGGTCATGGAGGTCGTTGTGCCTGAAAATGTGGCGCTCGGCGCGGCTGTGGCGGATGCCCTCGATCATCGAGGCATGGTTGCCGGCATCCGAGAACACGATGCAGCCTGGAATGCAGCTTGCCAGAGTGCCAAGGGCTGCCCAGTTCGAGACATAGCCCGAGGTGAACAGCAGGGCGCCTTCCTTGCCGTGCAAGTCGGCGAGCTCGCGCTCGAGTTCGACGTGATAGTGGTTGGTACCTGAGATGTTGCGCGTACCGCCGGCACCTGCGCCGCAGCGGTCCAGCGCTTCATGCATGGCGGCGATCACTGCCGGGTTCTGGCCCATGCCGAGATAGTCGTTGGAGCACCAGACGGTGATCTCCTTCTGCTCTGCCCCATGGTGGGTGGCCTTGGGGAAGCTTCCCGCCTTGCGCTCGAGATCTGCGAAGACGCGGTAGCGGCCCTCGGTCTTCAGTGCATCGAGTTCGGTCTTGAAGAAGCTTTCGTAGTCCATCGGGGGCACTCCGGAGGGTGTCATGGCGACAGCGGGGTTTTGAGGGGTGTATAGTCAAACCTGGGAGAGATGGAATTGCGCGATTTCGCCGCGTCCCGGCGGTGGGGCAGGCTCCATTTCCACAGCTTTTCCACAGGCAGCGGCAACATCAGCATCCAGTGCTCGAACAGCGCCAGAGCCGCCAGCGCGGCCAGCAGCGACCAGCCTGCCCGATCCTCCCCGGCGGTGGCCGAAAAGGCTTCCTGGAACAGCAGGACGGCCCCTATCGAGGCGGCGGTCACCGAGAAAGGAAACAGCAAATTCATGGGCTTGACGGTCAGAAAGCTCCTCAGCACCGCCATGTGGGCGGGTACGAACTCCTCCGACACGTTGCGCACCCCCAGAAACACGTTGAGCCTGGCCGAGAGGTGCATTGCCCAGAGCAGTATGTAAGCCCAGAGGCCCCAGTTGTTCACAGCTTTTCCACAGAGGCCCCAAATGGCCAGCGCCACCGCCACAATGGCGATTTCGTGCCACAGGTTGACGCCCAGCGCATGGCCGAAATGGCGCCATCCGCTGCAACCCGCCGGGCAGGATTGCTTGCGCGGGCCCGTCACGTATCCGGTGTAGAGGCTCAGTTCCTGCCAGCCCCAGGCCAGCACGCCGCCGGTGAAGGAGGCATAGACGGCGAAGAGGGAAGTATCATCAGACGCGGCCCAGATCACCCAGAGCGAGGCCGCCAGCAGCGCCGTGCCGCCCGCCATGCTCCACTTGAAGGTCCGCACCGGAAGCTGATCGAGGAAGAAGATCAGCCCGGTGGCGAACCACCAGAGGAACAGGGCGTAGGCGATGGGCAGTGCATAGGCCATCGGTTCAGGTCACCAGGTGGGCGCGAGGCGGATGTCGGCAGGCAGGTCGTTGGACTTGGACGGGATCAGATAAAGGCGGATCATGGTGGCGCTCGCCGCCACCGCCGTCCATGCCTTGCCCAGCTTCGCCGTCATGCCACCTTTTTTCTGCCATTCGCCATTTCGGTCATTGATCTTGCGCAATTTCTCGAGGCAGGCAAAGAAGGCCGGATTGTCGATGTCGAGTTCCAGCGGAAACACCTGGCGGGAGATTTCCGAGGTGATCTTGAAGACTTTGTAGCCATATTCGGTGGGGTCAATGTCCAGTGCCTCATGGAAGTGTGGCCGCTGGTGGTCGCGGACGTACATGGTGGCGAACACTGCCACGAGGAAGAACTTCACCCACAGCTTGTTGAGGCCGGAAAGGAGTTCCGGGTGCGCTCGCATGAGGAGCGCGAAGGCCTCGCCATGGCGGAACTCGTCGTTGCACCACTGCTCGAACCACTTGAAGATAGGGTGGATCCGCCGTTCCGGATGCTGCTGCAGGTGCCGGAAGATGGTGATGTAGCGCGCATAGCCGATCTTCTCGGACAGGTAGGTCGCGTAGAAGATGAACTTGGGCCGGAAGAAAGTGTACTTCTTGGTCTTGGTCAGGAAGCCAAGGTCAACGCCGAGGTTGAAGTCCTTCAGCGTGTCGTTGATGAACCCCGCGTGGCGGCCCTCGTCACGCGCCATCAGGCGGAACAGTTCGCACAGGTCCGGGTTGGTGCCGCGCTTGCGCATCTCCGAATAGAGCACGCAGCCGGAGAATTCGGCGGTGAGCGAGCTCACCAGGAAGTCAACGAGTTCGCGCCGTAGGCCTTCCGGCAATGCGGCGAGATCCACATGGTCCCACTCGGCATTGCGCTTGAAGTGGCCCTTGTTGGGGTCGGATTGCATCTCGGCGATGAGCTTGTCCCATTCGGCGCGCACGGGCGAGACGTCCAGCTTGTCCAGCGCCGCAAAGTCCGTTGTGTAGAAGCGCGGGCTCAGCACGGTTGATTCCTGCGCCTTGGCGAGCGTGTCTGCCGGCCTGATTCCGAGTGTTTCGATGGTCATTAGAGCTCCTCCCCCGAAAAGCTGAATTCCAAGAGTTCCATGAATTCCAGATCGCCGGTGAGCTTCACCCACTTGCGCTCCAGCCAGGTCGCCCGCGTGATCGTCGCCTTGCGGCGCTCCATCGCGGATTCGCCATAGGGCACGATGATAGGCTTGCCGTGGACGAGCACCTCGTCACCCGGCTCAACCGTCACCCCGTCATCGAGTTCAACATGCGCTGCAAGGTTCTCGAAGGTGTTCACCACGCGCACGGTGCACATCACGTCCTCGCGGGCGGCGGAAGCGAAGGGGTTCAACATCAGTTGCCTCCTGTGGATGAAAGGAATGTCGCCATCAGTGCCGCATTGTCCCGGCCATAGGCCGCAAGGTCGAGCTTGATGCCAGATGCGGTGTCGATCAACAGCAATTGTCCGTTGCTCAGCCGTTCCAGCCGATAGGCTGCTGCGGCGTCCGCCTGCCCTGTCTGGCGCATGCGGTTCAGGCCGCGCAGTACGCCCGGAACGAAGCCCTCAGCGCTGGTGTGGGTGATGGTCCTGCCAGTCGTTGCATCGATGACGGCAACGCCGCTGGCATCGGACTGGAAACGGACGAGCCGGCTCTGCAGCACCTCTGCGGCGGCAAGTTCCTGCACCGGCGAGTAACCGCCGAGCCGGGCGGCGGAAACAGCCACCAGCGCGGCCACCACCATGCCCGCCGCCGCAAGTGCGGGAAGCTTTGGCGCGAAGCTGCGGGAAGGAGCTTGGGCCAGGGCGCTTCTCATGCTGCCACCGGCTGGCTGTTGCTGGCGGCGCGGTTGGACACTGCTTCCGCCTGGAGGGGTTGAGGTATCGCACCGGCCAGCGCCGCGGCAAGCAGGCCAGCCACATCGTCAGCCCTTGCCACGCAGCGCAACGTGGGCTGCGGATGCGCGAAGTGGAACGGCCGGGCATGCGGCCACAGCATCAGGTAGGCAATGCGCTCCTTGGCCGTCACCTTCAGCGGAATGTCGCCGGAGCCATTGGCAAACAGCCGGACGGCGGCACCATCGATCTGGTTGAAGGGCAGATTGATGGAAACGGGAAGCGCCATGCCGATGCGCATGATGAGGCGCTTTGAGGTGATGGTGTAGACTGTCGTCCGGGCACTCAGATAGGCCAGCCCCACCAGCAGCGCCGCTGCGACAAGCCCCATCGGCATCAGCCACTGGAACGGCTTGATGGCGGAAGCGAAGCTGTCGCCCTCGGCCAGGCGCAGCACGCCGGCCAGTATGGTAAGGCCCGCGAAATACCAGATCACCTTGCGGGCATGGAAGGCATGCACTGCCAAGTCCTGCCAGCGCGGCGCGCCCTGCCACAGCATGCGCTCGCCCTTGGGCAGGTGCTGCGGCAGCCCGCGCACCGGCTCGAAGTCGAAGTCGTTGTGGTGCTCGCTCATACCAGCGGCTCGGCGCGTTCGGGTGTCGCATAGAGGTGGCCACCTGCGTAGAAGGCGCAGATCTTGTCCTCCTCCAGACGGGTGACGACATCAGGATTTCTGAGTCCCGGCACCTTGATGAACTGCTTGGAGGTGATGGACTTCACGTCGATGCGGTTCTTGCTGCCCCAGATGCGGGCCAGCGTGGTCGGCAGCAGCACGTTGCGGGTGTGGCCTTCCTTGTCGCTCACTTCGACTTCGAGGTAGCGCATGATGTATTCGGAGCGGTCAACCCACACGTCCTTGACAGTGCCGCCCTGCTTGCCATCGCAGCCGATCACCGGCATGCCGCGCGGGTCGGGGTCACGCTCTTCCACGTGCCAGTCGGGATTGTTGCGGAGCGGCGAGAGCTTCGGCTCGCCGGTGAACAACGCGTCGGGAATGTCGAGGCGTTCGGCGTAGGCGGCGGGGCCCACGCCATCCACCATCGGGTCGCCATCGGGCTCCAGCGGCGCACCCGGCCACGGGCCGATGGGCGTGGCTTTGATCGGCCGGCTGTCATGGGGTTCGGCGCGCGGTGCCTGCACGGTCGAGCCGTCTGCGAGCAGGTAGGTCTTGGGAGCGGGCACCGCCGGCCAGCCCTGCACCACGATGTGGGCGGAGCGCTCCGATTCCAGCGGGTAGCCTTCGCGCTTGTCCTCGCGATGGAGGTAAATGATGACACCCGCGAGGAAGATCCAGAACGCATAAAGCACGACCTGGGCGACATCGACATACTGGGTCAAGGCTGCAGACATGGTGGTCCTCCTTCGATCAGCCTGGATATTGCGCCAGGCCGAAGCCTGGCTGTCTGGTTGTGCGCTTGCCGCTGCGAACCAGGGGTCCGATCACGGCAAGCGTTGCGAAAAGAAGCACGATCTCGATCTGATAGACGGTGATGTATCCGGTGGCGGATGAACTTGCCGCGCCCGCCGCGCCGTCGTCTGCAAGGCCGGAAACCGCATCGCGCAACATGCCGCTGACTCCCACGCCGATGCCCGCAGCCGTTGCCTGCACACCGCCCCAGGCGCCAAGCGCAAAGCCGCTCATGGTGCCAGCACCGCTGGAGGCGAGGTCCATCGCCGCAGTCAACATGCCCACCGAGAACAGTCCACCGCCCAGACCGATAAAGAAAGCGCCGGTCTGGAACAGAGAGACCATGTCGAGTACCTGAGAGAAGATCACCGCCGCAAAGGCCATAATGCCCGCGAGGATGCCCAGCGAAGCCAACCGGTAGGGGTCGCCCCCGCGCGACAGGCGCCGGGCAGAAATCGCGAAGCCTGCCAGCGTGCCGAGCGCCAGAGTGG
Organism: Rhizobium sp. Q54; assembly: GCA_945889445.1. GTDB lineage: Bacteria > Pseudomonadota > Alphaproteobacteria > Rhizobiales > Aestuariivirgaceae > Aestuariivirga. Next base: position 12,743 of record CAMDBX010000004.1, read on the forward strand.
CGGTGAGCCAGGTGGTCTGGCCAACGTTGAGGCCGAACACCTGGCCACCGAAGGGCTCAAGAAGAATATCCTGCATGCTGAACGCCGCGGAGCCGAGGCCCACCCCAACCAGCAGGCGTTTGGCGCGGCCCGCTGCGCTGAATTGCGCCCAGGCCTGGCTGAAGCTGATGCGTGGCGCGTCCTTTGCCGTAAGCTTCGGATTGCGTGCTTCCTGCTTCCACATGGCGATGACGTTGAGCACCACGGTGATCACGGCAACGCCCTGGATGATCTGGATGAGCTGCTTCGCGGTGAAGTCATGCAGCAGCGAGCCGAACACAAGGGCGCTCACCACCATACCAAGGAGCAGCATCACGTAGAGGAGTGCCACCACGCGCGGCCGCGTTTCTTCCGAGGCAAGGTCGTTGGCCAGAGCAAGACCAGCTGTCTGCGTCGTGTTGATGCCCGCTCCGATCAGCAGGAAGGCCAGGGCCGCTCCGACTTCACCCCACATGGCCGAGCCGTGGCCGTCGCCCGTCAGCACCAGCAGCGCGAAGGGCAGGATGGCGAAGCCGCCGAACTGCATCATAGTGCCGAACCAGATATAGGGTACACGCCGCCAGCCCAGCACCGACTTGTGGGTATCAGACTTGAAGCCGATCAGCGCGCGGAACGGCGCGATGAGAACGGGGATCGATACCATCAGCCCGACCAGCCAAGCCGGCACGTCAAGTTCGACGATCATGACGCGGTTCAACGTGCCGGTGAGAAGCACCAGCGCCATGCCGACAGAAACCTGGAACAGGGACAGCCGCAAGAGTCGCGACAAGGGAAGGTCCCTTGTCGCGGCATCGGCGAAGGGCAGGAATCGCGGACCGATCTGCTGCAGCGCCGATATGAACTTGCGGTTGATGCCAATCATATGCGCTTCAGCTCCTGCGCATGGGAAATGTAGAAGCCGCTGGACACCCGCGCATTGCGGCCCGGCCGCCAGTCAGCGAGATGTTCGGAATGGCTGATCCGCTTGTAAAGTGCGGATGTTGCATGCGGCACGATACGCGGCGAGCGGTCGCTTCGCGGAAAGGCCTTGCCGACAAAATGCATGGCGGCGAGGGCCGGCGTGCGCGGCGCATAGGTGAAGTGCACGCCGCTGCGGCTCATGTCGGAGAGCCGGGCCAGCATGCCGATCATGTCGGGGAGGCTGTAGTGGATCAACGAATCCATCGCCACGATGTGATCGAAGTTGCCAAGCTTCTTGTCGAGCATATCGCCGGCCATGAAGTGGACGCGGCCGTGGCCTAGCTTCTCCGGTACCCGCTCCCTGGCGATACCAATGAGGGTAGGGGAAATGTCCACCGCCGTTACGTCGGCGCCGCGCTTGGCGGCTTCCACGGCAAGGGCACCCGTTCCGCAACCGGCGTCGAGCACGCGGCAACCGCGCAGGTCGTCGGGCAGGAAGGAGAGCAGCGTGCTGCGCATCCGGTCACGGCCGGCGCGCACCGTGGAGCGAATTCCACTCACCGGTGCATCCGAAGTCAGCCTCTGCCATGTGTGCGCAGCAGTCCGGTCGAAGTAGGTTTCGATTTCGCCGCGGCGTTCGAGGTAGCTGTCGCTCATCAGTCGAACCCCAGGAAATCAAAGATGTCACGGTCCTTCATGGAACGGGCCTCGCAGGGCTCGCCACCGGTCCACAGTTCCGCCGCCAGTCGCATGTATTCGCGCTGCACATGGTCCACTTCCGGGGAGGAGGGCATTTCGAACAGCGTCGACTTCTTGAGGCGGCTGAGCCGGATCGCATCGACGTCAGGCAGGTGCGCGATGCGCTTCAGGCCGGTGGCATCCGCGAAGCGGTCGATCTGGTCGGTGTCCTTGGAGCGGTTGGCGATCACGCCGCCAACGCGGACACCATAGTTCTTGGACTTGGCATTGATCGCCGCCACGATGCGATTCATCGCGAAGATCGAGTCAAAGTCGTTGGCCGTCACGATCAGCGCCCGGTCGGCATGCTGCAGGGGAGAGGCGAAGCCACCGCATACCACGTCGCCCAGCACGTCAAAGATAACGACGTCGGTGTCTTCCAGAAGGTGATGCTCCTTCAGCAGCTTCACCGTCTGGCCCACCACATAGCCACCGCAACCGGTGCCTGCCGGCGGTCCGCCGGCCTCAACGCACATCACGCCGTTGTAGCCCTGGAAGACGAAGTCCTCGGGGCGGAGTTCTTCCGAATGGAAGTCCACCTGCTCCAGTATGTCGATCACCGTTGGCACCAGGCTCTTGGTGAGCGTGAAGGTTGAGTCGTGCTTGGGGTCGCAGCCGATCTGCAACACCCGCTTGCCGAGTTTCGAGAAGGCCACCGATAGGTTGGAGGAGGTTGTGCTCTTGCCGATCCCGCCCTTGCCGTAGACCGAGAACACCTTGGCGGTGCCGATCGTGGCGGTAGGGTCCAGGTGCACCTGCACGCTGCCCTCGCCGTCTCCGCGCTGAGCCACCCGTGGCTTGCGATCTATCACCAATGTCATGCCGCAACCTCCACTCCGATGCCTTCGAGTTTATCTTCGAGTTCTTCGCCCGCACGTTCGAGAGCGGCGAGGGTTTCCGCGTCCGGCGACCAGAAGTCGCGGCGCTGTGCTTCGAGAAGGCGGTTCACCACCTTCATCGCTGCCTTGGGATTAAGCGATGCGAGGCGATCGCGCATATTTTCGTCGAGAACGTAGGTCTCGCTGAACTGCTGGTAGACCCAGGGGGCCACCTGTCCGGTCGTCGCCGACCAGCCCACCGTGTTGGTGAGGTGGCATTCGATATGGCGCACGCCTTCGTGGCCATGCTTCAGCATGCCTTCGTACCACTTGGGATTCAGCACGCGGGTGCGGCTTTCAAGCGCCACCTGGTCGGCCAGGGTGCGGACAACGCCGGCGCCGCGCGTCTGGTCGCCGATGTAGACCGGCACCGCGCTGCCACGCTGCTTCTCGGCCGCCCGGCTGATGCCGCCGAGCGAGTCAAAATAGTGATCGATGGTGGTGACGCCGAGTTCTACGCTCTCAAGGTTCTGGTAGGCGAGGTCGACACCCGACAGCACCGAGGCCATCAATTGTGACTGCTGCGCCACTTGGCCATGGCGGCCGTGGGCGAAGCTCTTGCGCTTTGCGAACATGTCGCCAAGCTCGTCCTCGTCGTCCCAGCGCCCGCTGTCGATCAGCATGTTGACGTTGGAACCATAGGCGCCGTCGGCGTTGGAGAAGACGCGGAGCGCGGCGGTCTCGAGGTCGCAGCCATTTGCCGCCATGTGCGCCAGCGCGTGCTTTCTCACGAAGTTCATGCACTCGGGCTCATCCGCGGAAGCGGCAAGCCAGCAGGCCTCGGCCAGCATGCGGGTCTGCAACGGCAACAGGTCGCGGAAGATACCGGAGAGGGTGAGCATCACGTCGACGCGCGGGCGGCCGAGTTCTTCAATCGGCAGCAAGCTGGCGCCGCAGAGGCGGCCGAAGCTGTCAAAGCGGGGTGCCGCACCCAGGAGGGCCAGGGCTTGCGCGATTGGGCCACCTTCGCTCTTGAGGTTGTCGGTGCCCCACAGCACCAGCGCCACCGTCTCAGGCAGCGGCTTGCCGCCGGCGACATGCGTGTCGAGAAGCAGCTGAGCCTGGCGGGCGCCATCCTTCACCGCGAAGGCGGAGGGGATGCGGAAGGGATCAAAGCCATGCAGGTTGCGGCCCGTTGGCAGGATGTTGGGTGAGCGGATGAGGTCGCCGCCCGCTACCGGGCGGATGAAGCGCGCGTCGAGAGCGTTGAGAAGTCCTTGGATCTCGTGGTCTTCCGACAGCAACCGGTCCATTTCCTCGAGGTTGGCTGCCGTGCCTGCCTCAGCAACGCTGGCAATCGTTTCGCGGCGGGCCTCTGCATCCATCGGCTGGCCCACCACATGCAGGCCATGCGGGATCAGCGTGTATTCAAGTTCGAGAATCTGGTTCTGCAGGGTGTGAATTCTCGCCTCTGCGTCATTCCATTCGGGCTCTGAGGCGGCGAGGTCCACGGTTGCTGCTTGGGCCTGGATCAGAAGGGCGAGGTCGTGGCGCTCGGCAGCCGTCGGTTCCAGTCCGCGCCAGCGGCTGATCGAGGCCTTGAGGTCAACAAGCCCGCGGTAAAGGCCTGCCTGTGCCAAGGGCGGCGTCAGGTAGCTCACCAGCGTGGCGCCGGAGCGGCGCTTGGCGATGGTGCCTTCCGAGGGGTTGTTGGCGGCATAGAGATAGAGATTCGGCACGTCGCCGATCAGCCGGTCCGGCCAGCACTGGGCGGAGAGGCCGGACTGCTTGCCCGGCATGAATTCAAGCGCGCCGTGGGTCCCGAAGTGGAGGACGGCATTGGCCGCGAAGTCCTCGCGCAGGTAGCGGTAGAAGGCAGAGAAAGCATGGGTCGGCGTGAAGCTCTTCTCGAACAGCAGCCGCATCGGGTCACCTTCGTAGCCAAAGGCAGGCTGGATGCCGACCAGAACATTGCCGAAGCGCTCGCCCAGCACATGGATCGTCGAGCCATCGGCCTGCTGGCGGCCGGGGGCTGGACCCCACTGCGCCTCGATTTCGTTCAGATGAGGTTCACGCCGCACATGCTCATCAGCGTGAATGCGATGCACCACATTGGCATCCGCGCCGAAGCGTTCGGCATTTCCCTTGAGGATACGCGCCTGAAGCTGGTCGACGGTGGCGGGAACTTCGACGTCATAGCCATCCGCTTTCATGGCGGTCAGCGTGTTGAACAGCGACTCGAACACGGCCAGGAAGGCCGCCGTGCCAACTGCACCCGCGTTTGGCGGGAAGTTGAACAGCACGATCGCAACCTTGCGGTCGTGCTTCGGTGTTTGCCGCAGTGCCACCTGCCGGGCGACGCGAGCGGCAAGCATTGCGGCGCGTTCGGCATGCACCTGCATGCTGCGCTCGCCCTGGTCGGCAATAGAGCGGCCACCGAACACGACACCACCCGCCGCCCCGTCGAGTTCGGGGATGGCGATCATCATGGTGGTCTCGATAGGGTGCAGCCCGCGCTCGGAGTCTTCCCATTCCTCGAGAGTCTGGAATTCGACGGGCTGTGCCGCCAGATAGGGTACGTCCAGCTTGACCAGCATGTCCTCGGCGGCGCGCGCGTCATTGTAGGCGGGTCCACCCACCAGCGAGAAGCCGGAGAGCGACACCAGGGCATCAATGGCGGGCTTCTCATTCTTCATGAAGAAGCGCTCGATGGCGGGCCGCTGGTCGAGGCCGGTGGCGAAGGCCGGGATCACCTTGAGGCCACGCGATTCGAAGGCGGCGATCACCCCGTCATAATGCGCCGTGTCGCCTGACAGTACGTAGGAGCGCATCAACAGGAGCCCCACGGTGCCCTTGCGCGTTGTGGGCAGCGATGGCAGGGCATCGGCCTTCTCGCTCATGCGGGCGGCCATCCGCGGATGATAGACACCCACCCCGGGGTAGCTCTGCGGATCTTCGAAGGCGATGCCGCGCAGTTCCTTGCGCGGACCATCGGCAAATTTCGAAACGAGGAAGCGGACCATCTGGCCGATGTTCTCTTCCGATCCCGCCAGCCAGTACTGCATGGCGAGAAAATAGGCGCGAACATCCTGCGCGGATCCGGGAATGAAACGCAGGATCTTGGGCAGCCGCTTCAGCATGGCCAGCTGCTTTTCGCCGGCGGTGGCCTTCTCGGTGTCCTTGTTGGTCTTGGTGCCGCGCAGTTTCTTCAGCAGGTTGACGATGGTGCTCTGGCTGCCGCCCATGGCGAAGCGGCCCATGCGGGTGAGCTTGATCACCTCACCAGCCGACATGAAGCACACCAGCGCATCGCAAGTGTCGCGCCGGGCGGTCAGCGCCGGCATCACTGCCTGGATGTGGTCTTCCATGAACAGCATGGTGGCAATGATGATGTCGGCCCGGCCGATCTCGTGGATGCAATGGGCCAGCGCATCGGGATTGGCACCCCAGTTGGAGGCCGCGTGGACGGAAAGCGTGAGGCCCGGAACCTCGCGCGCCAGCTGCGCGTTGACGCGCGCGACCGCCCCCGTCAGGTGATTGTCGAGTGTGACGATCACCACGCGGCAGGGCGCTTTTGGCGCCTTATCTGCTGTAATGGGCTTTGGCATCGTACAGCGTCTCGATGGTGATGAGGGTGATGCCGCGCTCGGCGGCGAAGCGTTCGGTGTTGCGGCGCGCCTTGCCGCGAACGAAGAAGGGAACCTTCTGCAATTCGCGCTCGGCCTCGCTGGCCCAGCCGCCGGCAGTGGAATTGGCTGCGGCACCGGGTGCCGACGGCTTCGACGCGCCGTGGCCAAGGTGGGAGGCCGCAGCCTTGTCGTTGAACTCGAAGTCGTTGCGGAACATGTGGAGCAGATGCTCCTCCAGCCCCATCATCAACGGGTGCACCCAGCAGTCGAAAATGACGTTGGCACCCTCGAAGCCCATCTGCGGCGAGTAGCGGGCGGGGAAGTCCTGCACATGCACGGGGGCCGAGATCACGGCGCAGGGGAAGCCCAGCTTTTTGGCGATGTGGCGCTCCATCTGCGTGCCCAGCACCAATTCCGGCTGAAGCTCGGCCACCTTCGCCTCGACCTCGAGGTAGTCGTCGGTGATCAGCGCCTCGAGGCCCAGCTTGGTGGCCGCCTCGCGCACCGGCCTGGCGAACTCGCGGGAGTAGGTGCCGAGGCCGACGACTTCGAAGCCCAGTTCTTCCTTGGCGATGCGTGCTGCGGCCAGAGCATGCGTTGCATCGCCGAAGATGAACACGCGCTTGCCGGTGAGGTAGGTTGAGTCGACCGAGCGCGAATACCACGGCAGCCGCGACTCGCCGGCGGCTAGTGCAGCCTGTGGGTCTAGGCCCGCCAGCTGCGCCACCTGGGCGATGAAGTCGCGCGTGGCGGAGACGCCGATCGGCACAATGGTAGTCATCGGCTGCTTGAAGTTTCGCTCCAGCCAGCGGCCTGCAGTCTCGGCGGTCTCGGGATAGAGAACCACGTTGAAGGCGGCTTCGGGAATGCGGCGGATGTCGTCGGGCGTCGCGTCGAGCGGTGCAACGACATTCACGGTGATGCCCAGCGACTCGAGCAATTTCACAATCTCGGTGAGGTCGTCGCGGTGGCGGAAGCCCAGTGCAGTCGGGCCGAGGATGTTGCAGCTCCGTGGGTTCACCTCCGCCTCGCGGCGCGGCTGCGCCAGGTTGCGCACGATCTGGTAGAAGGTCTCGGAGGCGCCCCAGTTCTCTTTCTTCTGGTAGGACGGGAGCTCCAGGGGAATGACGGGAATCGGCAGCGCCAGTGCCTTGGCAAGGCCACCGGGATCGTCCTGAATGAGTTCCGCAGTGCAGGAGGCACCGACAATCATTGCCTTGGGCTGGAAGCGCGCATAGGCCTCGGCGGCGGCGGTCTTGAACAGTTCCGCCGTGTCGCCGCCCAGGTCGCGTGCCTGGAATGTGGTGTAGGTCACGGGCGGGCGGGCGTTGCGGCGCTCGATCATGGTGAACAGCAAGTCGGCGTAGGTGTCGCCCTGCGGGGCGTGCAGCACATAGTGCAGTCCGTCCATTGCCGTGGCGATGCGCATGGCGCCGATATGCGGCGGGCCTTCATAGGTCCACAGGGTGAGTTGCATCTCTACACCCCCAGCCTGGTGCGGCGGTCCATGGGGCGTGAGAACAGGCGCGCCAGGTCGCCTGCCTGCTCATAGCCATGGATCGGCGTGAACACGAGTTCGATGGACCACTTGGTGGTGAAGCCCTCGGCCTCGAGCGGGTTGGCAAGGCCCAAGCCGCAGACCACGAGGTCGGGCTTGGCTTCGCGGCAGCGGTCCAGCTGCTTTTCCACGTCCTGGCCTTCGCTCACTACGGTGCCGGCCGGCAGCTGGCCGATTTCCTGGGCGAGATGTGTGCGCTGCAGGTAGGGCGTGCCCACTTCGATCGGCTCCATGCCCAGTTCCTGCGAGACGAAGCGAGCGAGCGGGATTTCAAGCTGCGAATCGGGGAAGAAGAAGATGCGCTTTCCCGCCAGCATTTCGCGGTGCGGTTCCAGCGCCAGCTTGGCGCGGATATGTCCGGCTTCGGTGGCGGCCCGCAGCTTCGATTCGGGAATGTTGAAGGCATCGGCTGCGGCCTTGAACCAGCCGGTCGTGCCTTCCGCACCCAGCGGGAAGGGAGCAGGGATGTGCGTTGCGCCACGCTCTTCCAGGGCGCGTGCGGTGTCGTTCAGAAAGGGCTGGGCCAGCAGATATTTCTGTCCCGGCCCAATTGCGGGCATGGCAGCCGCGGTGCGGGCAGGAAGGAAGGCCACGTCGGGCAGGCCCATCTCGGCGAAGATCCGGCGGAACTGATCTTCGGCTACGTCGGAAAGTGCCCCCGCCACAAGAAGCGGGGGCACATAGCCGTTGGCTGGAAGGGGGGAGAAGGGTACCAGCGCGGCTAAACAGGCGTCTTCCCCTTGGGTGAATGTTGTCTCGATGCCGCTGCCAGAATAGTTCAGCACACGGACCTTCGGGGAGTGGATCTGGGACAGGCGCGACGCGGCGCGCTTCAAGTCGAGCTTGATCACCTCGGACGGACAGGACCCGACGAGGAACAGCATCTTGATGTCGGGGCGGCGCTCGAGCAGGCGGTTCACAACACGGTCGAGTTCGGCATCAATCTCGGAAAGTCCGGCCAAATCGCGCTCGTCGATGATGGCGGTGGCGAATCGGGGCTCGGCGAAGATCATTACGCCTGCGGCGGACTGGATGAGATGGGCGCAGGTGCGCGATCCGACGACGAGGAAAAAGGCGTCCTGGATCTTGCGGTGCAGCCACACGATGCCGGTGAGGCCGCAGAACACCTCGCGCTGGCCACGCTCGCGCAGCACCGGAATGTCATTGCAGCTGGTCGAGGTGGGCGCGCGGAATGGAAGGTTCATGACGCGGCTCCCGCCTGCTGCAGCCTTGCGGCGCGAAGTTTCAAAAGGAATTGTGCGGCATTGATCACGTAGGTTGCATAGGCCACCAGTGCCAGCCACATCAGCCCGCTCTCGCTCAGCCAGCCCTGAAGCAAGCAGACGAGATAGGCGGTGTGCAGCGCGATGACCCCGAAGCTGACCACGTCCTCCCAGAAGAAGGCCGGAGCAAAGAGGTACTTGCCGAAGACATCCTTCTCCCACAGCGAGCCTGTCACCATGATGGTGTAGAGCAGCATGGTCTTGAGGATGACGGAGGCATTGGACATGCCGGCGCCTTCGCCGGTGATCAGGGTCCGCAGCACGAGGCCGAGGCTCACCAGGAAAACCAGGAATTGCAGGGGGGCGAGAATGCCCTGGACAAGTGTCCAAGGGGAGGAATCGCGACGCTTCCGCTGGGCATCGGTATAAAGCCCCGTCCGCATCTCGTGCTGGCCGCCTAGCACTTGCATCTTTGTTCTCCCGGGCCCGCTGCACTCCCGTTTGGTGACGGGGTGAAGGATTGCAGCCCTGATCGAAGGCTAGTCCCCATAAAAAAAAGTGTCAAGGCTTGTTGACGTCCAAAAAATAGTACATAGTGCCTCTCGCTGGGGTAGTGTCCCCATTGCCGTGCGTGCCGCCGCCACCGGAAGGAGCCGGAGCGGCGTACCGGGGTCTGGACCAGGAGCATTTGGCGGCATATGTGCAGGCTTGAGGGTTTTGCCGTACAGGGAGGATTAAGGTGAACGACGCCTCTCCATTCCGCGTGCCACCCGTTTCCGCCGAGCAGGTGGAAAGCTTTACCCGCTTGATTTGTGACGGCCATGAGGATGATGCCCACCGTATGGTGGAGGATCTTCTGTCCGGTGGCGCGTCTCCTGAAGTCTTGATGCTCACGCTGCTGGCACCTGCCGCCCGGCTGATGGGCGAATTCTGGTGCCAGGACCGGCGCGATTTCGTCGAGGTGACGCTCGGCATGGCCCGGATGCAGCAGCTGGTGCGCCAGTTCCGGTTGCCCTCCGCCGCCCCGGACGAGCTCCATGGACATGCCTTACTGGTGTCAGTGCCAGGCGAACAACACACTTTTGGCATCCGGTTGGTGGAAGAGCACCTGCTGCGCGCCGGCTGGAAGGTCACCGCTCTCCTCAAGGTTGGCGAGGCTGACATGGTTCGCCTTGCGGCTGAGGAGCATTTTGATTTTATAGGTTTTTCTGTTTCATCCGAGCGCTTGCTTCCGGCGCTTCGCTCGGCTATTCGGAGCCTGAGATCGTCTTCACGAAACCGAAACGTGCGAATCGCCGTTGGAGGTGTCCTGTTTGATGGACGTAACATTGCGCCCAGGGACATTGACGTCGATGCCATCGTATTGGACGCGCAGGACGCAGTGAACCAAGCCAGCGAGTGGTCCGGCTTGGCGGGTGTGGAGTGAATATGTTCCGAACCGCCGCAGCTCATGGAAGGACAACGACGTGACGCTCAAGAGCGTGCCCTCTCATCCCCGGGATCGGGAGGCCAATCTCGCCGGCCTGTTGCAGCAACTTGATGCGGGCGAGTCCGCGCTGCTCCTGTCGGCCGCGGCCGACATTGCGCTGGTCATCAATCCCGATGGTACGCTGAGCGAGCGGGTGTTCGCCGGGCCTGACCTGCCGGCCGAACTTCTGGCCAGCTGGCCGGGCAAGGCCTGGACGGACGTGTCCACCATCGAGAGCCGCCCCAAGATCGAGCAGATGCTGCAGGAGGCCGCCATGGGCCTGCCGCCGCGCTGGCGGCAGATCAACCACCAGCAGCCGGACGGCGCCGACATTCCCGTCCGCTACAGCGTGATGAAGGCCGGCAGCGGCGGCCAGTTCGTGGCCATGGGCCGCGACCTGCGCCAGGTTGCCACCGTGCAGCAGAAGCTGCTCGCCGCCGAACAGTCGATCGAGCAGGAGTATGCGAGGCTCCGCCACGCCGAGACACGCTACCGCCTGCTGATGCAGGTGTCCTCCGAGGCGATCGTGGTGGTCGATTCGCGCACCGGCCGCATCGTCGAGGCCAATGCGGCGGCCGCCAACCTGATGAACAAGCCGCTGAAGCGGCTGACCGGCGCGCAGTTCGCCGCCATGTTCGACGGGCCGGACACGGCCCGCGTCGAGGACCTGATGACGGCGCTGCGCGCCACCGGCCGGGCCGATGACGTGGCGCTCACCCTCGAGGGCCGCCAGCAGCAGGCAGTGCTTGGCGCCACCATCTTCCGCCAGGAAAACGCCAGCTTCTATTTGATGCGGCTGCAGCCCATGGCATCGGGCGCCAGCGGCATCGTCGTGTCCAAGGGCCAGGCCGCCGTGGTCAACGCGGTGCGCGACCTGCCGGAGGCCTTCGTGGTCACCGATCTCGAGCGCCGCATCCTCTCGGCCAACGCCGCCTTCCTCGATGCCGCGCAGCTGGGCTCCGAGGAGCAGGCGCGCGGCGAACCCATCGACCGCTGGATGGGCCGCGCCGGGGTCGACGTTTCGGTGCTGTTCAATTCGCTGGCTGAAAACGGCACGGTGCGCCAGTTCCAGACGGTGCTGCGCGGCCAGTTCGGCACCTCCGAGGACGTCGAGGTGTCGGGCGTCGCCTCGCCGCCCGCCAACCCGGTCTGCTATGGCTTCTCGATCCGCCGCTCCAGCCGGCGGGCGTCGGAGCCCGACATCGGCAAGCGCAGCCTGCTGCGCTCGGTGGAGGAGATGACCAAGCTCGTCGGCAAGGTGCCGCTCAAGGACCTCGTCCGCGAGACCACCGACATCATCGAGCGGCTGTGCATCGAGGCTGCCCTGCAGATCTCGGAGAACAACCGCGCGAGCGCCGCTGACATGCTGGGCCTTTCCCGCCAGAGCCTCTATGTGAAGCTCCACCGCTACGGCATCGAGGACAAGTCGGGCGGCGACGAGGACTAGGACCCGTCAGGTCCTTCTCTCGCGCGGCGCGTGGGAGACGGTGCCCGAATGGTGGATGAGGGCTCTTTCCACACGTCGTGATGTTGGTGTTTTCCGATGCTCCGCCGGTGCATTCCGGTGCGCAAAACGGTTGCCGCCGTTGCGACGCCGATGGCTTTCGAAATGCATCTGACAGATGTTGCCGCCGTTGCCATTTCGAGGTCTGCGCAATCCATTGCTGGCTCACCACCGCGAATTTGCAAAGTTACTCCGGAAATGTGATTGACGGTGTGTGTTGTCAGACTGACAGAGCGTCAAGATAGATTGACAACTTGAACTGTCAGTTATACCTTCCACCCCCATGGCGAACCTTGCCTCCACACGCGTAGGACCGTCCCTGCCGCAGCCTTCTGCAGTGCTGCAGTTGCTGAAGCCTGTGACGTGGTTTCCGCCCATGTCGGCCTTCGCCTGCGGGGCGGTTTCATCGGGGCTGTCGCTTACGGATCATTGGGGCCTGGTGCTGGCCGGCATGGCGCTGTCGGGGCCCCTGGTGTGTGCCACCAGCCAGGCGGTGAACGACTGGTACGACCGCCACGTGGACGCCATCAACGAGCCGAACCGGCCGATTCCCTCGGGCCGCATTCCCGGGCGCTGGGGGCTTTATATCGCAATCATCTGGACCGTGCTGTCGCTGGCCGTGGCGCTGGCGCTGGGGCCCGTCGTGTTCTGGGCCGCGGTGTTCGGCATGGCCATGGCCTGGGCCTATTCGGCGCCACCGTTCCGCTTCAAGGGCAATGGCTGGTGGGGCAATGCGGCGGTGGGCCTGTGCTACGAGGGCCTGCCGTGGTTCACCGGGGCGGCCGTGCTGCTGGCCGCCGTACCGGGCTGGCCCATCGTGATTCTGGCGCTGCTCTATTCGCTTGGCGCGCATGGCATCATGACGCTCAACGACTTCAAGGCCATCGAGGGTGACACGCGGATGGGCGTGCGCTCGCTGCCCGTGCAGCTTGGCGTTCAGGGTGCCGCGCGCACGGCTTCAGCGGTGATGGCGCTGCCGCAGGTGGCGGTGATCGCACTGCTGTTTTCCTGGGGTGCTCCCATCCATGCCGCCGCGGTGCTGGCGCTGCTGATCGTGCAACTCGTGATGATGCGCCGCTTCATGGCCGACCCGGTGCAGCGCGCGCTGTGGTATTCGGGCTTCGGCGTTCCGCTTTATGTGTCCGGCATGATGGTGAGTGCCTTCGCGCTCAGGGGGCTGGCATGACGGGCTGGCTCGGCATTGCGCGCTTCGGACTGGTGCAGGCGGCGCTCGGCGCCATCGTGGTGCTCACCACCTCCACCATCAACCGGGTGATGATCGTCGAGCTGGCGCTTCCCGCCATGGTACCGGGCCTGCTGGTGACGTGGCATTACGCGCTGCAGGTTTTGAGGCCCTCATGGGGGCATGGCTCCGACAAGGGAGGCCGCCGCACGCCGTGGATCATCGTCGGCATGGGCACGCTGGCGCTGGGCGGCTTCGGCGCGGCACTCTCGGTTCATCTCATGGCGCAGGACATGCTGCTGGGCAGCATCGCCGCCATCGTCTCCTTCACGCTGATTGGCGCAGGCGTTGGTGCGGCAGGCACTTCGCTGCTGGTGCTGCTGGCGAGCCAGGTGGAAGAGGCACGCCGCCCCGCCGCGGCCACCATCGTGTGGATCATGATGATCGCCGGATTCATCGTCACCGCCGCCACGGCAGGACACTTCCTCGACCCGTTCTCGACCGAGCGGCTGATGGTGGTGGCGGCCTGCATCTGTGCGGGCGCCTTCCTGCTCACCCTCATCGCGGTGCGCGGGCTGGAGAGCGACCGCGTGATCGTGAAGAAGGTGGCCGACAAGGTGCCCTTCAGGGAGGCCATCGCGCAGGTGTGGGACGACCGCACGGCGCGCCGCTTCGCCATTTTCATCTTCGTCTCGATGCTGGCCTATTCGGCACAGGACCTGATTCTCGAACCCTTCGCCGGCCTCGTCTTCGGGCTCACGCCCGGCCAGTCCACCTCGCTGTCGGGCGTGCAGAATTCCGGCGTGCTGCTGGGCATGGTGCTGGTGGGCGTGGCGTCCACGCTTGCGCCCCGGCTGATGAGCTTGAGAAACTGGACGGTGCTGGGCTGCCTCGGCTCGGCGCTGGCGCTGGTGGGCCTCGTGGCCGCGGCACAGGTGGGGCCGGGCTGGCCGTTGAAACCCTCGGTCTTCGCGCTTGGCTTCTGCAACGGCGTGTTCGCCGTGGCGGCCATCGGCTCGATGTTCAACATGGCCAATGACGGCACCTCGCGCGAGGGCGTGCGCATGGGGCTGTTCGGCGCCTCGCAGGCCATCGCCTTCGGCATTGGCGGCTTCGCGGGAACGGTGCTGGCGGACGTGTCGCGCCTCGTGCTCGGCTCGCCGGTCATGGCTTATGCGACGGTGTTCGCCGTCGAGGCGTGCTTCTTCATCGCGGCGGCCCTGCTGGCCGCGGCAGTTGGCAACAAAGACGGCTTCGGCGCCGCCGCGAACCCCTTGGTGCTCGCGGCGCGCCACCAGGCAAGCGGGAGTTAGCATCATGCTGGCAGAAACGATCTATGACCTCGTGGTGGTGGGTGGCGGGCCTTCGGGTGCCACCGCGGCGCATGATGCCGCGAGGGCGGGCCTCCAGGTAGCGCTGCTCGACAGGGCAGGGCGCATCAAGCCCTGCGGCGGGGCGATCCCGCCGCGCTGCATCCGCGACTTCGAGATTCCGCCGGAGATGCTGGTGGCGCGCATCTTCTCTGCGCGCATCATTTCGCCGTCCGACCGCAAGGTCGACATGCCGGTGACCAATTCCTACGTCGGCATGGTGGACCGCGGCCCCTTCGACGAGTGGCTGCGCGAACGCGCCGCGAGTGCAGGTGCCGAGCGCCGCACCGGCACCTATGAAAGCTTCTCGCGCGATGGCTATGGCACCGCCACCATCCACTACAAGGACAAGGATGGAACGCCAGGAACGCTGCGCGCGCGCTGCGTGATCGGTGCCGACGGCGCGCTGTCGAAGATCGGCAAGGACACGGTGCGGGGCGCACACAAGGTTCCTTACGTCTTCGCTTATCACGAGATCATCGAAGCACCCGAGGCACGCTCCGAGGAATATGAGTCCGACCGCTGCGACGTCTATTACCGTGGCGCCCTGTCGCCCGACTTCTATGCCTGGGTGTTCCCGCACGGCAAGACGATGAGCGTGGGAACGGGCAGCGCCAACAAGGGCTTTTCGCTGAAGGGAGCTGTTGCCGACCTGCGCCAGCAGATGGGCTTTGACGGCCGGACCATCCGCCGCGAGGGCGCGCCCATTCCGCTCAAACCCCTGAAGCGCTGGGACAATGGCCGTGACGTGGTGCTGGCGGGCGATGCCGCCGGCGTGGTGGCGCCGGCCTCGGGCGAGGGGATCTATTACGCCATGCTGGGCGGGCGCCTTGCGGCGGACGCGGCAATCGCCTTCCTGAAGACGGGTGACGCGCGCCAGCTGGCCACCGCGCGCAAGCGCTTCATGAGGGAGCATGGCCGCATCTTCTTCATCCTCGGCATCATGCAGTATTTCTGGTATTCGAGCGACAAGCGCCGCGAAAGCTTCGTCAAGATGTGCGAAGACAAGGACGTGCAGCGCCTCACTTGGGAATCCTACACCGAGAAGAAACTGTCCCGCAAAGGACCCATGGCGCACGTCAAGATTTTCCTGAAGGACATGGCGCATCTTCTTGGTATTGTCCGCCCGACATGAACTGGACGCCTGAATTCCTGTGGCCGCTGGGCATCGCCTCGGCGGTTGCCATCGTCGTTGCCATTGCCGGTGCGGTGCTCACCGAAACCGGCGCGTGGTATGAGGGCCTGAAGAAGCCTTCCTGGAAGCCGCCCGACTGGGCCTTCGGCCCGGTGTGGACGACGATCTTCGTACTGACCGTCATCGCCACGGCGCTGGCCTGGGTTGCGGCGGAGGGGACGGGCGCCCGGCCGCTGATCTTCTGGGCGCTCACCATCAACGTCGTGCTGAACATCGCGTGGAGCGGCATCTTCTTCAAGATGCGCCGCCCGGATTGGGCGTTGGGTGAGGTCGCGCTGCTGTGGGCCTCGGTTCTGAGCCTCATCCTCGTGCTGGGTTCGGCATCCACCTGGGCAGGCTTGCTGCTGCTGCCCTATCTGCTGTGGGTTTCCACCGCGTCATTCCTCAACCTGCGGATTGTCCAGATGAACCGGCCCTTCGGGTGATCCGGCTATGGAACAATTCGTAAGCTCAGGACAGGTTGCAGGGGTGATGCTGGTGGCGATTGCCATCGAGATCGCCGTGGCCGCCTACTATTTTTGGCGGAGGCAGAGAACCGTCCTGCTGTTGTCGTTCGTGGCGAATGGCCTTGCCGGGGGCGCGCTGGTGCTGGCGCTTCGGGCTGCGCTGCAGCAAACAGGATGGCTCTTTGTCGCAATCTATCTCGCTGGTGCCCTGCTTGCGCATGTGGCCGATGTGGTTCTAAGACTGAGCGCCTCGCGACATGCCGGGGGCGTGCCGTCCGCCGATTGAAGTCAAGTCAAACCGTGAAGGATTATCCGATGATCAAGAAAGCCGTCTTCGCCGCTCTCGCTTCCGCGGTGCTGTTCGCCGCCCCGGCCCAGGCCGCGGGCGATGCCGCCGCCGGTGAGAAGGTGTTCAACCAGTGCAAGGCCTGCCATGAGGTCGAGAAGGGCGTGAACAAGGTCGGCCCGACGCTCAAGGGCGTGGTTGGCCGCAAGGCCGCCTCGGTCGAGGGCTACAAGTATTCCGCCGCGATGACCGCCAAGGGCGCGGAAGGCGTTGTGTGGGACGAGGCCACCCTCACGGCCTATCTGCCCAACCCCAAGGCCTATGTGCCGGGCACCAAGATGGCCTATGCCGGGCTGAAGAAGCCTGAGGATGTGGCAAATCTCATCGCCTTCCTCGTGGCCCACCCCTGATCGCCAGTTGCATGATCGGCTCAGGCGTCTAGCCGCATGAGCGAGATCGAGCGCCGCAAGCGCGATCACATCGACATCGTCCTGGCCGGCGCGGCACGCCACAGCGTGCCCGCCGGCTTCGACGCGGTCCGCTTCCGGCACAATGCCCTGCCGGAGGTGGATTTCGCGGGCATCGATTTGTCCACGCGTTTCCTCGGGCCGCCGCTGCGGCTGCCTTTCCTCGCCTCATCAATGACCGGCGGTCCGGATGTTTCCGACCGCATCAACCGCGCCATCGCCGAGGCGGCGGAGCAGCTGGGCTTCGCCATGGGCGTGGGCTCGCAGCGCATTTCGCTCACCACCAAGGACACGTCGGGCCTGGGCCCGGAGCTGCGCCGGATCGCGCCCTCCATTCCCATCTATGGCAATCTCGGCGCCGTGCAGCTGGTCAATGGCATGGGGCTGGAGGAGGCCCGCCGCGCCGTGGACCAGCTCGGGGCCGATGCCCTGATCCTCCATCTCAACCCGGTGCAGGAGGCGGTGCAGCCGGGCGGCGACCGCAACTGGGCGGGTGTCGAGTCCGCCATTGAAAAGCTGGCCCGCGCGCTTGCCGTGCCGGTCATCGCCAAGGAAGTGGGCAGCGGCATCTCGGGCGAAGTGGCCCGCCGCCTGGTGGCATGCGGTGTTGCCGCCATCGACGTGGCCGGTGCGGGTGGCACCAGCTGGGCTGCCGTGGAAGGTGCCAGGCTTGCGGCGCCTGATGGCCAGAACCTGGGCGAGATCTTCCGCGACTGGGGCATTCCCACGCCTGTCTGCCTCGCGGAGGTGCGCGCCGCCTGCCCGGATATTCCGCTCATCGCTTCGGGCGGCATTCGCCACGGGCTCGACGCCGCCAAGGCCATCCGTCTGGGCGCCACGCTGGCTGGCCAGGCCGCCGCACTTCTGCCAGCCGCCATGAAGGGCACCGAGGCAGTGGTGGCGCATGTCCAGGCGCTTGCCGACGCCCTGCGCATCACCTGCCTTGCAACGGGGTCGAAGGATTTGAAGGACTTGAGCAGGGCGGCTCTGATTTAACGCCCATACTGCCCTCACCCCGGCCTTCGCCGGGCTGACGCCACCAGGGGAACGCTCCCCCCACAAACGAAAGTCGCTGGGCGAACCCGGCGATCATGTCGTCAACGGTGCGGCGCCGCGCCTATGTCCAGGGGCGGAACTCCTTCAGCAGCGGCAGGCCGAACAGCGAGGACAGCGGGGTCGGATTGTTCGAAAGATACGGCATGCCGAGGCGGCCCTTGTCGCCCATGTCGCTGTTGCTGAGCAGCGGCAGGCCGATGGTTTCGGACAGGCTGCAGTTGCTGCCGGTCACGGCCGGAATGCCGATGATCTTCGACACCGGGTCCGGGTCGTTCAGCAGCAGCGGGATCATCATGGCGCTGGAGAGGGGGGCGGCCTCGTCCCACAGCTTCACCGGCTCGGGCTCCGGCATGCCGGAGGCGACCGGATCATGGGATTCGAGGATGCTGGTGGCCACCGCGCCGGAGCCGAAGGGCGCATGCACCGTGACCAGCGCGTGCCCGGCAGCCACGCCCTTGGCATAGATCTTCGCATCGGCCAGCAGCACGCGGCCCTGCGCGATCTGTGCGGCAATGGCCGACAGCGGCGTGTCGGCGGCGGGCGGGCCCACGACGAAGACGTCGCCATAGCCTTCCTCGCGCAGTTCCGAGGCAGCCTTGGCGGCCGTTGCGGCATTGGCATACATGCGGGTGATTTCGGTGCTCATCTCGGCTCCTTGTCAAATCAGGATGTCAAATCAGGGTGTCAGATCAGGTTTGGCGGGCGGCTCATCGGATATGGGCCGAAGGTGTTGTGGCGGCAGACGGGGTCTTGAACAGGGCAGTCATGGTAACGATGGCGGCAATCAGCAGGATCACCTCCAGCATATAGACGGCGAGGTAGGGTGTCAGCGGGCTTGCGCCGTCGATCGCCGACAGCGTGTCGCGGATGATGCCGCCCAGCGCCACGCCGATGCCGGCGGCCGTTGCCTGCACCGCACCCCAGGCGCCCAGCGCCAGTCCGCGCTGGTCGGGCGGGGCATGGTTCATGGTGGCAGTCAGCGTGCCATGGCCGAACAGCCCGGCGCCGAAGCCGATCAGGAAGGTGCCGAGGCCGAAGAGCACGGGCGAGAGAAGCGGTGCCGCGAGGATGACCAGCACGAAGGCGGGAACACCCAGCATGGCGCCCAGCGAGGCCATGCGGAAGGCATCGAAGCCGCGGCTCAGCACGTAGGACGCAAGGCTGAAGCCGATGAGGCCGCCTGCCGCCATGGCCGCCGTCAGCAGCGTGGTGCGCGACACGGCAAGGCCCAGCACCTGGCCGCCATAGGGCTCCAGCATCACGTCCTGCATGGAGAAGGCGAGCGTGCCCACACCCACCGCGATGAGCCGCGCCAGCGCCTTGTCGCCCGCCATGAAGCTGGCCCAGGACTGCTGGAAGGTGGGGTCGGGTGCCGAGGCGTGGCGGGGCCGGGACTGGCCGCGCGCCTCCTGCTTCCACACGGCGATGCCGTTCAGGACAATGGTTGCGACGCCCGCGCCCTGGATCACCTGCACCAGGCGGCCGTTGGAAAAATCGGCCAGCAGCGCGCCGAAGATCAGTGCACTGACGATCGAGCCCGCCAGGAGGGCCACATACATGAGGCCCACCACGTTGGGCTGCTTTTCGGGCGGGGTGAGGTCGGTGGCCAGTGCGAGGCCTACCGTCTGGGTGATGTGCAGCCCGGTGCCCACCAGCAGGAAGGCGAGGCCGGCGGCAACCTGGCCGACGATCGGGGGCACTTCGGCGGCATGGCCCTGCTGGGCCAGCACGAGCAGCGCGAAGGGCATCATCGCAAGCCCGCCGAACTGCACCATGGTGCCCTTGTAAATGAATGGAACCCGCTTCCAGCCCAAGGCCGAGCGGTGGGTGTCTGACTTGAAGCCAATGAGCGCGCGGAAGGGCGCGGCAATCAGCGGAATGGCGAGCATCAACGAAACCAGCGAGGCTGGCACGCCCAGTTCGACGATCATCACCCGGTTCAGCGTGCCGACCAGCAGCACCAGCGTCATGCCGGCGCTGACCTGAAACAGCGAAAGCCGCAGCAGCCGCTCCAGCGGCACGTCCTCGCTGGCGGCATCCGCGAATGGCAGATACTTCGCGCCGAGCCCGGCCCAGGCTTTCATCATGCTCTGGCTGATGCGGTTCATGGTCCTACGATGCGTCCTGTCGCCACGTCCGACCGCTCCCGCGCGGGGGCGAGGGGGAATAAGAGACTATCGTGCGGGAGGAGTGCAGGCCCCTCGGGCCCACGCACCTCCCGCGCTGTCGTTGCCGTCCCTTGCGGAACGACCCGGCCACCTACTTCGCGGCCAGTTCCGCGCCGTCCAGCGACGAGGCACCGGGCGTCACGTTGACGGTGATGACGTAGCCGTCAGCCGTCTTCATAACGTTGGACGCCACGGGCGCGATGTTGGTGTCGACGGCGGCTGTCTTGGCCGCGCCGCCGTTCCAGAAGTTGGACACCCAGGCGGTGTGCGTCATCACTGACGCATGGACCACAAGAGACGTCACCGCCACGCCGCCGATGAACAGCGGCAGGCCCACTGTCGGGTTCACGACACACCAGATTCTACCTTGGTTCATGTCATGTTCCTCCTAGTGCAGCCACGGCGAGTAGATATACGCCAGCAAGTGAGCGAAGAGGGCGATCACGAAGAACACCCTCGCGCCATCGATGACGTGCTTGTGCAGCTCTTCTGATTCCCTGATGGTGAGGCCGGTGGGCCACACCCTGTTCGGATCGTCCATTCTGCTATCCTCCAGACTGAGGTTGGTTTCGTGCTGGACCCGCACGCAGGTTTCCCGTCATTTCATCAACGACAAGGTTCGGTTTGCTCGCGGTCCTCATGGATTGGGAACCGAGAGTTCGGGGTAGCTCTTGGCCATGGAGAAGCCATAGAGCGGCTTGTTCACACCGTTGTGGCAGGTGGCGCAGTTCGCCTTCAGCACGTCGCCCATCGGGCCCTTGCGGTTGGCCGGGAACACGTCGGTCAGCGGCGTCATGTAGCTGCCGTTGACGTCGCGCACCATCTCGATGCCATGCCAGGCCGTCACGCGCTGCGGGCGGCTTTCCTCCCAGCTCGAGAACTGGCGGGAGTTGTGGCAGAAGGTGCAGTTGACGCCGAGCCCCGTCGACATGTGCATCATCAGGGAATAGGTCTTCTCCGTCGCCCGGATGCTGGCACCGGTGCCGCCCGGCAGCGGCGTGGTGGCGACCACGCGGATGCTGTCGGCCGGCGTGTTGAGCAACGTGGTGAAGGGATCATAGGGCAGCGAGGCATAGGCCGGCACCGGCTGGCCCGCTAGGTTCTGGCCGTCGCGGCTCGCAGCCATTCCGCCCGCCTGCTTCGGCCCCGGGTTGGTGGCCCAGACATTGGCCGGCACGGCATTGCCGCGGTGGCAGGTGTAGCAGGTGACGCCGGTTTCGGCGACGTGGCTCTTGTATTGGGTGTTGATGGCGCGCGTCATCTGGATCATGCGCCGCGCGACGACCTTGGTGTAGACCTCGTCCGAAGCCATGTTCTCGAGGTTGTGGCAATAGGCGCAGCCGGCGTTGTCGCCTTCCTGCGGGGCCACCCAGGTCGAGATGGCGTTCATCAGGCGCACGAACTGCGCGGTGTCGAGGTCGCCCAGCACCTGCACGTTCTTGTAGTTCTCGGTGTCGTTCTTGACGAGCACGCCGTCGTTCTCCACCGGGTCGTCGGGCACCGGCAGGGTGTTGAGCGCCTTCAGCGTCTCGGCGATGCGCGGGTTGGTGATCTGCTCCATGCCCAGGCCGCGGAAGCCGAGCTGGGTGGAGTCCATCGGTGGACGTTCCCACTGCAGCATCATGGGGATTGCCAGAAGGACAGCGATGACGCTGACGAGGAGCGAGGCGGTGAGGGTGGTTGCCGAGAGTTTCATGATCAGCCGTCTCCTATTGCGCCGTCGCCGGGTCGATGACGGGCGCCGTCAGGTCGAGCGGATACATGGGCGTGACCCCGTGCTTCACGCCCCACAGGTACCAGTTGTCCACCACCGTGCCGGTGAGCAGGATGCCGATGCCGCCGACGAGCGGGCACAGCACCGCGAACCACCACGCCCAGCGGTGGATCGACTCCATCGTGGCGTTGAAACCCATGGTCCAGCGCCAGAACAGGGCGGCGCGCTCAGAGGCCGTGCCGCGGTCGATGATCTGCTCGATCTCGCGCTCACCGCCCAGCCGCGAGACGGCGAGGATGGTGGCGCCATGCATGGCGAACAGCAGCGCTGAGCCGTAGAGGAAGGCGATCGAGAGCATGTGGAAGGGGTTGTAGAAGAGGTTGCCGTAGCGGATCGAGAAGGCCGCCGTCCAGTCGAGGTGGGGGAAGATGCCGAAGGGCACGGCCTCCTCGAAGCTGCCCATCAGCAGCGGCCGGATGAAGCCCAGCACCAGGTAGAGCCAGATCGCCGCGGCGAAGGCCCAGGCGATGTGGGTTCCCATGCCGAGTGCGCGGGCGCGGCGGTATGTCCTGAGCCACCACAGCAGGATGGAAGCGGTGAGGAAGAAGCCCGCCATCTGCCACCAGCCGCCTTCGCGCAGGGGCGCCAGCGACAGGCCATACTTGGCCGGCGGCGGCTCGAGTCCGAGCCAGAATAATTGCCTGACGAACTGGATCGGGTTCCAGTTCACCGAGGCCAGCATGTTGAGCCCGATGATCTCGATGGCGATGAAGCCGCAGAGCAGGGACATGATGCCCAGCCCGCCGAGATAGATGGGGCCCAGCTGCGCGTCGCCGATGATGCCGAGCAGGTAGTTGGTGGTGATGCCCTTTTCGCGCGGCCAGTTGCCGGGCTTCATGGGCACGCCCAGATCGTCTGGTCCGTGAACCTGAACGCGGGTGAAGATATTCTGGTATTCGATCATCATCATGTCATGTCCTCCGCGCTCAAGACCAGATCGGCAGGTCGAGCCACCAGTTCCACCATTCAGGCCAGCCGCGGGTCCAGAACGGGCCCGAGATCACGATGCAGACGGCGCTGAAGAACACCGCACCAAGCGCCAGGAACAGGCCCAAGCGATGGATGCCCAGCGTGCCGATCGAGTAGCCGATGTGATCGCGGAAGAAGCTGTTCTCGTGCTCGGCGGTCTTCACCGTTTCGCCCTTGAGCGGATTGGTGGCCGAGAGCACCAGGCCGCCATGCATCGCCAGCGCCAGCGTGCAGGTGAAGAACAGCGTGATGGCGATCATGTGCGCCGGATTGTAGTGGAAGTGCAGGTACTGGTAGCCAACGTTCGACACCCAGTCCAAGTGGCTGATGATGCCATAGGGGAAGCCGTGGCCCCAGGCGCCCAGCAGCAAGGGGCGGATGATCTCGAGGGTCACATAGGCGAAGATGGCGAAGCCGAAGGCGATGGGCACATGCAGCCCGATGCCGAGCTTGCGGCAGATCTCGACCTCGCGCAGCGCCCAGGACACGAAGGCCCCGGTGGCGCAGAAGGTGATGATCTGCCAGAGGCCGCCCTGCTTGAGGGGCGCCAGCGCCAGGCCATAGCTCAAGTCCGGCGGTGCGATGTTGATTTGCCAGAGGTTCCATGTGCCGCCGATCGCCGCGCCATAGACGATGAGGGCGGTTCCGATCGATGCGAAGAAGGCCGTGAGCACGCCGAAGAAGCCCACGTAGAAGGGGCCGACCCAGAAATCGAACAGGTCGCCGCCGATCAGCGTTCCGCCGCGGACGCGATATTTCTTCTCGAAGCTCAGCATGGCCATGGTGGTCACTCCTGCCGGCTCAAGCCGGCCTTTCGTTCAGGGTGGTGTGTGGACGGAACGCGACATCGAAGGCACGTTCCGTCCACAAGAGCTGCGGGATGGACGGCCTCAGCCGACCATCTCGCTGATCGTCACGTCCAGGCTCGCGGCCTTCTTCGCCACGCCGCCTTCCAGCCAGTTGAACCGGTCTGTCGACAGCAGGATGAAGTGGATGACGAGAGCAAGAACGAACAGGAAGGTGGCCATCGCCACCAAAGTCCTGCGCGGATCGAACAACAGCCACATGCGCCACATATCCGATCCTCCTTAGGTGAACATCGACGTGAGCGTGCCGAGAAGCGGGCTCAGGTCGGTGCTTTCATAGCCATTGGGTCCAGGGATCCACGGGCGCCACTGCCACGCCAGGAAGTGGGCGACGATCGCCACCAGCGTGAAGGCAATGAAGCTCGTGACGAACATGCCATGGAATTCCTTGGCTTCGGCTTCGGTCATGCCCGACGGGCTTGACCCTCTGTTATCGGCCATTTCTGACCTCCGTCATGAGGCCCCTTCTGCAGGGCCCGTTACCGCTGAGTGACCGCGCGGCCCGGTTGCCTGTGGCTGGTGGAGAGCCTTCGGCGTATCCGCCTGCCCCGAAGGGCAGGGCGAATGGCTGGTCCTTCGCTCACATGAAGGCGAAGGGAATGGAGTTGTAGGTTGCCGCCTTGGCGGCGGCGAAGATCGACTTTCCGTCGTCATGGCCGCCGACGCGCGGGCGCATCGAGCGGGGCATCAGCCTCGTGATGGCAATCGCCACGAAGAAGACTCCGAAGGCCAGCCACATGAGGAGGCTGAACTCGAGCTTCGAATCTTCCTGGCGGTGGGCATTGATCATCGACATGCTGTTAACTCCCGATGTCAGTCGTAAAGGGGGATGAGAACTTCGCCATCACGCGAGCTCCCGGGTTGCAGAACGGACGTTTTCTTCGGCGACAGTGGCGGACCCCTGCTTGCGCGCATGGGCCTCGGCCCCGTCGCGCAGCCGCTTGGCCGCGGAAATCCTGACGAGCACCGGCTGGCGCTCCAGCCATTCATCAAGGAAGGACTTGGCATCGGCGTCCCAGGCGATGTCCTGTTCGCGCCTTGCGGGCGTCGCCTCGACCTTGTCCATGTCGGGGCCGAGCGGCAGGATGTTGAACAGCGCATCGAACAGCGCGTTGCACACTTCCTGGATGAGGTAGGTGGCGCCCGCATAGCCCATGAAGGGCGTGCCGGTGTGGCGGCGGATGATGGCGCCGGGGAAGGAGGCGGGGATATACATGCCCCGGCCGCCGGCCTCCGCCAGATACATGCGCTCGTTGTAGCTGCCGAACAGGATGAGCGGCGTCTTCTCCTTGATCAGGGAGCGGATCGCTGCGTTGTCGGTCTTCTCGCCGGACTTGCGCGAGACGGCGAAGTTGCAGGGAAGGCCCATCTCTTCCTCGAGGAAGTTCTGCAGCCCGCGGGCATAGGTCTCGCTGGCGACGACGCCGAAGCTGGCGGTGCCGAAGAAGTCCTGCGTGACGGAGCGCCACAGGTCCCACAGCGGCTTGATGGTGGTGTGCTTCTCGCGCGCGATGAAGGGCTCGGGGTCAAGCCCCAGGATCTCGCCCAGCTTGCGCAGGAACTTGGTGGTGGAATGCAGCCCGATCGGCGCCTGCAGGTAGGGCCGGTCAAGCGCTTCGCACAGCTTGCGGCCGAATTCGCGATACATGCAGATGTTGGCTTCGGCATTGGCGAGCTTGGGCACGTCAGCCAGGTGGCTGCCGAGTGGGAAGGCCATGTTCACTTCCGCACCGATGCCTTCGACGAGGCGGCGGATCTCGGCGAGGTCGGAGGCCGAGTTGAAGGTGCCGTAAATGGTGCCGATGATGTTGACGCGGGGCTTTTCGCCTTCCTTGCGCGGCTTGGCGGAAGGAACCTGCTTCTTCTTGATGCCGAATTCCGTCCACAGCCAGTTCAGCGCGCGGTCGGCGGATTGCCACTGGTCCTCGTCGATGGTGCGCGGCAGGAAGCGCTGGATGCCAGTGCCCTGCGGCGTCACACCGCCGCCGATCATCTCGGCGATGGAGCCGGTGACGACGACGCTCGGCATGGTGGGGTCCAGCGTCTTGTGGGCGCGGCGCATGGCGCCTTCGGTGCCGTGCTGGCCGAGCTCTTCCTCCGAGAGGCCGGTGACGACGATCGGCAGCTCATGCGGGGGAAGCGCGTCAGTGTAATGCAGAACGGAGGTGACCGGCAGGTTCTCGCAGCCGACCGGGCCATCAATGATCACCTGCAATCCCTTGATCGCGGTGAAGACGTAGACGGCACCCCAATATCCGCCTGCGCGGTCGTGATCGATCACGAACATGGCGTCACCTGTACTCTGGCGATGGTTGTCATGTGCCCACCGCCTCTTCCGACTTGGCCTTGGCGGCCAGCATGCCGGCGTATTTCTTGCGGAACTCCGGGCGGTCGACCGGCACGTCTTCCCAGACACCCGCCGCATGGCCTTCGCCCACGCCCTCGAAGAAATCGGTCATGGTGTCGAAGCGGGCCTTGTTGGCGAGTGCTGCGTTGATCACTTGCGCGAGCGAGCCCGCACCGGCAGGGCCCATCAAGGGCCGCGCCGAAATCAGGTTGGTGAAGTAGAGCGACGGGATCGACATGGACTTGGCCTTCTGCACCACCGGCGTGGTGCCGATGGCGAGGTCGGGCTTCACGTCCTTCATCGCCGCGATGTCCTGCTCCAGCGAGGCGCGGAACTGGATGGTGACGCCGCGCGCCTCCAGCCACTCACGGTCGGCGTCCGACCAGCGCGTCTTCGGGCAGGCGGTGCCGACGTAAGGAACTTCAGCGCCGCTTTCGATCAAGAGGCGGGCCACCAGAAGTTCGGATCCTTCATAGCCCGAGACAGTGATGCGGCCCTTGATGGGCTTTGCGGCAAGCGCACCCTTGATGGCGGGGAGAATGGCGTTCTGTGCTGCGGCCACCTTGGCGGGTGCCACGTTGCAGGCGTCACCAATGGCGGCGAGCCAGGCGGCGGTGCCGTCATGGCCGACGGGTGCCGAGCCGACGACGCTGCGGCCTGCTGATTCGAACTCGCGGATCGAGGCTGTGTAGAAGGGGTGGATGGCTGCCACGGCGGCACAATCGAAAGCCGAGAACAGCTCGCGCCATTCGCGCACCGGAACAACCGGGCCTGCGGCAAGCCCCATCGGCTCCAGCATGCGGCCAATCGAGACGGGATCGACCGGGAACATTTCGCCCAGCAGCGTCACCGTCGGCAGGGCGCCGCGCGCGGTGCGAGGTGCTGCAACCGGGCCCTGGCGGATTTCCTCGGCTGCGTAGCGCAGCATGGCGCCCGACAGCACGTCCTTGGCTTCCGCATGGGTGGGCACGCCGAAGCCCGGCACGTCGATGCCGATGATGCGCACCCCGTTGATCTCCTTCGGCAGCAATTGCAGCGGAACGCCGGAAGCGGTGGGAACGCAGAGATTGGTGATGACGATGGTGTCGTAGTCTTCAGGCTTCGCGAGGTTGAATACCGCCTCGCGGATGTCCTCGAACAGCTTGCCGGTGACGAGTGTTTCGGAATTGAAGGGCACATAGCCCACGCTGCGGCGCGCGCCATAGAAGTGCGAGGTGAAGGTCAGGCCATAGACGCAGCAGGCCGAGCCCGAGAGGATCGTTGCGGTGCGGCGCATGCGAAGCCCGACGCGAAGCGAGCCGAAGGCGGGGCACATGCTCTGCGGCTGGTCATGCGGGCCCAGGGCATAGTCACGGGCGTATTGATCGAGGATCTCGCTCTTGCCCGCAGCGGCTGCAGCCTTGGTCAGTTCTTCCTTGCCTGCATGGCAGGACACGCCGGCAGCATCCGCCGCCTTGGGCGTCGGTTCCGTTCCGGGTCTCGTCCTGTCGATGAGGGTGGTTGCCATGTGCCTTACACCGCGTCGTAGATGACTTCGAGGGACGGCTTCACGATCAGCGTGCCGCCGCACATGTCCTCAAGCGAGGCGGGCTCCAGCACCACGTTGCGGCCCACCGTGTCGCCCGAGAACAGGCCGAGCAGGCCGTCCTGGTCCAGCGGCGTGGGGCGCATGGGCGGGGCGGTGGCCACGTTCTCGGCGAGTTCGGCGAACATCGCGCCCCATTCGCCGCCCGGGCGGCCGATGATTTCGTAATTGGCGCTCTTGCGCCGGATGTCCTCGTTGGCCGGGATGGCGGAGAGCACGGGAATGCCCACCTTCTCGGCAAAGGCCGCGGCCTCGCCGGTGCCGTCATCCTTGTTGATGACGATGCCGGCGACACCCACATTGCCGCCCAGCTTGCGGAAATACTCCACCGCCGAGCACACGTTGTTGGCCACGTAGAGCGACTGCAGGTCGTTCGAGCCGACGATGATTACCTTCTGGCACATGTCGCGTGCGATCGGCAGGCCGAAGCCGCCGCAGACGACGTCGCCCAGGAAGTCGAGCAGCACGTAGTCGAAACCCCATTCATGGAAGCCCAGCTTCTCGAGGAGCTCGAAGCCATGGATGATGCCGCGTCCGCCGCAGCCGCGGCCCACTTCCGGGCCGCCCAGTTCCATGGCGAAGACGCCGTCGCGCTTGAAGCACACGTCGCCGATCTTCACCTCTTCGCCGGCGAGCTTCTTCTTGGCCGAGGTCTCGATGATGGTGGGGCAGGCCTTGCCACCGAACAGAAGCGAGGTCGTGTCGCTCTTCGGGTCGCAGCCGATGAGCAGCACGCGCTTGCCCTGCTGTGCCATCATGTAGGAGAGGTTGGCGAGCGTGAAGCTCTTGCCAATGCCGCCCTTGCCGTAGATGGCGATGATCTGCGTCTCCTTCTTCGGAGCAGCGTCTACTTCCATGTTGAGGTCGATGCTGTTCATGCGAATGCGCTCCAGTCGAGGGCCATCTTGATGCAGTTTGGGTCGGTGAATGCCTGTTCGTAAGCTTCAGCGGCGGTTGATGCCGATGCGTGGTGGCTGATGAG
The DNA here is from genome assembly GCA_945889445.1 of Rhizobium sp. Q54. GTDB lineage: Bacteria > Pseudomonadota > Alphaproteobacteria > Rhizobiales > Aestuariivirgaceae > Aestuariivirga. The sequence continues at coordinate 41,314 of CAMDBX010000004.1, forward strand.
GCCGGAGAGGCTGAGACGGCGGTCGGCCACCAGCGCCTTGACGGCCTGCATGTCTGCCATGGTGAATTCTGCCGCGATGCCAAGCCTCGCCTCGCGCATGAAGGCGGGCGGGAAGGTGAAGGAGAGGGGCTCTTCATAGAAGCCCGCGAGCGTGATCTCGCCCTGCTTGCGGAGTTTCGGAATGATCGTGTCAAGAAGGCCCGCAGCGCCGGAGGCATCGCAGATCGTCGCGTAGTCGCGGCGCGTGTCCTGCTCGGGTGTGATGACCGTGTAGCCCGCAGCGCCATCATGGCGCGCGGCTTGTGTTTCGATGACGGTGGGTGCTTCACCGCCGAGAGCCAGCGTGACGCGCGCGATGAGTCGGCCGAGCAGCCCATGGCCGACGATCAGCTGGGGCAGGGCGTGGGCCACGGCGTGGTGTGCGGTGGCTGCGAGCGCGATAAGAATTCCCTCCTCGTCGGCGATGCCATCGAGCTTTACCGCACGGGCGGCCGGCAGCACGATGCGCTTTGCAGCGCCGCCGAACAGGCCCTTCACATCCTTGTAGCAATTGGCGCCGGGCACGAAGACTAGGTCGCCCTCGGAAAATCCTGCAGTGGCTTGGGAAACGCGCGCCACGGTCTCGTAGCCGGGCACCAGCGGATAGCCCATTCCGGGGAAATTCGGCATGCGGTCGGCCCACAGCAGGCGTTCGGTGCCGGAGGAAATGCCGCTCCACACAGCGTCAACGACCAAGTCGTCCGCCATCGGTTCCTGCAATGTCACCGTCCTGAGTGCCAGTTGGCCTGGCTTTTCCAGAACGACAGCGACCGTTTCCATCCTCGGTCTCCCCGGGAACCCGTCCAGACCCGCAGGGCTGGCACATAGACTCCTTAACTGTCAGCTTACTCTTACACTTTCATGTGTCAATAGAGAGATACAGAATATGAGGCAGGCTGGCTGGACACTTTCAGGGATGGCTTTGAAGCGCTGACCGGGCAAGAGGTCGGGGGCTATCCCCGGCCTGTCGTGGGGAAGGCAAGAGGTGGGGCTGCCGTTCCTCGTAGGCGTTTTTGGACGTCATCCACCATGTGCCAGGTGGCATCCAGATCGCATCGGGCCGCATCCAAAAAGCATCTGAAAAGCATCCGCCGGCTGCACCATTCGGATGCCCGTTTGGGCTACGGCATGGTCAACCGCAGCATCCCGGAAACAACCGGATTGCGTGTTGCGACAACCTCGACCGACGCGAATCCGGCGTCCTTCGCCATGCGCCGAATCTCGTCAGGGTTGCGGGTGCGGCCCTGGCCCATGGCCGCGAAGTAGAGGCCGAAATAGGCGTCGGCCACGGGGGCGGTGGCGGCGAGGCCGGAGAGGGGTTCGGCCAGAATCAGCGTGCCGCCGGGCGGCAGCATGCGGGCCACGGCGGCGAGCAAGGTCTTCACCGAGGCGTCGTCATGGTCATGCGCGATGCGGATGAGGGTGGCCACGTCCGGGCCCTTCGGCAGTTCGTCATCGAGGAAGCTGCCATCATGGATTTCAAAGCGATTCCCGAGGTTTGTGCGGGCAATCTCAGCCACTTTGGGAAGGTCGAACAACGAGAGTTCGAGCTGTGGATAACGTTGCGCTGCGGCCTTCAGGAAGGTGCCGTTGGAACCGCCGATGTCGATCAGGTGGCAGTGCTTGCTGAAATCGTAGGAGGCGAGGATCTCAGCTGCCACCGCCTCTTGCGAGGCGGCCATCAGGGCAGTGTAGTCGGCCGCGTTGCGTTGATCTCCGTAACTCCAGAAGTCCTTGAGCTGGTTGTCTTTTTTGGCGCCTGACAGCACGCCGATGGGGTCAGCCAGGTCGGCATAGAGCAGGCTGTGGTGGGTGATGAAGCGGGCGATCCACGGGTTGCCGGCCAGTGCCGCGCCATGGATGCCGAGGGTGACCTCGCCGGTGCTGGTGCGCTCCAGAATCTTGAGCGAAATCGCGGCCTTGAGCAGGCGCTCCGTGCGGTCCGCCGGCCAGCCGATGCGCGCCGCTATGCCTTCGGTGGAGAGCGGCTGGCCCTCCAGCATCTCGATCAGCCCGAGCTTGACGGTGCAGTAGAGCACCTGGCTGTAGGTGAAGCCGGCGAGAAGGTCGAACAGCTGCCGTGACCGGCTGCGGCTGATGGGCCTAAACAGCGGAAAATCCACGGCAAATTTCTGGAAGCGGGGCGAGGAGAGAAGGCCGTTGCGGACGCTCCGCCACTGGTCCAAGGCACGTCCCAGAAGGCTCATCTCACGCAGCGACAGTGCTGCGCGCCGACAGGCCGGTGACGAGGCTGCGCGACACGCCCTCGATCTGCTGGGCCAGCGCCTCGCGCCCCGGGCAGTCCGGAATGGCATTGCGGGCCGCCTCGAGGAGCTCCTCGAAGTGTGCCATGGCACCGTCAAAGCCTAGTTCTGCAACGAAATTCGGCGCGTGATTGGCCTCGTCCTGGTGCACCGGCTTGCCCAGCTTTTCAGCCGAACCCGCCACGTCGCGCAGGTCATCCGCCACCTGGAAGGCCTCGCCAATGGCGAAGCCCAGCTTCTGCCAGGCGAAGGGTTCATACCCTTGCGCCGCCGCACCACCCATGGTGCAGGCCGCGAAGAGGGCACCCGTCTTGGCCCGCTGGTAGCGGACGATATCGATTGTCTGCTCACATTCCCACGCTTGGCCCGCGCAAATGCCGGACGGCCCGCCGACACAGCGCGCCAGAATGCCGGTCAGCGGCGCCAGCCGCTCCGTGGCGCGGAGCGCCAGCCATTCAAACCCCAGCACGATCAGCGCATCACCCGCCAGCACCGCCAGCCGCTCGCCAAACGCCGCGTGAACCGAGGGCTTGCCGCGCCGCAACGCAGAGTTGTCAAAGCAGGGAAGGTCGTCATGCACCAGCGAGGCGCAATGCAGGATTTCCACTGCGGATGCAAAAGTGATTGCCGCCGTTGCGCTTTGCGATGCTGTCGGAGACGTTCTGGATGCGCAGGCGTTGCTCACCGCCAGCACCAGCCGGGGGCGGATTCGGGCGCCGCCCGGAAACACGGAATGGCGCAGGGCCTGCGCCAGAAGGGGTGGGCAATCGTCTGCCGCGGCATGCGCCACGGCCTGTTCGAGTTCCTGTTCGAGGCGGAGTCCAATGTCCATGGGGTGTCTCCCGAAGCCGTCAGAAAGAAACGTCACTTGCGACTGTAAGGTAACATTGACATAGTAATCGCAGCTCCGCAACAGGGAAGCCGCGGAACACCAACGGGACCCACATGTCACGGGATCGCATCGTCATCATCGGGGCCGGAATGGGGGGCCTTGCCGCCGCCCTGAGCCTCGCCGCGCGGGGGGAGGAGGTGCTGGTGATCGAGCGCCAGCAGGCGCCGGGCGGCAAGATGCGGCGGCTCGACGTGGCGGGCCGTGGAATCGACGCCGGCCCCACTGTCCTCACCATGCGCTGGGTGCTGGAGCAGCTGTTCGACGAGGCCGGGGCCTCGATTTCCGATCACGTGACGCTGGAACCGCTGTCCACCCTGGCGCGGCATGCCTGGAGCGACTCGGAGCGGCTGGACCTTCATGCCGATCTCGCGGCATCGGCCGATGCCATCGGCGCATTCGCGGGCGCGGCGGAGGCACAGCGCTTCCGAGACTTCAGCGCCGAGGCGAAGCGCATCTACCAGACGCTGGAAAAGCCCTTCCTGCGGTCACAGCGACCCAATCCGGTGTCGCTGGCGATGAGCAATGGCTTGGGCGGCATGGCCGCGATGGCGCGCATCAACCCATTCGAGACGATGTGGAAGGGGCTGGGGCGGCACTTCCGCGATCCGCGCCTGCAGCAATTGTTCGGCCGCTATGCCACCTATTGCGGCTCATCGCCCTTCCTTGCGCCCGCCACGCTGATGCTGGTTGCACATGTGGAGCAGGCAGGCGTGTGGACGGTGAAGGGCGGTATGCACGAGCTGGCGCTGGCGCTCGAAGCCCTCGCCCGGCGCAAGGGCGTCACCTTCCGCTATGGCGAGGCCGTGACGGAGATCGCGACGGATGGCGGGCGCGTTTGCGCGGTGAGCACGGCGCAGGAGCGATTCGACTGCGCGGCGGTGATCCTCAATGCCGATTCGCAAGCGGTGGCTGCAGGATTGCTTGGCGCTTCGGTGAAGCGCGCGGTCGCTCCCATCCAGCCGAAGCAGCGTTCGCTTTCGGCGATCACCTGGGCGGCAGTGGCGGAGACCTCCGGCTTTCCGCTGTCGCGGCACAATGTGTTCTTCTCGCGCGACTACGCGCAGGAATTCCGTACACTGACGAGCGGCTATCCGCACGAGCCCACCGTCTATGTCTGCGCTCAGGACCGGGACGGGCATGCGGGCGGTCCGGAACGGCTGCTGCTGCTTGTGAATTCGCCTGCCAACGGGGATTTTGCACCGCAACCGCATGAACAGGTGGAGCGCGCCATGCGCGCGAAACTCAAGCAATGCGGGCTTGATGTTGACTTCAAGCCCGAGAGCACGATCATCACCGACCCCGCCCGCTTCGAGAGCCTGTTTCCGGCCACGGGCGGTGCGCTTTACGGGAGGGCCTCACACGGATGGATGGCATCATTTCAGCGGCCCGCGGCGCGCACGGCGGTGGAGGGACTTTACCTGACGGGGGGCAGCGTGCACCCGGGGCCGGGCGTGCCGATGGCAATGCTCTCCGGCCGTCTGGCGGTGGAAAGCCTGATGGCGTGGCGGGCTTCGACGAGACGGTCCCACAAGGCGGCTACCGTTGGTGGTATCTCGACGGCCTGAGCGATGATGGCCGCCACGGCCTCACCATCATCGGCTTCGTGGGCAGCGTGTTCTCGCCCTATTACGCGCGGGCGCGGCGCAAGGGCGCGGGCGAGCCTGAGAATTTCTGCGCGCTGAATGTGGCGCTCTATGGCGATGGCGGACACCGCTGGAGCATGACGGAGCGCGGCAAGCGCTGGATCACGCGCGAGCCCACGCGCTTCACCATCGGGCCGAGCAGCATGCGCTGGGAGGATGGCACGCTGGTCATCGACGTCGACGAGGTGACGGTGCCGATTCCGTCGCGACTGAGGGGCCAGGTGCGGCTCACGCCGTCGGCGATCTGCGCGCATGAGGTGCGGCTCGACGCGGAAGGGCTGCATGTGTGGCGGCCGGTGGCACCATTTTCTCGTATCGACGTGGACTTCGAAAAGCCGGGCTTGCGCTGGTCCGGCATCGGCTATCACGACTCGAACTGGGGGGCGGTTCCGCTGGAGGACAGCTTCGAAAGCTGGGTGTGGTCGCGCGCGGCGATGAAGGATGGCGCGGCCATCGTCTATGACACGGTGCTGCGGGATGGTTCGAACTCCGCCTTCGCGCTGCATATTGGCGCGGAAGGAAATGTCAGGGAAATGCCGGTGCCGCCGCGCCGCGACATGACGACGACCTTTTGGCGCATGGCGCGGCACATGCGGGCGGAGCGACCCTTCGAAACTGTGTCACTGTTTGAGGACTCGCCATTCTATTCCCGCACCCTGCTGAAGGTGGAGACGGAGGAGGGGAGCGCAGATGCCTTCCACGAGAGCCTGTCGCTCAAGCGCTTCCGCAATCCGGTGGTGCAGATGATGCTGCCGTTCAGGATGCCGAGACGGGGGTGACAGCTAGTGAACGGGTCTAGGTGACGAAGTCACGACTCTCACAATTCTCGAAATTGCTGCATCCTTTTCGTCCCCGTACCGGGGGATGCTATCTAGCCGGTTATCAGCTTGGATTCGAACTCGGTGCGATACTGCTGACTCTCGCTCAAGAAGCGCCACTACAAGAATGTCTAAGCGCTTTTCATGGTATGCGACCATCTTCATATGAATTGCTTGCCACAATCTCGAATCGTCCGAGATAAGAAAGAGGGCGATCGGTTCTCTGTCGACCGGAAAGAACGCCATGTCAGGAATAATGTCGACGAAGTTTTCCGATATAGCTTCGTTCTCCGTGATCCGGACTTTCTCATCAAGCTCCTGATGCAGAAGTTTTCGAACATCATCCTTGAAGGTGCTTCTGGTGCGCTCCTTAGACATCCACTCCAGGTCGCAGATCCTAAGCAACATCGCGGAAAAATCGAGAACAGCACGAGGGAGTCGGTCCTCAGCGACTTCATCCATGTAAAGCTCACCGGCCTCCTCATCGTAGTGGGCGCCATACTGATTGAGCAATCCAGAAAATGCACTCCGGCGGCTTTCGTTGTCGAGTGTGGCTCCCGCAGCCTCTAGGAAAGAAACGGTCAGTGCGTTGTCGATGACCCTGTATGGACCTCCCTTAGATCCAACTATGTATAGCCCAATTCTATCACCGTCCTTGCCCGTGTAAGGAGTGCCAACTGCGAATCCCCCTTCGAACTCAGAAATCTGTGTCTCTGAGCAGAACACATCGCAAATCGCCTTCTTAAGTCCTACCATGGCAGCGATTGTCGGGAAAAGAGATCCCCTGTACCGTCAAGATGAAAGAAGTCCATTGCGATATCATCGGCGCTTGTGTCTGTCATTCCAAGATTGGCAGGCAGAAAGTCAACGTTCCGGTGATACACCATACTTCTAGGAATCCGCTTGAAGGCTGGGGGCCGACTCTGCCCGATTGGCAACAGTTCGCAATGTTCGCAACTCGAGTGAACGTGCCAGCCGGGATGGCTCCGATGATATTCTAAAGACGCGATTACTCGGCAATCGCCAGCCACTTCCTCTCCTAATACTGCGAGGAACTCGGGAACAGTTATGTGATAAGCGATCAGCAGACGAAATTGTCTTCTGAGCGCCTCAAACCTCTCAAGCCTCCATCGCCACCGTTTCGTTAGGGGAAACCGTCCCCTGTTCAGAGGGAAATCCTTTGTGCGAATTTTCTCTCCAGTCCAGTTAGTGGCGCCGATAGCCGTTTTCTCCGAGAATAGAACCTCCGATACCTTCATAAAGGGACGTTAACACAGCTACCAAGGGAGTGGACAGGCGGAAATTGATCATTTCTTCCTGTCCCTTTTCAGCTTCCACAGTTCCCAGAAGCCCCAGCCGAGGACAAGTCCGGCGACCAGCGCCAGTTCGGCGAAGGCGATGGCGCCGCTGCTCATGGGCCCTGCTTTTCCAGCCGGATGAAGAGTTCGGTGAGCCACTTGGCGCGTTCGTCGAGCGTGCGGGGCGGGTGGATGGGTTGCCCGGCGGTGGCGACGGCATCGATGAGGAATTGCGCGGAGGCGATGGCGGGCGCGGTCGAGGTGGGGGCGGATTGCAGTGACGCGGTCACGGCCTGGGCGAGGAGGGCGAGCTTGCGCGGGGTGGGAACAACAGCACGCCGGGTGACGCTGTCATGTCCGTTCTTCTCTACGGCGCGGCCAATCTCGGCATAAAGCAGGCGCGCGGCATGAATGGACGGGCGGCAGGCAGCGGGCAGAACGGCGATGCCGGAGAGGCTTTCAACATAGAGCCGGTCAGCCTCGGCCAGCAGGTGCCGGAGAACGCCGGAGAGCGCCGGTGATGGTCGCGGGGAGGCGATGAAGCCGTCAGCATCAAGGCCGGCCTGCGCCATCCAGTCCAGCGGCAAATAGATGCGCCCGTTGCGGGCATCCTCGCCCACGTCTCGCGCGATGTTGGTGAGCTGCATGGCAACGCCGAGATCGCAGGCGCGTGCGATGGCCGCAGGGTCACGCACCTGCATGACGAGCGACATCATGGCGCCCACGGTGCCGGCAACGCGCACGGCATAGGCGTGAAGATCGCTGAGCGTCTGGTAGCGGCGGCCCGCGGCATCCCAGGCGAAGCCCTCGATCAGGGCTTCGGGAATTTCACGCGGGATGGCGAAGCGCATCGCCACGTCAGCGAAGGCGCGGTCGGCGGGTTCGTCATCAGGCGTGCCTTGGTAGATGCGGTCGAGGCGGGAGAGCAGCGTGTCGACGGCGGCACGGCTGTCGGTCGAGCCATCCACCAGGTCATCCGCCACGCGGCAGAAGCCATAGAGCGCGCGCGAGGCATCGCAGACGCGCTGCGGCAGCAGCAGAGAGGCAGTGTAGAAGGTCTTCGACCCGTCGCGGATCATCTGCCGGCACTGGGCGAGATCGGCGGGCGAGACGAGCGAGCGATCAGGCGAAGGCGGACGCATCAGGCACCACTGTATCGAGGATTCTTGCGGATGAGACGACGCCGGGAACACCCGCACCCGGATGGGTGCCGGCGCCGACGATGAACAGGTTCTCGATGTCCTCCGAGCGGTTGTTGGGGCGGAACCAGGCGCTTTGGAGCAGCGTGGGTTCCAGCCCGAAGGCCGCACCCTTGGCGGAGGAGAGTCGGTTTTCGAAGTCGATGGGCGTGATCAGCTTCTCGGTGACGATGTGCTCGCGGAAGCCGGGCATCATGGTGCGGTCAAGGTGTTCGGCGATGGCCGCCTTGTAGGCGGCGGCGCGGGTGGTCCAGTCGATCCCTGAATCCTGATGCGGCACGGGGGAGAGCACATAGAAGGCATCGCAGCCGGGCGGCGCCAGGGTCGGGTCCGAGGCGGTGGGGCGGTGCAGGTAGAGGCTGAAGTCCTTGGCGAGGATCTTCTTCTCGAAAATGTCGTGCAGAAGCTCGCGGTAGCGCGGGCCCATGAGGATGGTGTGGTGCGGAACATCCGGGTACTGACGGTTTGTGCCGAAATACCAGACGAAAAGGCTCATGGAATAGCGCGCGCGGGCGAGCTTTGCATCCGACCAGCGCTTGCGCGGGGCCTTGGCGAGCAGCTTCGTATAGGTGTGGGCGGTTTCGGCGTTGGAGATGACGATGTCGGTCTTGATGGTGCGGCCATCAGCGAGGCGGAGGCCCGTGGCGCGGGCGCCCTCGCAGGTGATTTCGGCCACTTCGCTGTTGAGATGGATGCTGCCGCCCTGGCGTTCCAGCAGCTTCACCATGGCGCGCACCAGCGCGCCGGTGCCACCGACAGCGAAGTGCACGCCATATTGCCGCTCGAGATAGGCGATCATGCTGTAGATGGCCGTCACCTTGAACGGGTTGCCGCCGATGAACAGCGGATGGAAGCTGAGGGCCATCCTGATCTTCGGGCTCTTGACGCGCGCCGCCACATGCTGGTGCACGGTGCGCCAGGCGCCCAGCTTGAGGAGATCGGGAGCGATTTTCACCATGTCGAGCGGTGAGCCAAAGGGCACGTGGCCCAGCTGCTCGAAGCCGATGCGATAGATCGCCTCGCTCTCGGCCATGAAGCGCTCGTAGCCTTCGACGTCACTCGGCGAAATGCGGCGAACTTCCTCGCGCATGCGGGCAGGGTCGGCGCAGCAGCTCATCACCGTACCATCGTCGAAGCGGATGTCGTAGAAGGGATCGAGCGGCTTCAGCGTCACGTCATCCGAGAACTTGGCCCCGGCCAGCGACCAGAGCTCATCGAGGATGAAGGGTGCGGTGATGATGGTGGGGCCGGCATCGAAGGTGAAGCCGTCCTGCCGGAACACCGAGGCGCGACCGCCGGGCTGCTCCAGCTTCTCGAACACACTGACGCGATAGCCCTTGGCGCCCAGTCGGATGGCAGCCGCGAGTCCGCCGAGGCCGCTGCCGATGACGGCGGCATGGGGCCGCCGGTCAGCCGTTACGGCAGGGGGCGGGGGATGGTCGATGTCTGTAAACATCGGTTGACAGTAGAAACCGTCAGTCGAGATTTGGCAAGGGGGGAAGAAGAAAGATGCGCGCAGGGTCTTCTCCCGCGTCTTCAGCGGGAGAGGACTGTCGTCGTTACCGCAGCACGAAGGACGCCGGATCGGCGACGATGGCGGCCGCACCGGTCGGGTCCTCCTCGTGGGCGAGGTGGCCCAAGCCCTTGATTTCGATAAGGCTGGAGCGGGGGACGAGCTTCGCCGCCTCGGCGGCGCGGGCGGGCGGGATGGTGCGGTCGCCCGAGGCGAAGACGAGCGTCATGGGCACGGGCAGATTCTTCAGGTCCTGGGGCACCCAGTGCAGGTCCCAGGCGGCCATCATGCCCAGCGTTCCGGCGATGTGGCCTTCGTTGGAGAAGAGTTGCTGGTAAAGCGTGATGCCCTCTGCATCGATGTTGGAACCGGTGTCGCGCAGCAGGCGCTCCACCGCCTTGCGGTCGGCCATCTTCGCGAAGAGCTTCTGCACGAGGGTAGCGTTGGCGAAGGTCTTGGCGAGCGGCGAGAAGAACTGGCCCGCCACGCCGGTGACGGGAAAGAAGGCGCCGTTGAAGCTGATGATGTCTTGCGGAGCGAAGAGGCGCTCCACCGCCATGCGCACCAGAACCGCGGCACCGGCCGAGTGGCCAACGGCGCGGACGGGACTGACGTTCAGTGCACGGAGCAAGCTGGCGACCGCGGCGGCCATGCCGGGGAGAGACAGGCTGTTCTTCGACGGCGGCTGGGTGAAGGCATGGCCGGGAAGGTCCACTGCCACCACGGTGTAGTTGGCGGCAAGCTTCGGCATCACGTCGCGCCAGGAATGGGTGGCGGCACCGGTGCCGTGCAGCAGCAGCAGGGCAGGGCCTTCGCCCATCACCTGCACGTGCCAGCGCATGCCGGCGGCCTCGACGAAGCGGCTTGCCACGTGGTTGGGCCAGTCGCGGCCATCCTTCGCCCAGTCGAGGTAGTAGCCCATGTCAGGCCCCGGCCTTCATGGCCGCGTTGACGGAGGCCGAGATGCGCGAGGCATCCGCATGGGGCAGCGGCAGATAATCGGCTCCCATGGCTTCGGCCAGCTTGGCCGCGGGGCCGGTGCGGGTGTCGGAGAGGTCGATCATCAGCGTCCTGAAACCAGCAAGGCGGAGCGCCTTGGCGGCGGCTTCGGCATCACGCAGCGCCACGGCGCGGTCGGCGGTGCCGTCGCGCGCGATGTTGGCCTTGCCGTCGGTAAGGAAGACGACGAGCGGAATGCCGCCGGAGCGGCGCACCTGATCCGCCACCAGCATCGACTGCTCGATCCCTGCCGCAAGCGGTGTGCCACCACCGCCGGGGAGATCAGCCAGTGACTTCTTTGCACGCTGCAGCGAGCGAGTGGGCGGCAGCAGGACTTCCGCCTGCTTGCCGCGAAAGGCGATGAGCGCGGTGCGGTCACGCCGCACGTAGCAGTCCGCCAGCAGCAGTTCGATGGCGCCCTTGGCCTCGGCCATGCGGTGAAGTGCGGCGGAGCCCGAGGCATCCACCGCGAAGATGGCGGTGGTTTCGCGCTTCTCCTTGAAGCGGCGGATGCGGAAGTCGGCCTTCTCGACCTGCACGCCCTTTCGAATGGGGTTGCTGCGGCGGCGCAGCGGCTGCCAGGGCGCGGCGGCGCGCAGCGTGTCGATCAAGGCGAGGCGGGCGCCGTTCTTCGGTTCGCCCTGGCGCGTTCCTGCCGGGCGGCCGCGCCGCAGGCCCGCCTTCTGCGAGACGGCACCGGCACCGGCCTTGGAGCCGGGCTGGCGCAGGTTCTTTTCCAGTGCCGCGAGAAGGCCGGGCGGCAGCGAAGCCTTCACCGCTTCACGCAGGCGGTCGGCCAGTTCCTGCGGGATGGGGGAACCATCCTCCTCGCCAGGGTCTGGCGCATCCTGCGGGGCTGGCTGGTCGGGTTCTTCCTCCGGTGGTGCGGGGTAAGTGACGGCGCGCGGCGCGAGGATGAGGCTTGCGGCAAGCCGCGCATCGTCCTCATCCACCTGCACGCGGCCATCGAGTGCCGCTGCCGCGCGCGCGGCACGCAGCGCCATGACGGCGGGGCGGATGGAGGAGAGGCCCAATGCCAGCGCCGTCTGGCACAGGCCTTCGGTGATGGCATCGGCGATCTCGACGCGCGGCAGGAGGGCGCGCGCCGCGGCGATGTCGATGTCGAGCGGTTCGAAGCGACTCACGTCGAGCAGGAACGCGACACGCTCGGCGAGGATGAGGGGTGCCCGCTCGTCGTCGATGCCTTCATCATGCGCGATGACGGTGAAGGCGGCGCCGTGGTCCATGGCGGCAGCGATGAGGGCCGCCTTGTCGGGCGACAGGCGCTCGGCGGAGGTGAGCAGGAGAAAGCCATCGGACTCGGCGAGCAGGCCCCTGTCATGGACGGGGGCGCCGGATTTGAGCGTGGCGGCAACGTCGATCGAACCCGTCAGGCGGTCCATGCCGATGTGCGGCGGGATGCGGTGGGTTTTGCGCTGCGAGAGATGGCGGAGTGATGCGAGAAAGCCGTCGGCTGGGCCCTTCACAATGGCGCCCTTCAGGCCCTCGGGGTCGAGGGCCAAGAGCGCGCAGGCAAGAGCCGCCTCGCTCACGCGCCGAACACCTCGGTGACCGCCCGGGTGATGCGGGTGGTGGAGCCCGTCTCGTCCAGCGGGTTGCGCCGCAGGCGATGGCGGAGCGAGGGTGCAGCCATGCGCTTCAGGTGATCGTCGGTGACGTGCTTGGCGCCCTCGAAGGCGGCCAACGCGCGGGCGGCGCGCATCAGGGTCAGCTGGCCGCGCAGGCCATCGGTCTTGAGATGGATGCACAGGGTGGCGGCGCGCTCGAGAATGAAGTCCGGCACCTCGACCTCGTTCAAGTGCTTGCGGGCCTTGACGATGCGGCGGCGCGTCTGGTCTTCCTGCTTTTCCCACAGTGCGGTGAAGCCTTCGGGGTCGCGCTCGAAGGCGTCGCGGCGCTTGACGATCTCGACCCAGGTCTTGACTTCGGTCGGCGTGCGCACTTCCACCGAGAGGCCGAAACGGTCCAGAAGCTGCGGGCGGAGTTCGCCCTCTTCGGGGTTGCCGCTGCCCACCAGCACGATGCGGGCGGGATGGCGCACGGACAGGCCCTCGCGCTCCACCACGTTCTCGCCCGAGGCGGCAACGTCCAGGAGCAGGTCGACGATGTGGTCTTCCAGCAGGTTGACCTCGTCGACATAGAGATAGCCGCGGTTGGCCTGCGCCAGCAGCCCCGGCTCGAAGCTCTTCTCGCCATGCGACAGCGCGCGCTCGAGGTTGAGCGAGCCCAGCACCCGGTCCTCGGTGGCCCCGAGGGGGAGATCGACCACCGGAATGGAAATCTTGCGCAGCTTGTGGGTGGCGGCCTTGCGGCAGGCGTCGCACTGGGCGGATGTGCTGTCCGGGTCGCAGTGATAGGCGCAGGAGGTGGCGCGAATCTCCGGCAGCAGGGCGGCCAGTGCCCGGACGGCGGTGGATTTTCCGGTGCCGCGATCACCGAAGGCAAGGAGGCCGCCGATCAGCGGATCGACGGCGGTCAACAGCAGCGCCTGCAGCAGTTCATCCTGCCCGGCAATGGCGGAAAAGGGGTATCGAAGCGACATATGGCCATGTGTAACACACGATTTACACTTGGCAAATGCGGTGTGCTTGCGTGGCCCGGGCGGCTCCGCCACTCTCAGGCCATGACCGCCCGACTCGACCGCGCCTATGCCCTGATCGATGCCGCCAACGCCCGCGACCCTGCCGGCCAGGCGGAACCCTATGGGCAGCGGATGACCAAGACGCTGGAGGCTTTTGCACCCGATGCGCCGGAGACGCTGAAGATCGCGGCGCGGGCCCAGCACATCGAGCGCTGGACGGTGCCGCGCACCTCATACCCCGAGGGCCGCATTGCCTATCTCATCTGGCGCAAGGACCTGCAGAAGCTGCATGCGCGGCGCGCCGGCGAGATCATGGCCCAGTGCGGTTATTCGGATGACGATATCGCCCGCACCGGTTCGCTGCTCCGGAAGGAGCGGCTGAAGCAGGACGCTGATGCCCAGACGCTGGAGGACGTGATCTGCCTCGTGTTCCTGGGGTTCGAAGCGGAGCCCTTCATTGCCAAGCATGACGACGACAAGGTGCGCGACATCCTGGCCAAGACCGCCAAGAAAATGTCGCCGCGGGGGCTGGCCGCCGCGGCGCAGGTGCCGATGGGCGAAAGGCTGAAGCGCCTGCTGGTGCAGGCGCTTGCCTGAAGGACTTACGGTCCGGTGCGGGTGACGATCATGGGGCCGCTGCGGTCATTGTAGGCGTGGACGAAGAAGCGGCCGTCATCCAGCATGCCGCGCATCAGGTATTCCGCACCGGACCGGTTGTGGCGCATGGCGAGCACGGTGGGCTCGCCCGGGCGGAAGGCGCGGTCGACCCATGTGCACTCGCCGGCACCGGGCGCGCCTGCCGCGCGACCCGCTGCGAAATCGAGCTGGATCGTTCCATTCGCGCCGATCATGGCGCGCATGTTGCCGCCGCCATTGCACATCAGCAGGTAGCTGTGCGGCTCGGCGTGGGCGGCTTGGGGAAGGCTGGCAGCGCCAATGGCGGCGACGGTGGCAGCAGCAGCAAGTGAAAGCATCTTCCAGGTCATGTGAGTGGTCTCCCTGTTGAGTTCGCTCTGTCCCAACGGGCTGGCTTCCAGCCCGTCATGTGAACAAGCTAGTCCCGCCAGCCTGAATGCCGGCGGAAGGGAGCGTTCATCTGGCATTCACCCAGCCTGGCAGGCGAGGCTGGCCGCTCAGGCAATGGCCCGCATCAGGCTTCCCGTGGCGGGGAACAGCGGGATCAGGCAGGCCTGGAGCGCGTGATAGATGTCGGGCTTGCCGGTGAAGAAGCGGTCCATCGGCTTCAGGTCGTCGCCCAGTTCGGGGTACCAGCCGCCATTGGCGGGATCGATGAAGTGCAGGGCCGCGAAGTCCCAGACCTTGCGGTACCAGTGCTCGTAGAAGGGGTCGGGCTTCAGCGCGTTGAGGACGGCGGCTGCACCGATCGCCTCGGTGACGGGCCACCAGATCTTGTGGGTGATGGCGGGCTCGTTGGAAAAGTCGAGCGTGTAGTAGAAGCCGCCGCGCGCCTCGTCCCAGCCGCGGTTGATGGCGCTGCGGAACAGCTGTTGGGCGGCATCGATCATCCAGGCTTCGCGGCGCTCGTCGAGAACCCAGAGCTGGGCCATGAGGCGCGACCACTCAAGCCAGTGGCCCGGCGTGGTGCCGGCGGGGCGGAACATGTCGGAGCCCTTGTAGCTGCGGTCGATCTTCCATTGCTCGTCGAAGTGCTCGGCCACCGCATAGTCGAGGGACGCGGCATGGCGGGCGATGATGAGGCGGGCGATGCTATTCGCCTTGTCGAGATAGGCCACCGTGCCGGTTGCCTCGAAGGCGGCCATCAGGGCTTCGGTGAGGTGCATGTTGGAATTCTGGCCGCGATAGGCGGAGATCTTGGCCCAGTTGCGCGCGAACTCCTCGGAGACGGCACCGTAGTTCTCGTCCCAGAAGCGGATGTTCAGTACGTCGGTGACGTCTGACAGCATCTCACGCGCCAGCGGGTGGCCTATCATGCTGGCATCGGCGGCGGCGAGCATCACGAAGGCGTGGCCATAGGCCTGCTTGCTGTCGTCCTTGAAGCCATCGTCACCGACAGACCAGCAATAGCCGCCGTGGCGCCGGTCGCGGTGCCCCTCCCACAGGTAGCGCATGCCGTGGTCGACGATCGTTTCCGCGCCGGGGCGGCCGAGCTTGGCTGCAATGGCAAAGCAATGCACCATGCGCGCCGTCTGGTGGATGTGGCGGATGTTGCCGAAGGGCCGGCCTGCCGCATCAAGGTCGTGGAACCCACCGTTGGGGTTGACGGCATTGTGCGCGAAGAGGTCGAACAGGGCGTTGGCGCGGGCCTTCAGCCAGTCGCGGTGCCAGGGGCGGGTGGTCCAGTTGGTGTCGGGCATCGGTCATCCTTCACAGCAGTCTCTCTGGACCTACCATGAGTGGGCGCGCAAATGAACGCCCCAGCTGGCGCATCGCGCCTGCACGTGAAGCCAATAGGATTCCCCTCCCCCTCGTGGGGAGGGGCAGGGGTGGGGGGCCGCGGGTCCAATTCTGGAAGTCCTGAGCCCGGGGACCCCCACCCTTAATCCCTCCCCACAAGGGGGAGGGAAACGCGCTCCGGTCTGATATGACTGCTCTCGGCTCTTGTCATTCGACGCGAATGCGCGCCGTGGCTGTTTTGCCCTTCGCGTCGATGACCGACAAGCGCGCAAATCCATGCGCCGGTTGATCCCAGAAGGCATCGCGGCGGAACTCCCGCTCGGCGATGGGAATGCCGTCGGCCAGCCAGGTGAAGGGCGGCGTGCCGCCATAGACCTTGAGGCTCAACGCGGGAGCGGCATCGCCCGCGAGGTCGATGCGCGCACCATCCGGCGGGAAGGCGATGGCGGGCGGGGCATCGCCCTGGGTGCTGGTGGCAACCTCCGGCAGCGAATCCGGGCGGAAGCGCTGCAGCGCGGCGGGCAGCTCGTTGGTGCGGGCGATGACGGTGCCCGGAGGTGCCAGGCCCAGTGGCGTGCGGTTGGGGCCGATGCGCTGGAAGGCCTCGAACAGGATGGGGGCCGCGGCCAGCCGGCCCACGACGCCGGGCACCGCCGCGCCATCCGGCCGACCCACCCAAACGGCGATGGTGTGGGTGCCGTCATAACCCACGGCCCAGGCATCGCGGTAGCCATAGGAGGTGCCGGTCTTGAAGGCGATCTGCCCGCCAATGGCGTTCTGCGGGGTGGGTGCGCCCTTCAAGACGTCGCCGATCATCCAGCTGGCATTGGGCTCGAACAGGCGGCGAAGCGGCTTGGCGGTGCGGCGGTCTTCCAGCTGCCAGCTCAGCTGAACGGGCTCGCCGCCGCGCGCCAGCGCCACGTAGAGCGTGGCGAGGTCGGTGAGCCTGACGCCCGCGCCGCCGAGGCCCACCGCAAGGCCGGGCCCTGCGTTTTGCGGCAGCACCAGCTTCACCCCGGCATTGTCGAGGCGCGCCATCAGGCGGTCGGCGCCGATGGCGTTGAGGATCTGCAGGGCCGGCACGTTGAGCGACTGCTGGAGTGCGGTGCGCACCGTGACGGTGCCATGGAACGAATCGTCGAAGTTTTCCGGCGCATAGGCGCCGTAACGCACGGCACGATCGTCGATGAGCGTCTCCGGGTGGACGAGGCCGTCTTCGAAGGCGAGGCCATAGATGAAGGGCTTGAGCGTGGAGCCCGGAGAACGCAGCGCCTGGGCCAGGTCCATCTGCCCGGCGCGCACGCTGTCGAAATAACCGGTGCCGCCGACATGGGCGCGCACTTCGCCTGTGGCGCTGTCAACGACGAGGATGGCAGCGGCAACACCGGAGCCGATGGCGAGTGCGCGGTCCCGAGCCAGGGTTTCGAGCGCTGCCTGCAGGTCGCGGGCCAGCGTGGTGGGCGCCACGGTTCCGGGCGGCATCTTCCGTGCGATGCGTTCGGCCACATGCGCGGCGAGGATCGGGAAGGCAAGGCGACCCCTGGGCGCCTCCTCGGCGGCGGCGGCCTGTGCCTGGTCGTCGTTGACGAGGCCGTCCCGGTTGAGGCGCGCGATGACGCGGTTGCGCGCCGTGGCGGCGGCCTTGGGGAAGCGGTCAGGCCGGCGCGCCTCAGGTGCCTGCGGCAGGGCAACGAGCAGCGCGCTCTCGGCGGTGGAAAGCCGCTTCGGCTCCTTGCCGAAATAGGCGAGGGCGGCCGCACGGGTGCCCTCGATGTTGCCGCCATAGGGTGCGAGCGCCAGATAGAGGCTGAGGATCTGCTGCTTGGTGAGGCGGCGCTCGATCTGCAGTGCACGGACCATTTCCGCCAGCTTGTCGGTGAGGCTGCGCTCAGGGCGCGGCTCCAGCAGGCGTGCCACCTGCATGGTGAGCGTCGATCCGCCGGAGACGATGCGGCGGTGGGTGGCGGCCTGCCATGCGGCGCGCAGCAGCGCCTGCGGGTCCACGCCGCCGTGCGCGAAGAAGCGCTTGTCCTCATAGGTGATGAGCATGGCGAGGAAGCGCGGGTCAACCTCGTCCGCGGTGACGGGCAGGCGCCAGTAGCCGTCCCTGGTGATGAAGGGGCGCAGCAGCTTGCCGTCCCTGTCAGTCACCAGCGTTGAATAGGTGATGCCCTTGCCGAGCGGCACCGGCCCCAGCCGGCGCAGCACCTCGCTTGCCGTGAAGCCCGCCGCGTTGACGGCGAGCAGGCCGAAGAGCAGCCCCGCATAGAGGCGCAGGGGCCATCTGCTGCGGGGCTTCACCATCATCAGGGTGCCGTCACCGTCACCGTGCCGGGCGCTGTGCGGGCGTTGAGTTCGGGACGATACATGTCCTCGACCGTGGCGCCGGGGTGCACGTAGGAGCCGGGCGCCACGGCGCGCACCATGTAGGCCAGCTTGGCGGTGGAGGTGGTGAAGCTCGCCACGAAGCGGTCATCCCGGAACTCGGTGTAGGGCGCGTAGCTGGTGTCCGAGAGCCAGGCGAGATCCGAGGTTGAGCCGGATGACACCAGCGTCGGGTTCTCGATCTCGAAGCCCGCCGGCAGGCGGTCAACGAGGAGGAAGTTGCCGTTCTCGGCATCGCCCGCCGGCTTCATCACGCTGAGCACGGCGACGAGGCGGGTGTTCTGCGTCACCCGTGCGGGATCGGCCGGCTGGCCATCGGGCGTGAAGTATTTCCGCTCGATGACGAGGCCGTTGCTGGCGGCGGGCTCCGGCACGAGCGGCGAGCCCGAGACGGCGACCACGGCCTTCACGGTCTCGGCCCCGAGGTTCTGCACCTTCACGTCATTGGCAAGTGCCGCCGCGCCGAAGACGCGGTTGTAGCTGCCGTCATGCGGCTTGCCGTCGACGTCGATGCGGATGGCCTTGGACTGGTCGATGACGGCACGGGCCGCCAGCACCATCCAGGCCATGTCCTGGGTGGAGGCATAGGAGGAGCGCGCGCGCTCCACCTCGATGGCGCCCATCGCCGTCTTGATGACCTCGGGCTTGGCCTTGGAGTCGGTGGCGAGTGCGAGGATGGCGGACGCATCGCGCAGCACGCTGCCATAGTCGCCGCGCCACTGGCCGCGCTGGGTCTGCTCCACGGCGTCGGCGAGCGCCTCCTCGGCGGAGGCGAAGGCGGCGTCCGCCCGCTCCTGGTCGCCCAGGATCGACAGGGCGGCGGCCACCTGCGCGCGGGCAAGCGGCGAGCCGAACTGGTTGATCTTGGTGTCGGCGAGGTATTTGAGGTCGCCCACCGGCGCACGGCCGGCTCTTGCGAGAACGTAGAGCGCATAGGCCATCTCCTGGCCCGCGCCATCCTCGATGTCCGGCGCGTTGCCGACCATGTTGCGGATGTAGTCGAGCCCGCCCACCAGCACGTCCTCCGGCACGGCGAAGCCCTTCTCGCGGGCGCGCAGCAGGAAGTCCGTCACATAGGCCGTGAGCCACAGGTTCGAATCGTCACCATAGGCCGACCACAGGCCGAAGGAGCCCGAGCCCGACTGGCGGTTGACGAGCCGCGTGACCGCCTTCTGCATGCGATCCGGAATCTCGGCATCGATGTCCTTGGGGTCGACGCCGAGGTCGCTGAGGTAGAGCAGCGGCAGGGCGCGGCTGACCGTTTGTTCGGAGCAGCCATAGGGATATTTGTCGAGATCGCGCACCAGGCCTGCGGCATCGAGCTGCGGCAGCGGGCTGATGGAGAGGGCGACGGTGCCGGTGCCCGGCACCATGCCGGTCAGAAGATCCTTGCCGATGGTGAGCGAGCCGCCCTTGGCCAGCAGCGGCATGGTGGTGCGCTGCGTGACCAGCGGGTTGGCCGGCTCGATGCCCAATGCAAAGTCCTGATCGAGCAGGATGTCGCCCGGGCCTTTGAGCGTGGCGACGACGCTGGCCACGCCATAGCCGGTGGCCTTCACCGGCACGATGACCGTGGCGCGCCCACCGGCGGCACCGAGGGTGAGTTTCTGGATCGAGGTGTTGGCATCGGGCGTGACCGGGCCGTCGATCGAGACGCCGAGCGTGTAGTCACCGGCCGGGCCTTCGGCATTGACGATGTCGAAGCGCAGCTGCGAGCTGTCTCCCACCGCCATGAAGCGCGGCAGGGTTCCGGAGACGACAACCGGGTCACGCGCGATCACGTCCGTGCTGGCGTGGCCGACCTTGGTCTTGGTCCAGGCCACCGCCATGACGCGGATGGTGCCGTTGAAGGCGGGGATGTCGAAGTCCACCGAGGCCGTGCCGTCATCCGCCACCGTGACGATGCCGGAATAGAGCGCCAGCGGTTTCTGCGCGGGCGGCGGCGCGTTGAAGGCGGCACCACCGTCACCGCCCGAGCGCAGCTTGCCGCGCTCGCCCTGCATGCCGTCGATCAGCATGCCGTAGATGTCGCGGAGCTGGGCGGTGAGCTGCTTCTGGTCGTAGTAGAAGTTCTCGGGTGCTGGCGGATCATAGCGCGTCAGGTTGAGGATGCCCACGTCCACCGCGGCCACGGTGATGAAGGCCTGTTCGCCGGCGGCGAGGTTGCCGATCTTCACCGGCACGCTGAGCTTGGTGCGCGGCTTCATCAGCTCCGGCGTGTTCAATGACACGTCGAGCGTTCGCGCCGCGCGGTCGATGCCGAACCAGGCGAGACCCATGGCGCGCGAGGGCATGCGCTTGGCCTTGACGTCCATCGGCTTGTAGAGGCTGGCCAGCACATAGGCGCCGGTGCCCCAGCCTTCGCCCACGGTGAAGGGCAGGGTGAGGCCGCCTTCGGGCACGTCCACCTCCTGCGAGGCGAGCAGCCGTTCGCCCATGATCTGCACCGTGGCCTTGCCGGCATGGCGGGCCTCGATCTTCACGTTCACGGTTTCGCCAGCCCTCAGGTCGGTCTTGTCGAGGGCCACCTTCAGCGTGTCAGGCGTGTTCGCCTTGGCGGAGTTGAAGGTGTAGTAGCCCGAGGAGAAGTCGATGGAGGCGGGGGTGACGCCGGGCGCGTCGAACTCGAGGCGGTATTCGCCCCACTGCAGGGTCTGGGCGAAATCGGCCGGCGTGTCGGCCGTGAGGTCGAGCGTGCCATTGGCGATCTTCGAGGTGCGAGTGATGCCCTCCCAGCGCCACTGGCCATCGCTGTTGAACCACTGCCAGTCACGCACCAGGCGCTTCAGCGTCCAGTTGGCGCCCTTCACCGCCGTCATCTTGCCTTCGGGGTCGACCGCGATCACCGAGAAGGAGGCGGGCTTGCCCTCGGGTGCTGAGCCATCATCGAAGTTCGGCTTGATGCCGATGCGCGGCTGGGTTCCGGTGATGGGCAGGCTGGCGGTGCGCTCCACCGCGCGGCCGCCCGGCTCGCGCATGCGCACCCAGACATCGGCCTTGAGCGGCTGCGAGGTGACGGGCAGTTCGGGCAGTGCGATGTCGATGTCGGCGTGGCCGTTGATGTCCGTCTGCGGCAGGTCGGCTGCGGTGAACTGCACGCTGTCCGGGCGCTCGTCCATCAGGCCGAAGCGATAGTCCTTCCACTCCGGGAAGGGCTGGTTGTCGGCAGTGATCGACACGCTGGCCTCGAGGTCGAGACCGGCGCCCGGTGCGCCGAAGAGATAGCGGCCGTCGACCTTCAGCTGCAACGTCTCGGTGACGCGCGGCGTCTTCGACACGAGGTCGAACGCGATGCGGTCCGGGATGTAGTCTTCCACCAGGAACGAGGTCTCGCCGACGCTGTCGCCGGCCGGGTCGGTGAAGGCCTTGATGCGCCAGGTGCCGCCCTGCGCACCCTGCGCGATCTGGAAGGACCGGGAGAAGCCGCCCGCGCCCTTGTCGTCGAGCGTGGCGGTGAGATAGGTGACGCCATCCGGGCGCTCGACCAGGAAGGTGAGCGGCAGGCCGGTGATGGCATTGGCCTTGTCGTCCCTGAGCAGCACCGTGGCATGCACGGTTTCGCCACGCCGATAGACGCCGCGCTCGGCATAGACGAAGGCATCGACGGCAGCCGACGGCGCGCGGCCGGTGACACCGCGATCGGTGAGGTCGAAGGCCGGCTGCTGCATGTCGAGGAAGCTGTAGTCGCCGTCAGCGGACTGCGCGACGACGAGGGCGGGGGCGGCACCACCTTCGCCCTTCAGCAGGCCGGCATCGAACAGCACGTTGCCCGACGCGTCAGACTGCGCTTCGCCCAGCACCTCGTTGTTGCGCGCGATGAGGCGCACCTTGGCATTGCCGATGGTGCTGGCGGTGGCGATCGAGCGGAGGCCCACATGCAGGCCGTCCTTGCCGCTCATGGTGGCGAGGCCGAGGTCCGAGACGACGAACCACTGCGTGGCGACATTGTCGTAGGGCTCGGTGTCGCGCGCGGCGGGCGCGGCGGTGATCACGTAGAGCCCGGGCTCGAGCTTGCCCATGGCCTCGTCCACGGGAATGGCGGTGGTGATGTCCTGGTTGGCGGGGGCGGGGGTTTCCAGCGTGCCGTCCCACACGAGCGTGCCCTTGTTGTTGGCGAGGTCGCTTGCCGAATAGCCGGTGATCTGGCCGCGGAAGTCGGAGCCCAGCACGCTGCCGATCATGTTGCGGTCGCCGATGCGGAACAGCTGGATCTTGGCTTCCTTGCTGTTGACCGAGACCAGCGGAATGCCGTTCTGGCCGGTGCGCGGCAGCACATAGGCATTGCCGGTGAAGCGCACCGAAGGCTGGCGGTCACGCACGTAGAATTCGAAGCTCGCGTCCTTGGCCAGCGTGTCGTCGATGGCGGCGGGCAGGCCCTGGCGCACGGTGATGGAATAGCGCCCGCCATATTTCAGGCCCTCGACGCACAGCCTGTTGCCTTCCGCCGTCACCGCGGCGACGGGGCCGGGATTCTGCGTGAAGTAGGCGGTGAAGTCCGTCACGGTGCGCGATGCCGCCTCGGTCATCTCGAAGCAGGCGCGCGGCGGCACGGTGTCGGTGTCGACCTTGTAGTCGGCAACGCGGAAGCCGTGGTCGACGCGCATCTGCTCATAGGTGGCGCGGATGGCGGGATCGTCCTGCAGCTTCAGGCTTTCCTTGTAGGCGGTGAGCGCCATGCGCCACATCTGGCGCTTGGCGAGGCCCTCGGCCGCGAGGTTCAACGCCTGCGCCTCCTGCTGCGGCGAGGACAGCAGCGTGTAAGCCTTGAGCGACGCGCCGATGAGCTTGGAGGGCAGCGTGTAGCCGTCGGAATCATTGATGGGTGTGGCCACCGCGAGTTGCCGGGCAAGGTCGAGCCACAGCACGCCGTTGGTGGGCTTCCGGGTGAGCAGCTGCTCGATGGAGGCCGCGGCGAGGCGCGCGTTGCCGGCGGCCTGCGCGGCGGCAAGGTCTGCCTCGATCTCGGGCTGGGTGCGCTTCAGATCCCTGGCGATCTTCGCGAGGTCCATGTCGTAGTCGCTGAGGTACCAGCTGAACTGATCGACCGGGAAGGGCTTGGCGGCCTGCGATGGGGTTGCGGTGAGGAAGAACGAGAAGAAGGTGGCAAGGAGCAGGGCGAGCGCGCTCCACAATCCTTGCGCAAGACCCTTCGTTCTCTCCCGCGAAGCGGCAGAGGACGTAATGGAATGGACTGAGAGTTTGCCATGCGCCGTCATCGGGGGGCCTCCAAAAGCGTGTTCTTTTGTGCGTGGAGGAAGTGTCCGTCCGCCGCTGCCCGGTTGTCAATCAGGTGGGTGACAGTTTCATGTGCTTTGCGGCGGAATTGCAGTGATGGACGTCACGGCTTCGGCGTGTCGTCGTCCTGCAGGATGCGCCAGGCGGCGCCTTCGAGGTCATCATACTGGCCGGACTTGAGCGACCAGATGAAGGCGGCGAGACCGACGCCGCCCATGAAGAGCGCGATGGGGATGAGATAGATCAGAACGTTCATGCGGCGTCCTTCAGGGCATTGCGGCCCGTCTGTTGGTCGCCATCCACCCTAGCAGACGAGGGCCCGGACGTCCTGCCCAGCCCGACGCGCAGCGCGTTGGCGATGACGATGATCGAAGAGGTGGACATTGCAACCGCAGCGACCAGCGGCGAGACGAAACCGACCATGGCCAGCGGCACGGCAAAGACATTGTAGCCCACCGCGAGGGCGAAGTTTTCCTTGGCGATGCGCTGGGTGCGGCGGCTGACCTTGATGGCGCGGGCAACGGCCGCGGCGCTTTCGCCCATCCACACGGTTTCCGCCGCGGTGCGGCCGATGTCGGAGGCGGTTGCAGGCGCCATGGAGGTGTAGCCGGCGGCCAGGGCAGGCGCGTCGTTGATGCCGTCGCCGACCATCAGCACATGTCTGCCGGCCTTGGAGAGGGCATCGACATAGGCGAGCTTGGCCTGCGGGCTGGCGCGCGACACGGCGGTGTCGATGCCCACGGTATCGGCCACACGGGTCACCGCCGCCTCGCGGTCGCCGGAGAGGAGATGGACGGCAAGGCCCATCTGCTTCAGCTCGGCGATGGTCGTGGCGGCGTCGGGGCGGAGCTGGTCCTCGAACTGGAACAGCACGGCAGGCTTGGCGCCGCGGCGGAAGGCAAATTCAAGAAGCCCCAGATCCTCGCCGCTCTCCTCCATGCCGCACCAGGCGCGGTTGCCGAGGCGGAGCTGCTCACCGGCATATGTGCCGGAGAGGCCGAGGCCGGGATGCTCCGCAACGTCCGACACCGTGACGGGCTGCAGACCGCGCTTCGCCACCTCACGCACCAGCGCGCGCGACAGCGGGTGCTTGCTGGCCTGCGCGAGACCGGCGGCCAGCGCCAGCGTATCGGTCGAGACCATGAGCGGTGACACGAGCGCTGGCTCGCCCTTGGTGAGGGTGCCGGTCTTGTCGAAGATGACGGTGTCGACGCCTGCGAGCTTTTCCAGCGCGGCGCCGTCCTTGATCATCACGCCGGAGCGGAACAGCTTGCCGCTTGCAACCACCTGAACGGCGGGAACGGCAAGCCCCAGCGCGCAGGGGCAGGTGATGATGAGAACCGCGATGGCGGCCATGATCGAGTCATGCCAGCCGTTGCCCAGCAGCATCCAGCCGATGAGCGTGACGGCCGCCAGCGTGTGGACGGCGGGCGAATAGAAGCGCGCCAGCCTGTCGGCGATGCGGATGTAGCGCGACTGACCCTGCTCGGCAGACGCCATGAGCCGCACCAACTCGCTCAGGAAGGTGTCGTTGCCGGCGGCGGTGATTTCCACCGTGATCGGGGCGGTGACGTTCATCTCGCCCGCGTGGACGAGGGCGCCGGGCTTCACCGTCTCGGGTGCCGTCTCGCCGGTCAGCAGCGAGCGGTCCATGTCGGAGGTGCCTTCGCGGATCAATCCGTCGGCCGGCAGGCGGTCGCCCGCGGCAACGGCCACGACCATGCCGGCCTTGAGGTCGCGCGCGGGCACATAGCGGCGGCTGCCGTCGGCCTCGATCAGCGTGGCGCCCTCGGCGGAGAGCGAGACCAGCTGCGCGATGGCCGAGCGGGCGCGGGCGCGCATCAGGTGGTCGAGGTAGCGCCCGGCGAGCAGGAAGAACAGCAGCGTGACGGAGGCGTCGAAATAGGCATGCGCCTCGCCGTTGATGGTCTCGAACAGGCTCATGAAGGAGGCGAGCAGCACGCCGAGCGAGATCGGCACATCCATGTTGACGCGGCCAAGCCTGAGCGCATTGACCGCCGAATAGAAGAAGGGCCGCCCGGCATAGGCGACGGCGGGAAGCGCGATCATTGCCGACAGCCAGTGGAACAGGTCGCGCGTGGCGCCTTCGGCCCCTGACCAGACGGAGACCGACAGCAGCATGACGTTGGAGGCGGCGAAGCCTGCGACGGCGAGGGCGCGCAGCAGCTTGGCGTTTTCCTTGTCGTCCTTGGTGAGGCCGGTCTCGCGCGGGTCGAAGGGGCGGGCCATGTAGCCGAGGAAGCCGAGCCGGTCGATCAGAGCCTGCGGCTCGATGGCGCCTTCCTCATAGACCACGGCCACGCGGCGGCCGGTGAGGTTGAGGCGCGCCGAAGTCACGCCAGCAAGCGCGCCGAGGTCGGTTTCGATGTGGGCCATGGCTTCCGGGCGGTTGGCCTGCGGCACCAGGAACTCGATGCGCTTGAGGCCCGGACCGGCCGAGGATATCCAGCGCGCCGCATCCTCGCCTTCCAGCTTGAAGGGCTGGAAATATTCGCCGTCGAGGGTGCAGCAGGGAAGGGTCACGGGTCGGCCTTCACCACGAAGCGGAAGATCTTGTGATAGTCGGCAACACCGTCGCCCTTGCCGTCGATCTCGACCTCCCAGAGGCCGGGTGCGAGGCGAGCGGGAGCGGAATAGACGCCCGAGCCCATCCAGCCGAAGGTGAGCTGCTGGTCTTCCTTTTCGGTGACGGTGCGCTGCAGCCTGCCTGCGAGGTTGAGGTTGTCGATCTTCGCGCCCTTGGCGTCGGTGAATGTGACCTTCACGCTGCTCTTGTTGAAGGCAAAGCCCACGTCCCAGCCCAGCGCCTCCTGCGCCTTGGCCTTGGCGAGGTTCTCATCGAAGTTCTGGCTTGCGACATAGCCATTCTCGACCACGAGGCCCGACCAGGTGGAGTTGGCGAAATAGGCCATCACCATGTTGACCGCGATGATCACGCCGAAGAAGGCGAGGAGCATGGCGAGCACGTGGCCGCCCTTGATCTCTTTCTGAGTGCTTGCCATTGACATCACTTAATCCTTGTCTTCGCCCTTGTCGTCAGGGCCGTGGAAGAGGGCATCATAGGTGGCGGTCTCGGCCGGGACATCGCCCTTGGGATCCAGCTCCTCGACCTTGAACTCGAAGTGGCTGCGTTCATGTTCGATGATCTTGGCGTCATTGGTCGAGACATAGATCTTCACGGCCTTGAGCTTGTCCGGCTCGACCGCGATGTCGAAGCTGGTGCCCTTGGCGCCCGATACGCCCACCATTTCCATCATCGCGCCGGGCAGATCGTCGATCGAGAGCCTGAAGGTGCGGGGCTCCTGGCGCTTGTTGAGGATCTTGATGGTGTAGCCATTGCGGATGGCGCCGTCCGACAGCGTCACGAAGAGCGGGTTGCGGTCCGGCACGACATTCACGTCGAGCTGGGTCCGGTGCAGCAGCGTGAACAGCATGGCAAGGCCGACGCCCACCCAGGCGGTGAAGTAGATCAGGGTGCGCGGACGGATGAGGTGGCGCCAGTTCCAGTGCTCGTTCTTGCCGGCGACATTGGCGGCATAGAGATCCGAGGTCGTGTAGTTGATGAGGCCGCGCGGCTTGCCGATCTTGTCCATCACCGCGTCGCAGGCGTCGATGCACAGCGCGCAGTTGATGCATTCGAGCTGGTTGCCGTCACGGATGTCGATGCCCATCGGGCAGACGGCGACGCAGGCGTTGCAGTCGATGCAATCGCCGACCTTGAGGCCCTGGGCCTCGGCCTTCTTGCGGCCCGAATGGCGCGGCTCGCCGCGCCAGGCATTGTAGGTGACGACGAGCGACTCTTCGTCCAGCATCGCGCCCTGGATGCGCGGCCAGGGACACATGTAGGTGCACACCTGCTCGCGCATGAAGCCGGCGAAGGTGAAGGTGGTGGCCGTGAGGATGGCGATGGTCCAGTAGGCCACCGAGGGCGCCTGGCCGGTGATGAGCTCATGGAAGAGGGTGGGGGCATCGGCGAAGTAGAACACCCAGAAGCCGCCCGTCGCGATGGCGATCAGCAGCCAGACCAGCATCTTGAGGCCGCGCTTCGAGAGCTTCGAGACACTCCACGGGGCGGCGTCGAGCTTGAAGCGGGCGTTGCGGTCGCCCTCGATCTTGCTTTCGACCCAGATGTAGAGGTCGGTCCACACCGTCTGCGGGCAGGCATAGCCGCACCAGGCGCGGCCGAACAGCGAGGTGACGAGGAACAGCCCGACGCCCGCCATGATGAGCAGGCCCGCGACATAATAGAATTCCTGCGGCCAGATCTCGATGAAGAAAAAATAGAAGCGGCGGTTGGCCATGTCGATGAGGATGGCCTGGTCCGGCGCATCGCCGGGCCTTGTCCAGCGCAGCCAGGGCGAAATGTAATAGATGCCGAGCAGGATGACCACCACCGCCCACTTGAAGCGGCGGAACCGGCCATGGGCGGCCTTGGGGTGGATCGCCTCACGCGAGGCATAGAGAGAGCGGTTCTCGGCCTTGTTGACCGGAACTGCCTCTTCCCTGTCGACCTCGTGCGGAGTGTCGAGCGTATTGATAATCTGAACCATCGTTCCCCTCGGAAGCCGGGCTATCTATTAGAGACACCTAATAGAACCGAAATCCGTCGTCGGTATTGTGGCCGGAGGCCGCGTGCCATGATGTCACAGCGCGCGGCCTCGCGGGCGTTTTCGTTACTGGGTGGCCGGCGCTTCGCCGCCGCCCAGCGAGTGCACGTAGATCGCGAGTTCCTTAATCTCGGCATCGTCGAGACGCTTGGTCCAGCCCGGCATGACGCCCATGCTCGGCTTGTTGAGCTGGGCCTTCACGTCGTCGATGGTGCCGCCGTAGAGCCAGAGCTTGTCTGTCAGGTTGGGTGCTCCGAAGTCCCGGTTGCCCTTGCCGTCATCGGCGTGGCAGGCGGCGCAGTTTTCCGCGAAGATCTGCTTGCCGGCCTCGGCCTTGCCAGCATCCGCCGTTTCGCCCGAAAGCGTCATGACGTAGTTGGCGACCTGGTCGATCTGCTCCGGCGTGAGGATGCCGTCGACGCCGAAGCTGGGCATCTGCGAATCCCGGGTCTCGGGATCGTCGGTGTAGCGGATGCCGTGCTTGAGCGTCGTGTAGATGGCGTCAGGCGTGCCGCCCCACAGCCAGTCATCGTCGTTCAGGTTCGGGTAGCCCTTGCCGCCCGCCGCACCCGCGCCGTGGCACTGCACGCAATTGACCTTGAAGGCCGCGGCACCACCCGCCTGAGCATAGGCGAGGAGCTTGGGATCCTTCATGATGTCAGGAAGGCTCATCGCGGCGATCTTGTCCACGGTTTCCTTCTGGCTGGCGGCGACGGCCGCCATCTGCTGCTCGAGCTGGCCGCGAGAGCTCCAGCCCAGCACGCCTTGGGTGGCGCCGCCGGGCAGGGGCCAGGCCGGATACAGGATGGTGTATCCGATGGCCCAGATCACGCAGGCATAGAAGGTGTAGAGCCACCACTTGGGAAGCGGCGTGTTGAGTTCCTTGATGCCGTCCCAGGTGTGTCCGGTGGTCGCGGTTCCCGAGACGTCGTCCTTTTCGATATGTGTTGCCATTTCTCAGTCCTCGGAACCGTTCTGGAGGGGGATCTTCGCCACTTCGGCATACTCGGCCTTCGAACCCGGCCGGAAGACGAAGATGATCACGCCGACGAAGAACAGGAACATCACGACGAGGCCCCAGCTATCCGCCAATTGGCGCAGGAAGGTGTAGTGTTCCATGGCCATTACCTCGACATGTCAGCCTTGAAGGTGGAGAAGTCGACCAGCGTGCCAAGCACCTGGAGATAGGCGATCACCGCGTCCATCTCCGTCACCTGGCCGTCACCGTCGAAGTTGCGGGCCACCGCCTTGGGGTAGCGCTGCATCAGGCCTTCGGCGTTCTCGCCGGTTGCCTGGGCCACGAGATCGGCCTCGGCGTTGTCGATGGCCTCCTGGCTGTACATGGCCCCGTTGCCGTTGTTCACGGTCAGGTTCATGGCCTTGAGGTTGGCACCGAAGCCCTTCGGCTCGATGACCTTGCCGGAGAGATAGGCATAGCCCGGCATGATCGACTCCGGCACGACGTTGCGCGGATTCGCCAGGTGCTGGCGGTGCCACTCGTCGGAGTACTTGCCGCCGACGCGCGCGAGGTCAGGCCCCGTGCGCTTCGAACCCCACTGGAAGGGGTGGTCGTACTGCGACTCGGCCGCGAGCGAGTAGTGGCCATAGCGTTCGACCTCGTCCCGGAAGGGGCGGATCATCTGGCTGTGGCACACGTAGCAGCCTTCGCGGATGTAGACGTTCCGCCCTGCCATCTCCAGGGGCGAGTAGGGACGCATCCCCTCCACCTTCTCGATGGTGTTCTGCAGGAAGAAGAGCGGAACGATCTGGACGAGGCCGCCGATGGTTACCACGAGCAAGCTGAAGATCAGCAGCAGCGTGGCGTTCTTTTCGAGTGTTTCGTGCTTCATGGCACCAGTGTCCTTCTTGTTATGCCGCAGCCGAGACCATGCCGACAGGCTGGGTCACGGGCTGGGCACCCTTGATGGTGCGATAGAGGTTGTAGACCATGATCAGCCCGCCCACGAGGAACAGGGCGCCGCCGAAGGCGCGGATCACGTAGTAGGGGTGCATGGCCTCCACCGTTTCCACGAAGGAATAGGCAAGGAAGCCGTTGGCGTCGTACTCGCGCCACATCAGGCCCTGCATGATGCCCGAGACCCACATGGCCGAGGCGTAGACCACGATGCCCAGCGTGGCGAGCCAGACGTGCCAGCTGACGAGGCGCAGCGAGTACACTTCCTTCTTGCCCCACAGGCGCGGGATCAGGTGATACATGCAGCCCATCGAGATCATGCCCACCCAGCCGAGAGCGCCGGAGTGAACGTGGCCGATGGTCCAGTCGGTGTAGTGCGACAGCGAGTTGACGGCCTTGATGGACATCATCGGACCTTCGAAGGTGGACATGCCGTAGAAGGCGACCGAGATCACCATCATGCGCAGCACGGGGTCGGTGCGCAGCTTGTCCCAGGCGCCCGAGAGCGTCATCAGGCCGTTGATCATGCCGCCCCAGGAGGGCATCCACAGCATGATCGAGAACACCATGCCAAGGGTCTGCGCCCAGTCGGGCAGAGCGGTGTAGTGGAGGTGGTGCGGACCGGCCCAGATGTAGAGGAAGATCAGCGACCAGAAGTGCACGATCGACAGGCGGTAGGAGTAGACCGGCCGGTTGGCGCGCTTCGGGATGAAGAAGTACATCATGCCGAGGAAGCCGGCGGTGAGGAAGAAGCCCACCGCGTTGTGGCCGTACCACCACTGCGTCAGCGCGTCCTGTACGCCGGAGAACAGCGAGTAGCTCTTCGAGCCGAAGAACGACACCGGGATCGACAGGTTGTTGACGATGTGCAGCATGGCAATCGTCACGATGAAGGAGAGGTAGAACCAGTTGGCCACGTAGATGTGGCTTTCCTTACGCTTCAGCAGGGTGCCGAAGAACACCAGGAAGTAGGCCACCCAGACGGCGGTGAGCCAGAGGTCGACGTACCATTCGGGTTCGGCATATTCACGGCCTTCGGTGACGCCGAGGAGATAGCCCGTGGCGGCCAGCACGATGAACAGCTGGTAGCCCCAGAACACGAACCAGGCGAGGTTGCCGAGCGCCAGCCTCGTGCGGTTGGTCCGCTGCACGACGTAGAAGGAGGTGCAGAGCAGCGCGTTGCCGCCGAAGGCGAAGACCACGGCCGAGGTGTGCAGCGGGCGCAGGCGGCCGAAGTTGAACCACTCGAGGTCGGGGTTCCAGGCGGGGTAGGCGAGCTGGAGCGCGATGACGAGGCCCACGAGGAAGCCGACGACACCCCAGAACACCGTGGCAATGGCGCCGTAGCGCACCACGTTGTCCATGTAGCCCGAGGTGTCCTCTGCCGGCTTGCCGAAGCTGCGGGCCTTGAAGATCAGGGCCAGGATGGCGGCCAGCGCGAAGATGAACATGTGGATCGCGAAGGGCGTATCCACCGCCTTGGCGCCCATGGTGATGGCGAGAATGGCGAGCAGGCCCCACAGGGCCATCATCACCATAGCACCACCCCCGGAGGGCGAGCCCTTGTGTGTCATTGTATCAGCCCCCATCGGAGACCCCCTTTCTGGAAATAACTCACCTGCACGAATGCGTTTTGGGGACGGCGGGGGCATTGACTTGGATCAATCAGACCCGGGCGCTTCCACATCTGCGTGCAGAATTGCGCCCAAAGTCTCAGTCTGCGAAGTCAATTCTCGGCGCCCTTGATTCGAAGGGCCGCCGCGCCGATCATGCCGCCCAATGATTGGGCAATTGGGCATATTGGGCGCCGGGCTTGCCTATCTGGGCGCGCTGTTCGCGGTGGCGACCTGGGGCGACAGGCGGTCGCGGACGTGGACCACCCGGGCCGGGCGGCCGCTGATCTATGCCCTGTCGCTGGGCGTCTATTGCACGTCCTGGACCTATTTCGGCTCGGTGGGCATCGCCTCGCGCTCCGGACTGGACTTCCTGCCCATCTACCTGGGGCCGATTCTGGTGTTCGCGCTGGGCTGGAAGCTGATCCAGTCGATCGCCACGCTGACCAAGCGGCACAACATTGCATCGATCGCCGACTTCCTGTCGGCCCGCTACGGCAAGAGCGAGGCGCTGGGGGCGCTGGTGACCGTGATCGCGGTGATCGGCATCGTTCCCTACATCTCGATCCAGCTCAAAGCCGTGGCGGTGGCGCTGGGGGCGCTGGTCTCGGAACCGCAGTGGACGCGCGACATCCTGACGCCCTCCACCGGGCTCGATGGGTTGTCGCTGTTCGTGGTGCTCACCATGGGCGTCTTCGCCATCCTGTTCGGCACCCGCCACATCGACACCACCGAGCACCAGGACGGCATGATCCTGGCGATCGCCGTCGAATCGATGGTGAAGCTCATCGCCTTCCTGGCAGTGGGCGCCTTCGTGGTGTTCGGCATGATGGGGGGCATTGGCCCCTTCCTCGAACGCGCCACGGCGGACCCCCAGGTGAGGGGCCTGTTCTCCGGCGGGCTGGACGGCGGGCAGTGGCTCACCCTCACACTGCTCGCCGCATTCGCGGTGGTCCTCCTGCCGCGCCAGTTCCATGTGGCGGCGGTCGAGAACGTCGATGCGCGCGAGGTGAAGCGCGCCGCCTGGCTGTTCCCGCTCTATCTGGTGGCGATCAACATCTTCGTCATTCCCATCGCCATCGCCGGCCTGCTGCTGCTGCCGCCGGGTTCCGACGGCGACGCCTTCGTGCTGGCGCTGCCCGTGCATGCCGGAAGCGCCACCTTCGCGCTCATCGCCTTCCTCGGCGGGCTTTCGGCCTCCACTGCCATGGTGATCGTCGAGTGCATCGCGCTCTCGATCATGGTGTGCAACAACCTCGTCGTGCCGCTGCTTCTGCGCCGCCAGGTGGAACGCGCCACGGTGCACCGGGACATGGGCGAGACGCTGATCCTGATCCGCCGCCTTGCCATCATCCTGGTGCTGGCAATGGCCTATGCCTATTACCGGATGATCGGCACCTCGGTGGCGCTGGCCCAGGTGGGCCTCATTTCCTTCGCGGCGGTCGCGCAGTTCGCCCCGGCCTTCTTCGGTGGACTGATGTGGAAGCGGGCCACGGCGCGCGGTGCGATGTGGGGCATCACCGCGGGCTTCATCGTGTGGGTCTACACGCTGCTGGTGCCGGCCTTTGCCGATGCCGGCTGGATCGGGCGCGGCTTCATCGATGAGGGGCCGTGGGGGATCAGCCTGCTGAATGCGCGGGCGCTCTTCACCATGGAGTTCAACACGCTGACCCACGGCGTGGTGTGGAGCCTGCTGGCCAACGTGACAGCCTATGTGGCGGGCTCGATGACCCGCCAGCCGACGCCCATCGAACGGGTGCAGGCCACCTCCTTCGTGACGCGTGACATCCAGGCGGGCTCCGGCACCGGCTTCAAGCTGTGGCGCACCGCGGTGACCGCCGACCGGCTGGAAGACACTGTGGCGCGCTACATCGGCACCGAGCGGGCCCATGCCGCCTTCGAGGGCTTCCGCGCGCAACAGGGCCAGGTTGGGGTGAAGGGTGGGGAGGCCGACGTGCGGCTGATCCGCTTTGCCGAGCATCTGCTCGCCAGCGCGGTCGGCGTGGCCTCTGCCCGCCTCGTCATCGCGCTGATGCTGGAGCGCCACTCGACGCATGCGCGCGGCGCCATGAAACTGCTGGACGATGCCTCGGCAGCGATCCAGCACAATCGCGACCTTCTGCAGTCGGCGATCGACAACGTGGACCAGGGGCTGGCGGTGTTCGAGCCGGGCATGACGCTGATCTGCTGGAATTCCACCCTGCAGGAATTCCTCGGGCTGGGCAGCGACCTGAACCGGGTGGGAACGCCGATCACCGAGGTGCTGAACGCCTTCCTCTCGCGCACCGCGGTGGGCAGGGCTGCGGTGGATGACCGGGTGCGCAAGATCGCGCTGTCGCACGAGGTGTTCCGCGAGCGGCGCACTGACACGGGGCAGGTCTTCGAGTTCCGCTCCAGCCCGATGCCGGATGGTGGGGTGGTCGTCACCGTGATCGACGCCACCGAGAGCGTGATGGCGGCAGAGGAGCTGCAGCGGGTGAACGAGTCACTCGAGCGCCGCGTGACGGAGCGCACCGCCGAGCTCACCCGCCTCAACGACGCGCTGGCCACCGCCAAGGCCGAGGCCGAGGCGGCGAACCTGTCGAAGACGCGCTTCATCGCGGCGGCGAGCCATGACATCCTGCAGCCGCTCAATGCCGCACGGCTGTTCACCTCCACCCTCGTCGAGCGCATGAAGCGCTCGAAGGATGGCGAGCTGGTGCGCAACGTCGATTCCTCGCTGGAGGCGGTGGAGGAAATCCTCTCCGCACTGCTCGATATTTCCCGCCTCGACGCGGGTGCCATGAAGGCGGAGGCCCAGCCCTTCCACATCGATGACATTCTGCAGGCACTGGCTGTCGAATTCGGACCGGCGGCGCGCAAGAAGGGGCTGAAGTTCACTGTCGTGCCCTGCGGGCTGACGCTGCACTCCGACCGCAAGCTGCTGCGCCGCGTGCTGCAGAACTTCGTGTCGAACGCCATCAAGTACACCAAGGAAGGCCGCGTGCTGATGGGCTGCCGACGCCACGGCGACGTGTTGCGCATCGAGGTGCATGACACGGGGCCGGGCATTCCGGAGACAAAGCTCGAGATCATCTTCCAGGAATTCCAGCGGCTGCAGACCGATGGCGACGGGACTTCTGGGCTGGGCCTTGGCCTCTCCATCGTCGAGCGCATGGCAAAGGTGCTGGAGACACCGGTGCATGTGCAGTCTGCACCCGGCAAGGGCTCCATCTTCGCGGTGGACGTGCCGATCGCGGCGGAGGCCCTGCGCCAGCCCGTTTTGGCGCGCGTGCGCAAGGTGCAGCCGCCGTCACTGGCGGCGGCGGTGCGCGTGCTGGTGATCGACAATGAGCAACCGATCCTCGAAGGCATGGAACTGCTGCTCACCGGCTGGGGCAACATCGTGCACACCGCGGCGGGGCTGGATGAGGCTCTGGTGGAACTGACCAAGGCCGACGGCAAGGTGGACATGATCCTGGCGGATTATCATTTGAACAACGAGGACGGCATCTCGGTGATCCGAGCCCTTCGGACCAGGGCGCGAAGGCCGATCCCCGCCGTGCTGATCACCGCGGACCGGACGCCCGCGGTTGCGGACCTTGCGGTGGCGCATGATGTGCATCTGCTCAGGAAGCCGGTGAAGCCCGCAGCGCTGCGGGCGGCCATGTCGCATGTGGCGATCCAGGCGGAAGCGGGGGTTTAGGGCTTCGATTTCCCTCACCCTTGTGGGGAGGGATCAAGGGTGGGGGTGGCCCAGGGTAGGTGTCGGAGCATCAATTGCTGGCATCACCCCCACCCCTGCCCCTCCCCACAAGGGGGAGGGGAATGCAAACGACTACGGAATATAATCCTTGACAGCGCGCGCTCGCTGTGCTAGGAAAGGGCATGCTCCAGACATGGGTGACGATTTGGGCGGCGGTTCTGCCGGCACTGGAGATTTGCGCGTTCATATCCACGTTCATCATCGCCGGGCTTGTCCCGGCGATCTTCTTTGGCGCGTTGGAAAAGGATGCCCGGGTCGAGCCCGGGCATGATGAACATGTGGGGGCAGGGCTTGATGGGGGCCGGAGAGTGCGGTGCCTAGTGTTCCGCCGCCACGCCGTCGATTCTTGCGGCGGCGATCACCGCCTGGGTGCGGCTGGAGACGTTGAGCTTCTGCAGGATGGCCGAGACGTGGGCCTTGATGGTGGCCTCCGAGACGTTCAGCTCATAGGCGATCTGCTTGTTGAGGAGGCCTTCCTTCAACATCATCAACACGCGGATTTGCTGGGCGGTGAGGGTGGCGACGCGCCTGGCGATTTCCTCGCCCTCCTTGTCGGCGGCAGAGGACTGGGCAGAGCCCTCGGGCACCCAGATGTCGCCCTTGAGAATGGCGTTCACCGCGCCGACGATGGTGTCGATGCCTGCGGTCTTGGGGATGAATCCGGAGGCGTTGAGGTTCAAGGCCTTCTGCACGAGGCCATGGTCATCGGCCGCGGTGATGAGGGCGACGGGCACATTGGGGTATTGTGCGCGGAGGTAGATGAGGCCCGAGAGGCCCTGGACACCGGGCATGCGCAGGTCGAGCAGGATCAGGTCGAAGTCGTCGTCCTTGTCGAGGAGCGCGGTGGCCTGGTCGAGCGAGCCCGCAAGCGACACCTCGGCATGGGCGATGCCGCCGGAAACCGCCTGCTTCAGCGCCTCGCGGAACAGCGGGTGGTCATCGACGATCAGGATGCGGGTTGCCGCCATGGTCACCAGGTTCTCCCCTACCTCTGGTATCGATCATCACCCAAGGTGGTGGGCTTGGCAAGCTTCCGGCTATTCGATGGTCTTGCGGGGGGCAGCTTCCAGCTTGCGCTTGGCGTCTGTGAAGGTGCGGCGCATCCACGGCACGTCCGGCGCCTGCCAGTTGGGCGACAGGCCCACCACCATGTCGAAGAAGGCGATGGCATTGGCCGGGTTCTCCGCCACGTTCTCGCGAAAGGAGTCCCAGAAATGGGGGTCATCGGTGATGCCCGATTCCGTGGGTTCTGGCCCGCCCATCTCGCTCAAGACGGCGGCGGCGACCGACAGGCAGAAGCTGGTGTAGGCATAGCCCTCCGGCCAGCGCTTCAGGCGGTGGTCGATGGTGGCGGGGAGCGTGGGCAGGCCCAGCTCGTCCGGCACGATCGCCGTGATCGGGCGGGAGGCCAGCAATTCCTTCAGCATCATGCCGGCGGCGAAGATGGTGAAATCCTTGCGGTCAAGGTCGGCCAGGTGCTTGGTCTGGTCGAAGTTCTGGCGCCAGCGCGAGAAGGCCTCGGCGAGTGCGGCGTGGTCCACTTCCGCCGCAAGGCCGGTGCCCTTGAACAGCAGCTCGATGTTCTTCTCGAAGCTCCACAGGATGGTGCGGAAGCGGCGCGCCTCATGGGCGAGGTCGCCGACTTTCTCAACTTCGGTCTTGAGGGGCGTGAGCATGGCGGCAGTCTAGCCCCAAGGGGCCAAGTCTTGCAAATCAGCAGCGAACAGGGCCACAAGGGCTATAACGTGTCGGGTCACCTTGCCCGGGCTTGACCCGGGCATCCTCTTTGCGGCCGCCAAAACGGATCGCCGGGTCAAGCCCGGCGAAGGTGAGTGAGTGGTTGAGTGCGTCCGGCCGACCGAAGAGGGGAATTCCAGATGTCGTCACCCATGTCGAGCGACCTGAAGTCGGGCGCGCTGTTCTATCACGCCGAGCCCAAGCCCGGGAAACTGGAGATCCGGGCGACGAAGCCCTTGGGCAACCAGCGCGACATGGCGCTGGCCTATTCGCCGGGTGTGGCCGCCGTTTCCGAGGCGATTGCCGCCGACCCGTCATTGGTTTCGAAATACACCAGCCGGGCCAACCT
This sequence comes from Rhizobium sp. Q54, assembly GCA_945889445.1. Lineage (GTDB taxonomy): Bacteria > Pseudomonadota > Alphaproteobacteria > Rhizobiales > Aestuariivirgaceae > Aestuariivirga. The sequence goes on from CAMDBX010000004.1 coordinate 78,564, forward strand.
GGTGGGCGTCGTCACCAACGGCACGGCGGTGCTGGGGCTGGGCAATATCGGGCCGCTGGCGGCAAAGCCCGTGATGGAGGGCAAGGCGGTGCTCTTCAAGAAATTCGCCGACATCGACGTGTTCGACATCGAGCTGGCGGCCACGAGTGTCGAGGCCATGGTCAGTTGCGTGGCGGCGCTGGAACCGACCTTCGGCGGCATCAACCTCGAGGACATCAAGGCGCCGGAGTGCTTCGAGATCGAGCAGCAGTTGCGCGAGCGCATGAACATTCCGGTGTTCCATGACGACCAGCACGGCACGGCGGTGATCGTGGGGGCGGCCGTCACCAATGCGCTGATGCTGGCAGGCAAGGATATTTCCAAGGTCAAGATTGTCGCCTCTGGCGCTGGTGCGGCAGCGCTGGCGTGTTTGAACCAGCTGGTGAGCCTTGGGGCGAAGGTCGAAAATATCTGGGTGACCGACCTCGAGGGCGTGGTGTTCAAGGGTCGTGAAAAGCTGATGGACCGCTGGAAGGCGGTGTTCGCGCAAGAGACAGAGGCGCGGGCGCTGGCCGAGGTGATATCCGGCGTCGACATTTTCCTCGGGCTTTCGGCGGGCGGCGTGCTGAAGCCGGAGCTGCTGAAGCAGATGGCGAAGGACCCGCTCATCCTCGCTCTCGCCAACCCCAATCCGGAGATCATGCCGGAGGAGGCGGTGGCGGTGCGCCCCGATGCGATGATCTGCACCGGGCGGTCAGACTATCCGAACCAGGTGAACAACGTCCTCTGTTTTCCCTATATCTTCCGAGGTGCGCTGGACGTGGGCGCCTCCACCATCAACGAGGCGATGAAGCAGGCGGCGGTGAATGCCATTGCAGGCCTTGCCCGCGAAACGCCGTCCGACGTGGTGGCGCGTGCCTATGGCGGCGAGACGCGACTGTTCGGCAAGGATTCGCTGATCCCCGCGCCCTTCGACCCGCGCTTGATTTTGCGCGTGGCGCCTGCGGTGGCGAAGGCGGCGATGGAGAGTGGCGTGGCCACCAGGCCCATCGCCGATTTCGATGCCTATGAGGAAGGGCTCGGCCGCTTCGTGTTCCGCTCCGGCTTCGTGATGCGGCAGATTTTCGCTGCAGCAAGACAGGCGCCGAAGCGCGTGATCTATGCCGATGGCGAGGACGAGCGCGTGATGCGCGCGGCGGAAGTGCTGATCGAGGAGGGAATCGCCAGGCCCATCCTGATCGGCCGCCCGGCGGTGATCGAGACCAGGCTCAAGCGCTATGGGCTTTCGATCAGACCCGGCACCGATTTCCAGATCGTCAACCCCGAGGACGACCCGCGCTACCGCGACTATGTGCAGACCTATGTGGAGGTGGCAGGCCGCCGCGGCATCACGCCGGATGCGGCGCGAACGCTGGTGCGCACGTCCACCACCGTCATCGCGGCGCTGGCGCTCAGGCGCGGCGAGGCGGATGCGATGATCTGCGGGCTGGAAGGGCGCTACCGCGCTAAGCTGCGCCACATCCGCGACATCGTGGGGCTGGCGCCGGGAGCGCGCGAATTCGCGGCGATGAGCCTGATGATCACCACGCGCGGCATCGTGTTCCTCACCGACACGCATGTGCAGGCAGAGCCTTCGGCGGAAGCCATGGCCGACAACGTGCTGATGTGCGCGGCCCACGTCGAGCGCTTCGGCATCACGCCCAAGGTGGCGCTGGTGGCACATTCCGACTTCGGCGATTTCGACACGCCGGTGACGCTGCGGATGCGGGCCGCGCTTGCCATGATCCATGCGCGCGCTCCCAACCTCGAGATCGACGGCGAGATGCAGGCCGATACGGCGCTGATCCCGGCGGTGCGGCAGCGCAAGCTGCCGTCCTCCACGCTGAAGGGCGAGGCCAACCTGCTGGTGATGCCGGGGCTGACCTCGGCCAACGTCGCCTACCAGATCATGAAGGTGTTCGGCGACGCGCTGCCCGTGGGCCCGATCCTGCTGGGCACGGCACTGCCAGCCCATATCCTGACAGGCTCCGTCACCTCGCGCGGTGTCGTGAACATGACGGCCATTGCCGTTGCCGAGGCAGCGACCAGGGCCAAGGCCTGATGATCTAGGCCAATGACAGCAAAGACTTACCTGATTGGCGTCGATACCGGGGGAACCTATACCGATGCTGCCGTGATCGAGGCGCAGGGGCACAGGGTGGTGGCCTCGGCGAAATCCATCACGACCAAGGGCGACCTCTCCATCGGCGTCACCGGGGCGATCACCGCTGCCGTGGCGAAGCTGCCGCAGGGGCTGAAGCCGGAGGACATTTCGCTCGTCTCGGTCTCGACCACGCTCGCCACCAATGCGGTGGTGGAGGGGCATGGCTCCGCCGTGGGCGTGATCCTCATCGGCTTCGACCAGGCGATGGCGGAGCGGACGGGGATCGCCAAGGCGTTTCCGGGCATGCCGATTGCCATGATCGCCGGCGGGCATGACCACAATGGCGAAGAGGTGAAGCCGCTGGACGTCGCGGCGCTGGCAACGGCTGTGGCGGCGATGCCGGTCGATGCCTTTGCCATTGCCTCGGCCTTCGCGGTGCGCAACCCGAAGCATGAAGCCCGCGCCCGCGAGATCGTGGCGCAGGCGACGGGGAAGCCTGCGACGCTGTCGACCGAGTTGACCTCCGCACTCGATGCGCCGCGGCGCGCACTCACCGCCGTGCTGAATGCGCGGCTGATCTCGCGCGTGTCGATGCTGATTTCTGCTGTGCGGCGTTCGATGAAGGAGCTTCGCATCGACTGCCCGCTGATGATCGTGAAGGGTGACGGCACGCTGGCGCTGGCCGAGCGCGTGGCGCTGCGGCCGATCGAGACGGTTCTCTCCGGCCCGGCCGCGAGCCTTGTGGGCGCCTCATGGCTGTGCGGGCGCAGCGACTTCATCATGTCCGACATGGGCGGCACGACGACGGATTTGGGCGTTCTCGCCAATGGCCGGCCGCAGGTGGCGGAGCAGGGGGCCGAAGTGGGCGGCTGGCGGACGATGGTGAAGGCCATCGACGTGAAGACCATTGGGCTGGGCGGTGACAGCGAGATCGCCATCGGGCTCAACGGCGTGATCACCGTGGGGCCGCAGCGCGTGGCGCCGATTTCGCTGCTCGCCTCGCGCTACCCGGAAGTGGTGGCGATGCTGGAGGCGGACCTGGCCGACACCGAGGGCGGCTCGATGCATGGCAAGTTCGTGCTGAAGCCGTTTGGCGCCAATGACGCGCTGACGGCGGAAGTGAATGCGAAGGAGGCGGAGCTGCTGGCCATGGTGGGCGAGCGGCCGGTGCAGATCCGCAAGATTGCGGTATCTTCCGCAGCACAGCGCGCGCTTGCCTCGCTGAAGCGCAAGGGGCTGGTGCAGACAGGCGGCTTCACGCCGTCTGATGCCGCCCACGTGCTGGGGCTGCAGGACAACTGGCCGGGGCCTGCCGCCGAACTGGCCGCCAAGCTGATGGTGCGCTTCCGCGACATGCGGCTGGGCGATGCCGAGCGCGTGCAGGGCTTCTGCCGCGAGGTGTGGTCCGAAACCGTGCGGCGCACGGCGAAGGTGATCCTCGACACGGCCTTCGGCAAGACCTTCGGCGACCATGAGCTGGTCGATGCGGTGAGTTCGGGGCGTGGGCAGCTGGGGCTGGCGAAGGTGTCGCTGTCGCCTGCCGTTCCGGTGGTCGCCGTGGGCGGGCCGGTGCGGGTTTACTATGAGGAAGTGGGCAAGCGGCTTGGCTGCGAGATGATCTTCCCGCCGTTCTTCGATGTCGCCAATGCCGTGGGCGCGGCGACGGGCGTTGTTGCGCAGGTTGTTACCGTGTCGGTTGAAGGTGACGGCAGCGGGCTGTTCCGCGTGCTGGGACCCAAGGGTGCGAGCGTGTTCACGTCAGGCCCGCAGGCACTGGTGGCGGCGGATGAACAGGCCCGCGCGCTGGCACTCGAGGGCGTGCGCCAGCTTGGCGCCACCGATGCGCAGGTGCAGGTGTCGGTCACCAAGAGCCACCTGCCGGATGCGGTGGACGACAACGGCCTGCTCGAGGCCAAGATCAGGGCCGAGGCCATCGGCCGGCCGGAGACGGGAAGCCACTGAACGGGACGTGACGCGAGGCCGTCGCTGATGGTGGCGTGAGGCATGAACTGGTCCCTCCGATCGTCATCCCGGCGAAAGCCGGGACCCAGCTTTCCGTCGGAGCATGTTGAACCAAAGCTGGGCCCCGGCTTTCGCCGGGGTGACGGCAATTTGGAGGGGTGTGTGCGATTGCATGCAGCTTGGCACTCACTTAACCTCGATCCGTGCTGATCCATACCCTCTTTGATCTTCTAGCTGCCTGTGCCGCTCTGGGCATGACGCTGTTCGTCTACAACTGGCGGCTAAAGGCGGCGGGGCAGAAGATTGACTCGGCGGGGCCTCTCTATGGCGTGGCGCTGCTGGCGGGCGCGGCGATCGTCGGCTTCGGGGCAGGGACCCTCAATCTTTATCTCTCCGGCGCGCCCGGCATCGGGCGCAGCATCGTGGGGGCGCTGGCGGGAGCCATTGCGGCGGTGGAAATCTTCAAGCGCGCACGCGGCATCAGCGGATCGACTGGTTTGATCTTCGTACCCGCCTTCGCGACCAGCGTGGTGGTGGGGCGGTGGGGCTGCTTCCTTGCGGGGTTGAGCGACGAGACCCATGGCACGCCGACCGCGCTGCCCTGGGGCCATGACTTTGGCGATGGCGTGTTGCGCCATCCGGTGCAGCTCTATGAATCCTTCACCATGCTGGCCTTCCTGGTGGTGGCGCTGGTGCTGATCGGGCGGCGCAATGCCGTCTTCATGCGCAACGGCTTCTACATCCTCGTGCTGGTCTATGCCGGCCAGCGCTTTCTGTGGGAGTTCCTGAAGCCCTATGGCGCGGTTGCAGGCCCCTTCAATCTGTTCCATTTGATTTGCGCCGGACTCGTGATTTACTCGATTGCCATGATGGCGAGGGGGAGAGCGTCATGAACCGGGCGGATTTCTGGTGCCGTGTGCTCGGCTGGCTGCAGATTGGCGGCGCGCTTGCTGTGGGTGCCGCGATCTATGTGCTGTGGGCCTTCATCTTCGGCTGGATCGTGATGGAGGATCCCGGCTTTTTCGCCGTGTTCAAGTGGATCATCATCATCATCTTCGCCTTTCCGCCCTTGCTTTCGGGGCTGCTCACCGTGGTCTTCGCCGACCGCGTCGAGCAGGCGCAGGCGGGAATGCGCGACGAGCAGCACGTGTTCCTGCGCGTGGTGACGGCCCTTGCCGGGCTGTGGTCGGCGGGGGTTGTGGGCTTCGTGGGATTGAGCGTGCCGCCCATCGGGTTCTTCTCGGTGCTGGGCGTGGTCACGGCGCTGGTTGCCGTTATGGGCGCGGACTGGACGGCGGATCTGTTCGCGGCGCGGAAGGGCGCAGCATGAACGCGCCCATCCGCAAGGTGGCGCCTTACGTGTTCTACGGCCAGACCACCTCGATGTGCGATGACTGCATGGCGCTGGTGCCGGCCAAGATCATCATCGAGGACAATCACGTCTATTACCTGAAGCGCTGCAAGGACCACGGCGTGCAGAAGGCGCTGGTCTCCACCGATGCACATTACTACAAGCTGTGCCACGACTACCTGAAGCCGGGTGACCGGCCGCTCAATCCGCAGACGCGCACCGAGCTCGGCTGCCCCTATGACTGCGGGCTGTGCCCGGACCACGAGCAGCATTCCTGCCTCGCCTTGATCGAGGTGAACGAGGCCTGCAACCTGACGTGCCCGGTGTGCTTTGCGGATTCATCGACCGCGAAGACGGCGCACCGGCCGCTTGCCGAGATCGAACGGATGATGGATGCGCTGGTGGCCTCCGAGGGCGAGCCGGACCTGTTGCAGATTTCCGGCGGCGAACCCACCATCCACCCGCAGATCATCGAGATCATCCAGGCAGCCAAGCGCCGGCCGATCCGCCACATCATGCTGAACAGCAACGGCATCCGCATCGCGCAGGAGCCGGCTTTCGTGGCGGCGCTGGCGCAGTTCAAGCCGGGCTTCGAGGTGTACCTGCAGTTCGACTCGCTGCGTGCCGGCGTTCTCAAGAACTTGCGTGGCGCGGATTTGACGCGCATTCGCGCCCAAGCGCTTGAGGCACTTGAAGCCGCGAACATCTCCACCACGCTGGTGGTTGTGGTGAAGGCCGGGCAGAACGACGACGAGCTGGGCGAGATCATCGACTTCGCGCTGAAGTGGAAATGCGTGCGCGGCATCACCTTCCAGCCGGTGCAGGATGCAGGCCGCAACGAGGGCTTCGACCCGGCGAAGGACCGCATCGTGCTCTCCGACATTCGCAACCGGATCATCGCGGCGAAGACGGCTTTCACGGCGGGTGACATCATCCCGCTGCCGTGCAACCCGGAGTCGATCGCCATCGGCTATGCGCTGCGCCGGGGCGACAAGATTGCGCCGATCACCTCGTTCTTCCCGCGCGACATGCTGGTGGAGGCGCTGCCCAATGCCATCACCTTCGAGAAATACCCCGACCTTCACGCCCAGGTGCTGAACTTCTTCTCGCTGTCCACCGCCGAGTGCAACAATCCCGAAAAGCTGAACGCGCTGCTGTGCTGCCTGCCGGAGGTGCCGGTGCCGGAGGGCTTCGGCTATGAGAACATCTTCCGCATCGCCATCGTCGAGTTCATGGACCACCATAATTTCTGCGTGGGCCGGGTGAAGCGCAGCTGCATCCATTTCGTGACGCCCGCCGGGCAGATCATTCCATTCGAGACCTACAACATGTTCTATCGCGACGATGCCGCAAGGGCGCGTATGGCGCGGAGCAGGGGGACCACATGAAGATCATTCTCGGCATCATCTGCGGGCTCGTCGTGCTGTTCGCCGGTGGCTGCGCCATCATGCTGGTGGTGGCGCAGGCGACCGACAGCGGGGCTGCGGCACTGGCGCTGATCCCCGGCGGCATCGCGACGCTGAACGTGCTGGTGCTGATGGCGCTGTTCGGCAAGTCGCAGCCGCAGCGCTGGGCCTTCCATGTTCTGGCGGGGCTGGATGTGCTGGCGGCGATCATCATGGCGATCTTCTGGTCGTCCATCGCCTCGCAGGTGAACGACATCTGGACGCTTGCCGTGCCGGTGATCGGGGTGCTGGTTCTCAAGGCGGTGCTGACCGTTCTGGTGGCGCGGAAGCTGCCGCCGCCGCCCGCTGCCTGACGCAATCCTCAGGGTTGAACCGTTCGACGCTGTGGTCCATATAGCCCGTCCGGGGCATTTTCAGGGGAAGCGGGATCAGCATGGAATCGTTCTTCGCGGAACATTTTTCCTTCATCAACTCGGCTGAGGGTTGGGTGGCGCTGGTGACGCTGGTCGCCATGGAAATCGTGCTCGGCATCGACAACCTGATCTTCATCTCCATCCTCTCCAACAAGCTGCCGGAGGCCGACCGCTCGCGCGCGCGGCGGCTGGGCATTGGCGCGGCGCTGATCATGCGGCTGGTGCTGCTGGCCACCGTGTCCTACATCGCGCAGCTGACGGCGCCCGTCTTCACGCTGTTCGGCCATGGCTTCTCATGGCGTGACCTGATCCTGATCGCCGGCGGCCTGTTCCTGGTCTGGAAGGCCACCAAGGAAATCCACCACACGGTGGATCCCGAAGACCACAAGGAAACCATCGTCGGCCAGACCGCCACGCTCACCGTGGGCGGCGCCATCTTCCAGATCCTGCTGCTGGACCTGGTGTTCTCGGTCGACTCGATCATCACCGCGGTCGGCATGACCGACCACATTGCCATCATGTATATCGCCGTGATCGTGGCGGTGGCCGTGATGCTGCTGGCTGCCGACCCGCTGTCGCGCTTCATCCAGGCCAACCCGACCATCGTGATGCTGGCGCTGGGCTTCCTGCTGATGATCGGCATGACGCTGATCGCCGACGGCATGGGCTTCCACGTTCCCAAGGGCTACGTCTATGCCGCCATGGGCTTCTCGGCGCTGGTGGAGCTCCTCAACATGATGGCCCGGCGGGCGCGGCGAAGGAAGCAGGCGGCCGAGACGGGGCATTGAGCGGCAGCTTTCTGCGCCCCATCCAAATTCACTGTCGCCGGGCTTGACCCGGCGATCCTTTCTGGCGGGGATTGGGAAAAGGATGCTGGGTCAAGCACGGGCAAGGTGAGGGGTGGGAGAAGGCTGATGGTTGCCCTCACCCCCGCCACAGGCTAGAAGGCGCGGCAATTCCCCTCATTTCGCAGGAAAGACGTTTCGCGATGGCTCGTCAGTTCATCTATCACATGCAGGGTCTCACCAAGGCCTATGCCGGCGGCAAGAAGGTGCTGGAGAACATCCACCTGTCCTTCTACCCGGATGCGAAGATCGGCATCCTCGGCCCCAACGGCTCGGGCAAGTCCACCCTGCTGCGCATCATGGCGGGCATCGACAAGGAGTGGAACGGCGAGGCCTGGCTGGCCGACGGCGCAACGGTCGGCTACCTGCAGCAGGAGCCTGAGCTGGACCCCGCCCTCGACGTGATGGGCAATGTGATGGAAGGTGTGGCCCACAAGAAGGCGATCCTCGACGAATACAATGCGCTGATGGCCGACTACAACGACGAGAACGCGGAGAAGGCCGGCAAGATCCAGGACGTGATCGACGCCCAGAACCTGTGGGACCTCGAATCCCAGGTGGAACAGGCGATGGACGCGCTGCGCTGCCCGCCGGGCGATGCGCAGATCGACAACCTCTCGGGCGGTGAAAAGCGCCGCGTGGCGCTGACGCAGCTCCTTCTGCGCAAGCCCGACCTGCTGCTGCTCGATGAACCGACCAACCACCTGGACGCCGAGTCGGTGAACTGGCTGGAGCATCACCTGCGCGACTATCCAGGCGCGATCATGATCGTCACCCATGACCGCTACTTCCTCGACAACGTGACGGGCTGGATCCTCGAGCTCGACCGCGGCCGCGGCATTCCCTATGAGGGCAACTATTCCGCCTATCTCGGTCAGAAGGCCAAGCGCTTCGCGCAGGAATCGCGCGAGGACCAGGCCCGCGAGCGCGCGCTGGCGCGTGAGTCGGAGTGGATTTCCGCTTCGCCGAAGGCCCGGCAGGCCAAGTCCAAGGCCCGCATCAAGGCCTATGACGAACTCCTCAAGGTGAACGAGGACCGCCTCAAGTCGACGACCGCGCAGATCATCATTCCGCCGGGCGAGCGCCTGGGCAACACGGTGATCAACCTCGAGGGCGTGTCGAAAGCCTATGGCGACCGGCTGCTGATCGACAACCTGACCTTCAAGCTGCCGCCGGGCGGCATCGTCGGCATCATCGGGCCGAATGGTGCTGGCAAGACCACGCTGTTCCGCATGATCACCGGTCAGGAGAAGCCCGACAGCGGCGCCATCACCATCGGCGAGAGCGTGCAGATGGGCTACGTCGACCAGTCGCGTGACTCGCTCGACCCCGACAAGACCGTCTGGCAGGAAATTTCCGGCGGCAACGACATCATCTACCTCGGCAAGCGCGAGATGAACTCGCGCGCCTATACGGGTGCGTTCAACTTCAAGGGTGCCGACCAGCAGCAGAAGGTGGGCAACCTCTCAGGCGGCCAGCGCAACCGCGTGCACCTCGCCAAGATGCTGAAGACCGGCGCCAACGTGCTGCTGCTCGACGAGCCGACCAACGACCTCGACACCGAAACGCTGGCCGCTCTCGAAGAGGCGCTGGAGGATTTCGCCGGCTGCGCCGTGGTCATCAGCCATGACCGCATGTTCCTCGACCGGCTGGCCACCCACATCCTGGCCTTCGAGGGCGACAGCCATGTGGAGTGGTTCGAGGGCAACTTCCAGGACTACGAGGAAGACAAGAAGCGCCGCCTCGGCGAGGACAGCGTGATGCCCAAGCGCATCAAGTACAAGCAGTTCGCGCGGTAGGGCGCGACTCGCGGCGGCAGGCCGGATGAGGGCTGTTTCCCACCCCCGGTGACGGCGCAGCCGGAGCGTGCTAGGAAGCGCGAAATCTCAACCCGAGCGATTCAGACCATGACACTTACCCGCCGCCTGTTCCTCGCCTCGCTTGCCGCCGCCGCCGCGACCCCGGCCTTCGCCCAGGACGCCACCGTGGACCTGAGCCAGGAGCCTTTCCCGGTCAAGGACGACGAGAAGAAGATTGAATACAAGTACCGCCGCAAGGAGGTGGACTTCGACAGTTCCGAAGCGCCGGGCACCATCGTGGTCGACCCGAAGAAGCGCTACCTATATCTCGTGCTCGGCAATGGCAAGGCTATCCGCTATGGTGCTTCGGTGGGCAAGGCCGGCCGCACATGGTCAGGCTCCGCCACCATCGGCCGCATGGAGAAGTGGCCGACCTGGACGCCCACGCCCGAGCACATCGCCGAATTCCCCAAGCTGGTGAAGTGGCAGGAGGGCGGCATGCCGGGCGGCCCGGAAAACCCGATGGGTGCGCGCGCGCTTTACCTCTACCAGGGTGACGTCGACACCATCTACCGCATCCACGGTTCGCATGATCCCTCGATGATCGGCCGCAAGAAGACGGCGGGCTGCGTGAGCCTGCTCAATGTCGACATCATCGACCTCTACAACCGCGTCCAGATGGGAACCAAGGTGGTGGTGCTGGAGTATTAACCCGCCGCCGCTTCCTTCAACACCCAGTCGCGGAACAGCCTGATCTTGCGGCTGGCGCGTTGTTCGCGCGGGTAGGCGAGGTAATAGCCTTCGCCTGAGCTTGCGGTGATATCGAACAGGGGCACCAGCTTTCCGGCGGCGAAGCTTTGCGCCTCGAAGCGCGGCGTGATGACGGCGATGCCGTGGCCTGCGAGTGCGACGCTTGCGGCCATCTGCTGGGTCTCGACGTCGATGCCGGGCCTGGTGAAGGTGATGGGCGTGGCAACACCTGCGGCGCGGAACCAGATGTCCCACCACTCGTCAGACGGTGCGATGAGCACATGCGAGAGCATGTCCTTGGGGGTTTTCGGTCGTCCTTCGCGGGCGAGATAGGCGGGGCTCGCCACCGCGGTGAAGGTTTGCTCGAACAGGAGATGCGACTCGAGGCCGGGCCAACTGGCCTTTCCGGAGCGGATGGCCACGTCGATGCCGTCCACGGCGAAGTCGGCAAGTGTCGAGGAGATGTCAAGCCTGACCGCGAACTCCGGGTGCAGCATCTGGAAGGAGCCGATGCGCGGGGCGAGCCAGTTTCCGGCAATGGTCTGCATGGTGGAGATGGTGAGCACCGAGCCCGCCTTGTCGCTCACTGCGCGGAAGGCACGCGACAGGCCTGAAAGGGCCGCCTGCACCATGGGTGCCAGCTGCTCGCCGCGCTGGTTGAGCCTGACCCCGCGCGCCTCGCGCACGAACAGCGGTGCACCGACGAAGGTCTCGATCTGCTTGATCTGGTAGCTCACCGCCGACTGCGTCATGTTCAGCTCTTCCGCCGCGCGGGAGAGGTTCTGGTGGCGGGCGGCGGCGTCGAAGACGCGGATGGTGCTGAGCGGGGGCAGGTCACGCATGGGCCTGACCTATAAGTCCGTTCGATGGCTTGTGCCAGAGGACAGGCGCGCGCGCCGCGCCCTTCCGTGTTACGCTGCGGCCATGAGCGATTGGCAGCCCGACACGTATCTGGCCTTCGCGGATGAGCGGACACGGCCGGCGCGGGACCTGCTGGCGCATGTTCATCTGGCGGCCGCCCGGCGTGTCTATGACCTGGGCTGCGGGCCTGGCAACTCGACGGCCGTGCTGGTCGCGCGCTTTCCGCAGGCGCGTGTGACGGGGATCGACAATTCTCCCGCCATGCTGGAGGCAGCGCGGGTCGACTGCCCCGGCGCCGACTTCGCCTTCGGCGACCTGTCCATCTGGCTGCCGCCGGAGCAGCCGGACCTGCTGTTCTCCAATGCCACCTTCCAGTGGGTGCCAGATCACCTGCGCGTGCTCGAGCAGCTTGCCGGAACGCTGCCCGCGGGTGGCGTGCTGGCGGTGCAGATGCCCGACAACCTGGCGGAACCCAGCCACCGGCTGATGCAGGCCACCGCGGGGCAGGGGCCGTGGGCGGCGAAACTTGGCGGGGCGGCCGCGGCGCGCGACGTGCTGCCCCATGTCGAGACCTATTACGCCTGCCTCAAGCCGCATTTCCGCCGGCTGGACATCTGGCACAGCATCTACAACCACCCGCTCGACGGCGTGGACGGCATCATCTCATGGCTGGGAACGACGGGGCTCCGCCCCTTTCTCGCACCTCTCCTTGCCGAGGAGCGCGAGAGCTTTCTCGCCGTCTATGCGATGATGCTCACGAAGGCCTATCCGCTGCAGGCCGATGGCAAGGTGCTGCTGCGCTTCCCGCGGCTGTTCATCGTCGGGACGCGGTGACGGCTACCAGCTGTAGGTCAGCGTGAGCGAGCCCGCGTAGCTCTGGTAGCCGTCAGCGAACTCGCCGTCGAAGGTGGCGGCAAGCACGGTTGCGTCGGTGAGGCCGAATTCGGCACCTCCCGTGACCAGCGCGATGTTGTCGGGCGCCTCGGCACCGTTCACCGTGAAGGTGGACATGTCGAGCGAGGCGAAGCTCGCCTGCACTTTGGCGTCCGAGTTCCAATCATGTGCCCAGGCCACGCGGCCGAACACCCGCGCCACGGAAGGGTCGGCGCCCAGTGCCGTGTCGATGCCCACGCCCAGTTCGGTGCGCAACGCCGTGGCGGTGTTGGCATTGTAGTCGAGCGCGAAGCTGCCGCCGTTCTCGTCATAGCCCGGCATGTAGACGGCCTGCGCCTGGAGGGCGGCATAGGGGGTGAGCCCCAGCTGCTCGCCAGTCGCGAAACGGTGGCCCGCCTCGATGCGGCCCGCCAGGTTGCTGGCATCGAAATCGGCGTCGAGCTTCTCGGTGCCGTCGATGCCCACCCGGCGCTCCGTCGACATGCTGTGCCAGGCATAGGCCGCGGCGAGCGAGAGATAGGTGGCGCCAAAATGCTGCGTGCCATAGGCACCGAGCTGGAAGAAGGTGCTGTCGCCCGAGCCGAGGTTGCTGTCGAGGTCCCAATTTGTCTGGCCTCCGGCAATGGCGATGCCGACGCGGGTCTCGTCTGCCACGTTATAGTCCCACCCGGCGGCTATGCCGCCGACATTGGTGTCAGTGTCGTGGCTGCCCTTGGAGGCGGAGCCTGGAAGGTTCGCAGCACCGCCATAGACGCCACCCCACAGCGACCAGCCGCCGGAAGCGGGCGGTGCGTCGGCGGTGGGCACCACGCCGGTGTTGATGGTGGCGGCAGCCTGCTGGCGTGCGCTGAAGGGGGCCGCACTCTGGCCGCCGCCGCCGAGCAGCAGGTTGAGGAACGAGGTGGTCGCCCTCTCAATGGCGTTGACGCCGCCCGTGGCGCCGACCTCGCCGGAGACCTCGGTGAGCGCCGTGGCGAGCTGGTCGCCGGTGAGATCGTAGAGGCCGGCGATTGGCCCGGTCAAGGCGCCACCGCCGTTATAATACTCATCGAGCGCCGTGGCGACATTGCTCTGGTTCTGGTTAAGGTCCGCGCCCAGTCCGAGTTCGGCATTGAACAGAATGTAGGCCGCGGTCGCGTCGTAGCCCAGGGCCGCCGTGAAGTTGTTCATGATGCCGGTGACGACGAACTGATCGAAGGTGCCCGAGACGATAGTGGCGGTGACCACGTCATAGCGGCCGGGGGCGAGGTCCGCCGAGACGACGTCCGCTTCCAGCGTGCCGTTCAGCGCTGCCGTGCCGGTAAAGGCGATGGACACTGGATCGGTGTCCGAAATGTCCACGCTGAGGGTGGTGCCGTCAAACATCGAGAGGTCCCTGCCGCTGACCGAGCTGCCTTCGCCGACGCGCAGCGTGCTGGTGCCACCGACGCCGATGTCGCGGCCGGTGATGCTGCCGCCATCGCTGGCCTCCAGAAGGCTGTTCGACGCCGCGATGCCGACCGAGATGTCGCCCGCAGCGAAGCTCGATCCGGTGCCGGAGACCTTGAGCGTGTTGCCCGTGTCACCCGGGATCAAGCCGATGAAGGTGCTCTTGCTCTTGTCCATGAGCTCGACAGTTGCGCCATCTTCGACATAGAGGCCATTGTCGGAAGAAGTGTTCAGAAGGCGGCCATCGCCGATACGCAGCGTGCCGGTGAGTTCCCAGCGCGAGCCGTCACCGTTGACGGTGGCTGTGTTGCCGCTGGTGACCTGCTCCGAGTCCGAACCGCCGCCGATGCGGGCATTGCGGGTGTAGAGCTTGCCCTGGTCTTCGACGACAAGGGCATTGTCGTCGCCGCTGAGACCGACGTAGAGCGTCTTTGCAGAGTTGACGGTGAGCGTGGACCCCGAGCCGGTAACGGTGACGGTGTTGCTGTCGGAGCCTGCCTTGGTGCCGATCCGCATGTCGTCGCCCGATATCACAGAGGCGCCGCTCTCGATGCTGAGCGTGTTGCTGTCGCCATTGAACCCGACGTCGAGGTTGGTGGTGGTGGTGACCGTTGCCCCGTTCTTGGTGGTGACCGAGTTGCCGTTGGAACCATAACCGATGACCAGGCCACCCGTGGTGGAGAGCTTGGCGGCGGCGCCGTCAACGGTCGCCTGGTTGCTGGTGGCGCCCGAGAAGCCGCCAAGCCACAGGCTGCCCGTCGTGACTTCACCCGCGCCGCTGATCGACAGCGTGTTGCTGGCGCCCTCGTAGCCCAGCGTGAAATTGCCGGTGTTGGTCCAGGTCCCGGTCACGGTGGCGGCATTTTCATCCGAGGCGGCGCTGACGCCGAGGGCAGCCGTGTCGCTGCCGAGCGTGCCACCGGGATTGACTGCAAGTCTCTGCGACGGGTTGTTTGAGCCGACCCAGACCGTGCCGTAGCTCTCCGGCCCGTTCACTTCATAAACGGGCGGTGAATCGACCACGAGATCGTCCGCGCGGGCGCCCGCCACAGCGGTGGTAAACACCGCTGCCGAGAGGACGCTTGTCTGGAGTAAACGGCGCTTGAACGTCATGGAATATGCTCCTGCAATCTATTGCAGCGGGCATAGCTCAGCTCAGCGCCAACTGTACACCTGATTCACCGGAGAAGAGGGTTATCCCCCCAGATAGGCGAAGAGACCGTCGATCGAACCGGTGCGGGAAATGGTGGAGGTGAACTTCGAGCGCATCTGCTGGGCCAGCCACACGCCCTGCATGTTGACGTCGCGCACCGTGTAGCCGCCGCCCGCCTTGGCGAGACGGAAGACGATCTTCTTGCCCGAGGCCGAGCGCGTGGAGACGGTCAGGCCGCTGCCCGAGGCGTCGCAGTCGATGATCTCCACGATGCCGCCGCTCAGGCCGCGGCCGTGCTTCCTCAGCGTCTCGCCGATGAACTTGCGGGTGAGGCTGAGGAATTCGGCCTCGCGCGACTTGGGCAGATCCTTGCGATACTGGCCGAGTGCGAAGAGGCTGAGCGAGCGAAGGTCGGAATAGCGCCCGGCAGCGCTGGCAAAGGCGGCTGGCGAACCTGACGCCGCAGCCCGGTCATAGGCCTGGCCGGCACTTTTCACGAAGCTCTCGGCCGGGCAACTTCCCGCCACTGCCGGATCCAGAAGGCCGAAAATCGAGAAAGCGATTGCAATCAGGGCGACCGAAAATCTGCGCACGGGAATCACCATTGGGGAATCGACGGCTGAGTTTGGTACTGCACCATAACACGTTTGCAGAAGCTTTAAGTTCCAGAACGTCGCGCCGCTGTGACCTCGATCACTCCTCCGGTCGGCCCTTGGTGCCGGCGATCTTCGCCTCGCGCAGGTGGAGGTCGAGATTGGAGCCCTTGATGTCCTCCGGGCGTGCAAGTGCGAAGGTGCGCTTGCGCAGTTCCATCACCAGTTCGGCGCGGTCCTCGATGTGGGCGATGTCCTCGAAGGGGATGGGCTCGCCCACCCGAATCTTCAAACGTGAACCAATACGGCGCGCCGTCTCGCGGAACACCAGCGACAGGCGCAGCGTCAGGCTGAGGTGGCTTGCGAGCTGAAACAGCCGCGAGTTCTGGCCGACGAAGAACACCGGCACCACCGTGGCCCTGGAGGAGCGCAGGAGCTTCGCCGTGAACGGCGCCCAGGGAAGGTCGACCGCCGGACCCTTCAGCGGCTTCTCCGAGGTCGAGACACCGCCGCCCGGAAAGATGCCGATGGCATGGCCCTCGCGCAACCAGGCCTGCGCCTCGATGCGGGAGCGGACGTTGGTTTCCCGGGCCTCGCGGGTGGGGGCGAAGGCCACTGGGAGCAGGTTCTCGGCCGCCTCCGGCGCCTGGCACAGCACGTCATTGGCCAGCACCTTGGTGTCGGGGCGGACCTTGGTGGCAAGCCAGGTGAGGGTAATGCCGTCCAACACGCCATAGGGGTGGTTGGCGATGAAGATGACCGGGCCCGTCTTCGGCGTGCGGGCCAGCGCCGCCTCGTCATATTCCAGCCTCATGCGCAGCAGGCGGAGCGCCGAATCAAAGAAGTTCTGGCCGTCTTTCAGGTTCTTCTGGTGCTGGACATAGAGTTTCTTGAGCTTGCGCTGCCCGCCGATCTTCTCGATCGCCTGGATAACGGCGCGCTGCAGCACCGGCTGGTCGGCCGTGGAATAGCTGAAACGGACTTTTTTCGGTGCGAGTGTTGCGAAGGTTTTCGCCATGAACGGCCGACTGTCATAAATCCACCCACCAATCGCACTTCGCGAATGATCGTGCAATGGAGAGACGTCGAAGAAGGGCAATTCGGTCATGGCGGTGCCGATTCCTGCAGCAGTGCAATGCAACATGATATCGCCCGCTTAATGTCAGCCGCGTGACGGCTGCCGGGGCCCTGTCATCCGCAGGCCGGCCATTGCCACCCCGTGGGCTGGTGGTCCACACTCCGGCCCGAAATGCCATTGGGGGAATCATGTACACGCTCTATGCCCGAAACGGGGCCGGTTCGCTGGCCGTCGAAGCACTTTTGGCCGCCTGCGGGGCGGACTACAAGGTCATCGTTCTGAACCGCAAGCCGGATGGGTCCTTCGAGGACTTCTTCCTCGCCATCAACCCCAAGGCCGAGGTGCCGACCCTGGTGCTGCCGGACGGCAGCGTGATGACCGAAAGTGCTGCGATGATGATCCACATCTGCGAGCAGCACCCCGCGGCCGGCCTCGCCCCCGCACCCGGTGCGCCGGGCCGCGCCCAGTTCCTGCGCTGGCAGGTCTATCTTGCGGCCGCACTTTATGGCAGCGACCTGCGCCTGTTCTATCCGCACCGCTACACCACCGATGCAGCCGGGGCCGAGGGTGTGAAAGCCCGCGCCGCCGAAACGATGATGCATGAGTTCGCCATCTATGCCGATGCGCTGGGCGAGGGGCCTTTCATGCTCGGACGCCTGAGCGCGGTCGATATCTATGCCGCCATGCTGTGCAGCTGGGCGCCGGACGTGGGCGAACTGTTCGCCACATACCCGAACCTGAAGCGCATGTATGATGCGGTGGTGGCACACGAGGCCGTGCAGAAGGCATGGGTGCGCAACGAGACGTGATGATTGCTGCCAGACTTAGCAATTCACCTCGCCCGGGCTTGACCCGGGCGACTTTTTTTCACCGCCGAAGAACATGCCCCGGTCAAGCCGGGGCAAAGTGAGAGATCTGTAACGCGTCAAACATCTAAGCCGCCTTCTTCTCTGCCCCCAGCCCGAGCACGCGGCAGATGGCATAGACGAGGTCGGCGCGGTTGAGCGTGTAGAAGTGGAAGTGCTGCACACCCTCGCGGCGGAGCGCATCCACCTGTTCGGCGGCCACCATGGCGGCGACGAGGTTGCGGGTTTCGGGCTCGTTGTCGAGACCGGCGAAGCGGGTGGCCAGTGCGGGCGGAACATGGGCGCCACATTTCGCCGCGAATTCGCTGACGCGGGCGAAGGAGGTGATGGGCAGGATTCCCGGCACCAGCTCGATATCGATGCCGCGCGCCGCGATGCGGTCCCTGAGCCTGAGGAAGAACGGGTTGTGGAAGAAGAACTGCGAGATGGCGCGGCTGGCGCCATGCTCTGCCTTGTCGGCCATGAAGGCGAGGTCTTCCTCGATTGACACGGACTCAGGATGACGTTCGGGATAAGCCGACACCGACACGTCGAAATCGCCCAGTTCCTTGATGCCGCGAACGAGGTCGGCGGCATTGCGATAGCCGTCCGGGTGCGGCGTGAAGCGCGTGCCCACGCCGCCCGGCGGATCGCCGCGGAGCGCCACGATGTGGCGGACGCCGGCAGCGGCGAAATCCTGCACCACGGCATTCACCTCGGCCTTGGAGGCGCCGACGCAGGTGAGGTGCGCGGCGGGGCTGAGCGAGGTTTCCGTGACGATGCGGCGCACCGTTTCGAGGGTGCGGTCACGCGTCGTGCCGCCCGCGCCGTAGGTGACCGACACGAAGCTCGGGTTCACCGTCTCGAGCTTGGCGATGGTTGCCCAGAAGCCGTCCTGCGCCTCTGGTTTCGGGGGGAAGAATTCGAAAGAGACCGAAATGCCCGAGGTGTCTTCCGCGAAGGCGATCATTGCGCGTGGTCCTTGAGTGCGGGAGCAGTGACAGAGGAACCAGACTGCGTGGCCAGCCACACCGAGACGGTGAGGCCCTTGCCCTGCGGCCGCCACGGCGGGGCCAGCACATCATGCTGGACCAGCGTCAGCCCGGCGCGGGTGAGCCATTGGGCCATGTGCTCTGCGGCAATGCCAAGGCGGCGATGGGCGTGCTCGGTGCGCAGCTCGTCAAGGTCATGCGGCGCGAAGTCGACGATCAACAGGCGGCCGCCGGGCTGCAGGATGCGGGCAGCCTCGGTGAGGGCGCGCACCGGATCCTCGAGGAAGTGCAGAACCTGGTGGATGGTGACGAAATCGGCGAAACCGTCGGGGAAGGGGAGCGCGTAGATTTCGCCGTGGCGCACCTGCGCATTGCGCACGCCCGCCGCATCGAGGTTGACCCGCGCGATGGCCAGCATGTCACGGCTCGAGTCGATGCCGATCGACTGCTGCGCATGAGGCGCGAAGCGGCGCAGCACCGCGCCCGTGCCGGTGCCCAGATCGACATGGAGGCGGATGGGGCTTGTGCCCGCCAGCCGCACCATGGCCTGCTCCACGTCCTCCTCACGCACATGGAGCGAGCGGAGCTGCTCCCAGCTTGTGGCGTTTTCGGCGAAGTAGCGCGACGCGGACTCGGCGCGACGGTTGCGAATGTCCTCCAGCCGCGCCAGGTCGCCCGTCAGCACGGCGTCGGAACCGGGGAGCAGGTCAACGATCGAACGGGCCAGCGCGCCGCCCATGCCTTCCTCGCGCAGCCGGAACAAAACCCAGTTGCCTTCCTTGTTGCGGCTGATCAGGCCGGCTTCGGCCATGAGCTTGAGATGGCGGCTGACGCGCGGCTGGCTCTGGCCCAGGATCTGGGTCAGCTCGCTGACATTTGCCTCGCCATGGGCAAGGATGAACAGGATGCGGACGCGGGTCGATTCCGCCGCGGCGCGCAAGCCGGAGAGCAATTCATCCATTCCGAACCTCCATAACTACATAAACATATCTTTATGTAGATCGCAAGATGGGATGTTTCGGAGTGTTTTGGATGGCTTCGATTGCTCGAGACTGTGTGCGAAGCCGTGTCAGTCTTGCATTCGTCAAGATTCCACGGCGTATTAGGCAGGACCGGGCTGAGCTTTCAGCCATGTGTGGAGGTTTGATGATGGACCGGGGGAACGGCCCGCTGACCCGGCGGGGATTTTGTGGATTTGCGGTTGTGGCCCTGTTCGGCCTTGCAACGCCAGCGGTGGCCAATCCGGCCGCCGAGGCCTATGTCACCGGCATCGCCGATGAGGTGATGCAGCTTGCCAACAAGGGCAAGAAGGGGCCGGGCCTCAAGTCGCAGTTTGCGGCGCTGCTCAACCGCTACATCAACCTCAAGGGCATCGCTGACTATGCTCTGGGCCCCTATGTGAAGAAACTTCCGGCGGGGCAGCGCACCGAATTCTACAATCTCGTCAACAATTATGCCGCAGCGCTGTTCGCCTATTACGTGGAGGATTTCCGCGGGACCAAGCTCGACATCATTTCGACCAGCAAGCAGGGCAAATTCACCGTCATCCAGTCGGCGATCACTGGCGGCGGCGGGCGCGAGCAGGTGAAGTGGCGCCTTGTTCCCTCGGGCTCCGGTTTCCGCGTGGCCGACGTCAACGTCAAGGGCGTGTGGCTGACGATCTCCATGAAGGACCGCTTCTCGAAGGTGCTGAAAGCGTCGAAGGGCGACTTCGGACCGCTGTTCGCGGAACTGCGCGAAGCCAACACCTGGTGAGGGGGCCGCGTTGTTGACGCGGCCTCGACCTGTCCGTTATGGCGGAACGGAGAGCTTCAAAGAAAGCGAATCATGTCGAAGTCCCGCCCGTCACTCACCGCCGCACTGACGCGCCGCGCCGCTATCGCCGCGCTGGCGTCGGCCTTTGCGGCGCCGGCCTTTGCCGCCGGCGAGGACGCGGCCGTGGCCTACATGAAGAAGGTGGCGAAGGACATGCTGGCAGCCCACCGCCAGGGCACGGTGGCGAGTTTCAAGCGCGCCATCCAGCGCCACGCCGATGTTGCCGGAATCGCCGACTATTCGCTGGGCCAGTACAAGGCCAAGCTGCAGCCGTCCCAGAAGCAGGCCTACTACAGCGGCACCGCCACCTTCATGGCGCGCTACTTCGCCGACCAGTCGCGCGACTATGTCGTCTCCAAATACGTGGTTGGCGAGGCCGAGGTGGACGGCAAGGACATCAGCGTCGACACCAAGGTCTACCTGATGAATGGCCAGTCCTACACGGTTGTGTGGCGGCTCGGAAAGAAGGGCTCTGGCTTCAAGGTCGAGGACGCCAAGGTATTGGGCTTCTCGCTCATCTACCTGCAGCGCGGCATCTTCACGTCTTTCCTGTCCAAACGCAGCGGTGACGTGGCGCAGCTGGTGACCGCGCTGAACCGCTGAGCCCGCCTCACTTTTCCTGAATGCTCTTGATATAGGTGATCAGCGAGGCGATCCGTTCGTTGACGATCATTTCGCGCGCCGCCTTGCCGGTATCGGCAGAGGCAGCCTCGCGGTTGAACCAGTCGCCCCACACCGGCATGTCGCGAAGCCCATGCACCTTCACGTCGATGCGGCCGTCGATCACGTCCATCACCCGTTCCTCCGGGAACTTGCCGGCATTGAGCTTGGAGAGCTTGGTCAGGTCCGGAACGGCGAGAGTGAGGAACTCGCCCAGCGTGCCGTCGCCCTTGCCATCCACGCCGTGGCAGGCGGCACAGTAGTTCATGAAGTCGCGGCGGCCGAGATCGAGGCTGATGCCCTCGCTCAGCAGCGGGGTGCCGATGGCGCCATCGGCCGCCGCCCGTTCCGCGCCCGCCACCATGAGCCCCGCCACAACCAGTGCCAGTCCGATATAGTTGCGCTTCATCATAAACCCTCCACGTCTGCCGGAACCATCGCGCCGGCGCGTGGGCGCGGCCTTGATGTCAGTCAATTGAGGGATCGTTAACCCTGAGCCACTTATCTGGCCGCAGTGTATTCGTGAGTGGCGTTGCCCTGTGTTCCCGACCTCGTTCCTGCGCAAGTTCCTTGTCGTCGTGGCGGCAGCCGCCGTGCTGGCGGCCTGCGGCTCGTCCAAGACCAACAAGGGCGGCAATTTCAGCACCAAGGGACTGCGCCCGCCGGTGGCCTCCTGCAAGGTGAAGCCCTCGCGCCTCGGCCTGGCCGAGAAGATCCGCGACATTGACGAGCGCAACGGCTGCCAGGTGACCAATGCCTGGAAGGTCGAATCCCTCGGTTCGGTGCGCTTCAGCCAGCCCGCCATCATGAACTGCGGCGTGGCCGACCCGCTCTATACCTGGCTCGAGGACGTGGTGCAGCCCACCGCCCAGCGCAGCTTCGGGGAAAGCATCGTCAGCATCGACGTCGCGGCCTCCTATGCCTGCCGTCCGCGCAACAAAAGGAGTGGTGCCAAGATGAGCGAGCACGGCTTCGGCAACGCCATCGACATCGCCGCCTTCACGCTGGAAAGCGGACGCAGGATCACCATCGCGGAGGGCTGGTGGGGCAGCCGCGACGAGCGCCGCTTCCTGCACACCGTGCATGACCGCGCCTGCGGCAGCTTCCACACCGTGCTCGGCCCCGATTCCGACCGCGCGCACCGCGACCACCTGCATCTGGACCTGCAGAACCGCGCCAATGGGTCGACTTACTGCCGCTAGGCAGGATTATTGCATTTTCCGCCCATCCGGCGCATATGGGCGGCCATGGAACAGGAAATCCTCAAGCCGGAGGCTGCCCCAAAGGCAGGCTCGCAGGCCTTCAGCCGCACCGGCAGCCTCATGGCGGCCTTCGGTGCCACCTTGCTGATGCTGTGCTTCACCGGTTCGTCCATGGTGGCGACCGTGTGGGCCTTCTCCAAGCTTCTGGGGCTGCCGGAGATGATGATGTACGCGGTCATGGCGCTCGGCGTGCTGCCGGTGCTGTGGATCACCATCTGGACGGCTGGCCGCGCCTGGCACGTGGAGAAGCTGCTTGCCCAGCACAAGGACATCGACGTTCCGGTGTTCAGCCTGACCTATTACTTCAAGAACGGCTGAGGCCAGCCTCTCTTCCCATGTCCATCTGGACCCGCATCGCCGAAGCCCTCGCCTCGATTGGCGACTCGGTCGGCGCCTTCCTGCAGGCGATCGCGGCGCGCAATCCGACACCGCCGGAGAAATCCGTGGCATTCACCATCGGCATGATCGGGCTTGGCGCCAAGATGGCCAAGGCCGATGGCGTGGTGACGGAGGACGAGATCAAGGCCTTCAAGCAGGTCTTCCACATTCCCGACGGCGAACTGGCGGCGGTTGCCCGCGTGTTCAACCTCGCCAAGCAGGACGTCGCCGGCTACGAGACCTATGCAAGGCAGATCGCCAAGCTGTTCGATAGCCGACACGACGTGCTCGAGGACGTGCTCGACGGGCTGTTCCACATCGCCAAGGCGGACAATGCCTTCCACCCCGGCGAACATGGCTTTCTTGCCAAGGTGGCCACGATCTTCGGCTTCTCGGAGGCTGACTTCGCCCGCATCCGCGCCCGCCACGTCAACGTGTCGGACGACCCGTTCCTGATCCTCGGCTTGCCGCATGACGCAACACCCGAAGCGGTGCGCAAGCGCTACCGCGACCTGGTGCGCGAGCACCATCCGGACCGCCACATCGCGGCGGGCGTGCCGGAGGAGATGATCGAACTCGCCACCGCGCGCCTGCAAAAGATCAACGAAGCCTACGACCGCATCATGGAGAAGGCGGCGTGATCGTCTCGGCGCTGGCGCATCGTGTGATCGAGGCCGCCAATCGCGAGCCGCGCCGCAACGAGCGCGCGGTGGACATGCTGCTTCTCCACTACACCGGCATGAACAGCGCAGCCGCAGCCTGCGACCTGCTGTGCAGCGAAGCCTCCGGCGTCTCCTGTCACTATCTCGTCGACGAGGGCGGCATGATCACCCAGATGGTGGGCGAGGAAAGCCGCGCCTGGCATGCGGGCGTGTCGTGCTGGCAGGGCGAGACCGACACCAATTCCCGCTCCATCGGCATCGAGATCCAGAACCCCGGCCACCAATATGGCTATCGCGACTTTCCCGACGTGCAGATGGCGGCGGTGGTGGCGCTGGGCCAGGACATCCTTTCGCGCCATGCCATTCAGCCGCGCAATGTGCTGGCACATTCCGACGTGGCGCCGGGCCGCAAGATCGACCCCGGCGAACGCTTCGACTGGCCGCTCCTTCACCGTGAGGGAATTGGCCACTGGGTGCCGCCCGCCGAGCGCGACGAGCGGGTGCTGGAGGGCGTTGACCTCGCCCGCTTTCAGCGGATGCTGCAGGATTATGGCTACGGCATTGAGGTGACGGGCGAACATGACGAAGCGACGCGCAGGGTGACGGATGCCTTTCAGCGCCATTTCCGCCCGGCGCTGGTCAACGGCATTCCGGATCAATCGGCGCTGCGCACCGCGGAGCGGCTTGCCGCGGCGCTGGTGGGCTGATCAGCCCTTGCGGCACAGCCCGAGCAGGGTGGTGACATCAGCGTTGTAGAGCGGAAACACCACTTCCTGGTCGCCGATCTTCACGCTGAAGCGGTCGGCTTTTTCCAGGGCCTTGAGCAGCGGGTTGTCGACCGGCATCTCCACTTCGACGCTGGACGAGGGGTAGCCACGGTTCAGGTCGATCTTGCCGGCGAAGGTGGCGGTTTCCTCGCCCGCCTTGACGGTGAGCGGCACCTTGCGGCGGCCGAGCTGCTCCAGTTCGACCGTCGGGCGCGGCACGTAGAGGTTCACCATGTCCTTGCGGGTGCGGCACCACAGGCTCACCCCCACGTCGTCGGTATCGGACACGCCGAAGATCAGATATGCCTCCTGGTCGCTTGCATCGAGCGCCCAATCGCGCTCCTGTGCATGGGCCGCGCCGGAAGCGAGGCCAAGAGCGAGAAGAAGGGCAAGGGAGCGGTGCATGGTGCGTGAGGAACCCGGAAATGAGGCGCCTGTCTATCGGCTCTTCTGGGATCGGGGAAGTGCCAATATGGCACCCCACGCCGTGCTGCGCGAAATCGGTTGCCCGTTCGATCTGATACGTGTGGATATCTCGAAGGCCGAGAACCGCGATCCGGGCTATCTTGCCCTCAACCCCAATGCCCGGGTGCCAACCCTGATGCACGGCGACAGGGTGATCTACGAATCCGCCGCCATCGTGCTCTATCTGTGCGAGGCTCACCCGGGAGCCGGCCTCATGCCGCTGTCCGGCGAGGCCGGCCGCGGCGCGTTCCTGCAATGGCTGTTCTGGCTCACCAACACCCTCCAGGAAGACCTGCAGCACTGGTGGCACGCCGACAACTATCTCGATACCGAACCCGCAAGACATGAGCTGAAAGCCGTTTCAGAACGAAGACTTGGCCGCATGTTCTCGGATCTTGATTCAAGGCTCGGGCAGGGCGGCCCCTACATGCTGGGTGACCGCTTCTCCGCAGTCGACATCTTTCTCGTCATGCTGTGCCGCTGGACGCGGGGCATGGCAGTTTCCGCCACCTCCTACCCCAACCTCAACCGCCTGATCGGCCTCGTCACCGCCCGCCCTGCGTGGAAGGCGATGATGCTGGCCGAGGGCATCGACTGGAATGGACCCCTCGCAACATGACTGCTTCTCTCATCATCACCAATGCGGCCGTTCTCACCATGGACCCGGCTCGCCCGACGGCCGACGCGATTGCCATTTCCGGGAATCGAATCATGCGCTTGGGAACTCATGCTGAAGTCATGTCTGAGCAGGGCGCTGCCACCCGCGTGGTGGACGCCGGAGGCGGCACCGTGATGCCCGGCTTCGTCGAGGGCCACATGCACCTGTTCGCGGGCGCCGCCGAACTGTCTCACCTCCAGCTCTTCGGCACGCGCGGCTTCGATGAACTGAAGGCGCGCACCGACGCTTACCTGCGCCAGAACCCGGGCGATGACCTGATCATCGGCGAGCAGGCGGACTACGTCATCATCGGCGAGCACGAGCCGCTGTCGCGCCACCATCTCGACCGGATCGTGAAGGACCGGCCGATCCTCGTCTTTTCGCCGGACCACCACACCGCCTGGGCCAACACGGTGGCGCTCGAGATGGCGGGCATCCTCAAGGGCCGCAAGCTTGGCCCGGGCAACGAGATCGTCATGGGGGCTGATGGACTGGCCCAGGGCGAGCTGCGCGAGGGCGAGGCCATCGACCCCGTCCGCGCCCTGTCGAAGAAGGGCATGCGCGACCGGCTTGGCCTTGCCACCGGTGGCGAGCCCGAACCCTATCCCACCAAGGCGGAATTCGAGACTGACCTCGAGACCATGCGGGTGGGGCTCCGCCACGCGGCGGCGCATGGCATCACCTTCGTGCAGAACATGGACGGCAATATCTATACCCTTGAACTGCTTGAGGAACTGCAACGCCGGGGCGAGCTCACGGCGAGGGTCAAGGTGCCCTTCCACTTCAAGAACTTCATGGACATCTCGATGCTGGAAAAGGCCTCGCAGATGGCGGAGCGCTGGCAGGGCGACATGCTGTCGTCGGGTTTCGTGAAGCTGTTCATGGACGGCGTGGCCGACAGCGCCACCGCCGTGATGGTGGAGGATTATGCCAGCCGGCCCGGCTGGAAGGGCGACCCGTTGTTCGAACCGGAGCGCTTCGCCGCGATCGCCACCGAGGCCGACCGGCGGGGCCTGCAGGTCGCCGTCCATGCCATCGGCGATGGCGCGGTGCGGATCGTTCTCGACGGCTACGAGGCGGCGCTGAAGGCCAATGGCCGGCGGGACTCGCGCCACCGGGTGGAGCATGTCGAAGTCATCCACCCAGACGATATTCCACGCTTTGCGGAGCTGGGCGTCATCGCCTCGATGCAGCCGCCGCACGCACCCGGCAACCACGGTCTGCCGCTCGAACCCTATCTCTCCAACATCGGCGAGGCGCGCTGGCAGTGGGCCTTTGCCTGGAAGGCGCTGCGCGAGGCGGGCGCCCGGCTGGTGTTTGGCACGGACTGGCCGGTTTCCGACATCGACCCGCTCTGGTCGCTGCAGTCCGCCATGACGCGGGGCCGCTGGAACGACCAGATGCCCGACAACCGCCAGAGCCTGCACCAGGCCGTCCACTCCTATACGGCTGACGGCGCCCATGTCGGCTTCATGGAGGGCAAGACCGGGGTGCTGAAGGAAGGCATGCTGGCCGACATCTGCGTGCTGCCGGTGGATCTGGCCAAGACCGACCCTGCCACCTACAACGGGATCAAGCCGCGCATGACGGTCTGCGACGGGCGGGTGGTGTTCGAGGCCTGAGGCCATGGCGGTTGCTATTCCCGTCCCAATCGCCTACCTCCCCACCTGCCAGCTGGCTGGATGATCGCTGCCGCAAGGCCCGAAAGGGTGCGGGGGAGGAAAGTCCGGGCTCCATGGAAACACGGTGCCGGGTAACGCCCGGCGGGGGCGACCCCAGGGAAAGTGCCACAGAGAAGATACCGCGGATCCGGGCTTCGGCCTGACGCAAGGGTGAAAAGGTGCGGCAAGAGCGCACCGCGCCCCCGGCAACGGGGGTGGCATGGCAAACCCCACCGGGAGCAAGACCGAATAGGGGTGGCGCGGCGGACGCAAGTTCGCCAGGGACGTTTCCGTTCCAGCCACCCGGGTAGGTTGCGTGAAGCGTCCGGCAACGGGCGTTCCAGATGAATGGTCATCCACTGCGGGGCAACCCGTAGGGACAGAACCCGGCTTACAGGCCAGCTGGCATTATCCCCTCCTAAATGCTCCGTAATCGCGGAATCGAAACCAATTGTTAAGCAGGCCGATTGCAATGTCGGACCTGAACATTAACGCCTTTTTCACCGTGATTTAGGCTTGCCATGGCCGCGCAAGAAACCACCAACCCGCCGCATGTCCCCGTGATGCTGCCCGAAGTGCTGAGTGCACTCGCGCCGCGAGACGGGGGCGTTTACGTCGATGGCACCTTCGGCGCCGGCGGTTACACGCGCGCCATTCTTGCGGCAGCCGATAGCCGCGTCATCGCCATCGACCGCGATCCCTCGGCGATCCGTGACGGCCAGGCGCTGGTGACGGAGTTCTCTCCCCGCCTCAGCCTGCGCGAGGGCCGCTTCGCCGACATGGAGGCTCTCGTCGGCGATGAGTGCATCGACGGCATCGTGCTCGACATTGGCGTGTCCTCCATGCAGATCGATGAAGCCGAGCGCGGCTTCTCGTTCCTGCGTGACGGCCCGCTCGACATGCGCATGGCGCAGCAAGGTGTCTCGGCGGCGGATGCGGTGAACTCGCTGCCGCAGGAAACGCTTTCCAACATCATCTACATCTTTGGCGAAGAGCCCCGCTCGCGCGCTATCGCGCGGGCCATCGTGGATGCGCGCAAGCTGGCACCGATCACCACCACGCACGGCCTCGTCAAGGCCATCGAGCGGGCCACCGGCCGGCCTCGGCCTGACAAGATCCATCCCGCCACGCGCACCTTCCAGGCACTGCGCATCCACGTGAACGGCGAGCTCGATGAGCTGGTCGAAGCACTGCACGCCGCCGAGCGACTGCTGCCGGAGGGTGGTCGCCTCGTCGTCGTCACTTTCCATTCGCTGGAGGACCGCATCGTCAAGCGCTTCTTCGCCTCGCGAGCCGGCAAGCTGCCTTCGGGCTCGCGCCACCTGCCGGATGCGGTGAAGGGGCCTGAGCCCAGCTTCGAGCTTCCCTTCAAGGGCCACCTCGGCGCCAGCGACGAGGAGGCGCGGCTGAACCCGCGCGCCCGCTCGGCCAAGCTGCGCGCCGGCATTCGCACCGCTGCGCCGCCGATGCCGGCAATTGCCGACGAGATCGGCCTCAGCGTGCAGGGGGCGCGGCACTAGATGCACAAGCTCCTGAACCTTCTGCTCGTGGCGGCGGTGCTGGTGTCCGGCTTCATCCTCTATTCGCTGGAGCACACCACGCGCGGGCTGGAGCGCGAGGCCTCGAAATTCCGCCGCGGCATCGCCGAGGAGACGGAGAACATGCGCCTGCTCAACGCCGAGTGGTCAAGCCTCACCAGGCCTGATCGCCTGCGTGCCCTGGCTGAACGCTTCCTTGGCCTGTCCACCCTCAAGGCGCAGCAGATCGTCAAGCTTGACGAGATCGGCGCGCATGTTCCCGCCGAGCCCGTGATGAACCTCCAGGCCGAGGGCATCGACCCGATCGGCGACATCATCGACAAGATGAAGCAGCAATGACCGACGCTCCGAGAGACCTCAGCCTACACGACGAAGCCCCGCCGCGGCTGGAGGGCCAGAACCGCCTGCGGCTGATCGGCATCTGCTTCACCGCCTTCTTCCTGGCGATTGCCGGGCAGGTCACGCACCTCACGCTTTTCCCCAAGCAGGACGAGGGGCCGTTGCGTCCGATCACCGAAGCGCCGTTGCCGCGCCCCGACATCGTCGACCGCAATGGCGTGCTGCTGGCCACCGATGTGGCAGTGGCCTCGATCTTCGCCGATCCATCCAAGATCATCGATATCGACGAGGCTGTGGAACTCCTCACCGCCACCATGCCCGATGTCGACGCCAAGGAGCTGCGGCGCAAGCTCACCACCGCCAAGCGCTTCGCCTGGATCAAGCGGCAGGTGTCGCCGGAGGAGCGCGATGCCGTCTACAATCTTGGCATTCCGGGTGTCAGCTATGTGAACGAGCGTCGCCGCGTTTATCCACAGGGGCGGCTGTCGTCGCATGTGGTGGGCTATGTCGACCTCGACACCAAGGGCATCGCCGGAATCGAGAAGTATCTCGACGACCAGGGCGCGCTCTACACCGCCTCGCTGGCCGAGCCGGCCGAGCACAAGACGCAGCCCGCACAGATGTCGATCGACATCCGCGTGCAGGCGGCCCTGATCGACGAGATCGGACAGGCCATCACCAAGTTCAAGGCCATCGCCGGCGGCGGCATCGTCATGAACATCAACACCGGTGAAGTGCTGTCGCTGGTTTCGCTTCCCGATTTCAATCCGAACCAGGAGAAGAAGAACTTCTCCAAGGACCAGCAGAACCGCATGACGAGCGGCGTGTATGAGCTGGGCTCGGTCGTCAAGGCGGTCACCTTCGCCATGGCGCTCGACTATGGCACGGCGACTCTCGAGAGCCGCTATGACGCGCGCTTTCCCTTGGTCCTCGGCAGTGCCCGCATCAACGACTTCCATGCCCAGCGGCGGGTTCTGACGCTGCCCGAGGTGTTCACCAACTCATCCAACATCGGCACGGCCAAGATGGCGCTGGAAGTCGGCACCGTACGCCACCAGGAATTCCTGCGCCGTGTTGGCCTGTTCCAGAAGTTGCAGACGGAACTGCCGGAGGCGGCCAAACCGCTGCTGCCGCGGCGCTGGAGCAAGCTTGCCACCGCCACGGCGGCATTCGGCCACGGTTTTGCCGTGCAGCCCCTGCAGGGTGCCGCAGTGGTCGCCGGACTTCTCAATGGCGGTCATCTGCTCACCCCCACCTTCCTTCGCCGCAACGAGGAGGAGGCGATGGCCATGGCCACCACGGTCGTCAAATCCTCGACCAGCGAGGTGCTGCGCTATCTGTTCCGCCTCAATGCCACCGAGGGCTCCGCATCCAAAGCGGACGTGATCGGCTATCGCGTCGGCGGCAAGACGGGCACCGCCGAGAAGGTGGTCGCCGGGCGCTACTCGAAGGAGAAGCGGCTGGCATCCTTCATCGGTGCATTCCCGATGGACAATCCGAAATACCTCGTGCTCGTGATGCTCGACGAGCCGAAGGCCATTCCCGGCACCTATGGTTTCGCCACCTCCGGCTGGAACGCGGTGCCCACGGCAGGCAAGATCATCGAGCGCATCGCGCCCATGCTCGACGTTGAACCCGTGTTCACGCCCGAGGACCTCCAGAAGCTGGCCAAGCTCGAGGAGCAGGAAAAGAAGAAGAAGCAGAACTGATGACCATTCGTCTCAGCCATCTCGTTGCCTCCGATGTCCCGCTGCCACCGGGCGCGGAGGCCGTGCCGGTTGCGGGCCTCACCGCTGACAGCCGCGCCGTCCGGCCTGGCTTCGTGTTCGCCGCGCTGCCGGGCACCCATGTGGATGGCGCAAAATTCATTCCGCAGGCCATTGCCGCAGGCGCCATCGCCGTTCTGGCGGGCGAGGACGCGCGGGCGGCAGGCGTGCCGCTCATCACGGCTGCAAATCCGCGCCAGATCTTCGCGCGCATGGCGGCGCGCTTTCATGGTCGCCAGCCGGACACCATCGTTGCCGTCACCGGAACGAGCGGCAAGACCTCGGTTGCGACCTTCGTGCGTGAGATCTGGACCAGCATGGGTTTTCCCGCCGCCAGCCTCGGCACGGTGGGCGTCGTCTCGCCCGCGGGCACCATCGAACTCGAACACACCACGCCCGACGCCATGCGGCTGCAGGAAATCGCGGCGATGCTGGCGGAGGAGAAGGTGGAGCATCTCGCCATCGAGGCCTCGAGTCACGGACTCGACCAGTATCGTCTCGATGGGCTGCGCATCGCCGCAGCGGGCTTCACCAACCTGTCGCATGACCATCTCGACTATCACCCGACGGTCGCGGACTATTTCAACGCCAAGATGCGGCTGTTCGAGGAACTTGTGGCGCCGGGTGGTGCGGCGGTGATCAACGTCGACACGCCGCGCGGCATGGAGGCGGCCCGTCGCGCTGCCGCGCATGGCCTCACTGTGTGGAGCGTTGGCCTGAAGGGCGAGGCGATCCGCGTGACCGGTGTGCGTCGTGAGGCTGGCAGCCAGCATGTGACTGTTGCCGTGCACGGCAATACCCACGAGGTGGACCTGCCGCTGGCCGGCGACTTCCAGGTTTCGAACGCCTTGATAGCGGCCGGCCTCGTGATGGCGACCGGCGGCGACGAGGCGCTGACGATGCACGCGCTGCAGTCTCTCAAGGGCGCCAAAGGCCGGCTCGAACTGGTGGGCCGCAGCGGCATGGGCGCCCCGGTCTTCGTCGACTATGCCCACAAGCCGGATGCGCTGGAGAATGCGCTGGCGTCGCTCCGCCCCTATACCAGGGGTCGGCTCTTCGTCGTTTTCGGCTGCGGCGGCGACCGCGACCGGGCGAAGCGCCCGATCATGGGCGAGATCGCCACCAGGCTGGCCGACCGGGTCTACGTCACCGACGACAATCCGCGCACGGAGGAACCAGCCGTGATCCGCGCCGCCATCATGGCGGCCGCGCCCGGCGCCACCGAGATCGGCAGCCGTGCCGCGGCGATCCGCGCCGCTATCGACGAATTGCAGGCGGGCGACGTTCTCGTCGTCGCGGGCAAGGGCCATGAGGAGGGCCAGAAAATCGGAAAGCAGGTTCTTCCCTTCAGCGACCATGAGGCCGTCAAGGCTGCCATTGCAGGCCGGGACTATCATGGCTGAGGCGCTGTGGACCATCGATGAACTTCTGGCTGCCACGGGTGGCAAGCTTCACGGCACCGTGACGAGACTACTCACGGCCGTAACCATTGACTCGCGTGCCGTGAAGCCCGGCGACATCTTCGTTGCCATCAAGGGTGACAAGCATGACGGGCACGACTTCGTCGCCAACGCGCTGAAGGCCGGTGCGGGCCTCGGGCTTGTGTCCCGCGTGACGCCGGACATGCTGGCGGCAGGGCCGGTGCTGGAAGTGGCGGATGATCCGCTGCGCGGGCTGGAGAAGATGGGGCTCGCGGCGCGTGCACGCTCCGCGGCGCAGATTGTGGCCGTCACCGGCAGCGTGGGCAAGACCTCGACCAAGGAAATGCTGCGCACGGCACTGTCCGCCTCGGGCGAGACGCATGCCTCGGCAGCATCCTTCAACAACCACTGGGGTGTGCCGCTGACGCTGGCACGCATGCCGCGCAGCGCCGCCTTCGGCGTTTTCGAGATCGGCATGAACCATGCGGGCGAGATCACCCCGCTGGTCGGCATGGTGCGCCCCCATGTGGCAATTATCACGACCATCGCGGCGAGCCATCTTGGCAACTTTTCCTCCCTCGACGGAATCGCCGACGCAAAGGCGGAAATCTTCTCCGGCGTGGTGACCGGCGGCCACGCCATCATCAGCCGTGACACGGCCTACTTCGAGCGGCTCTCCGCATCGGCCTGGGCCTGCGGCATCCGCAGCGTCGTGTCCTTCGGCAAGCATGCGCAGGCCGACGTGCGCATGGAGCGCGTGGCATTGCTCGCTGACTGCTGCTGCGTCACAGCGGACGTGATGGGCGAAACAGTGAGCTACAAGCTTGGCCTTCCCGGCGAGCACATGGCGGTGAACAGTCTTGCCGTTCTCGCCGCCGCGAAACTGACCGGCGCCGATCTCGCCCGCGCAGCGCTGGCCCTTGCCGCGGCTGCGCCCGCCAAGGGACGTGGTGTTCGCGAGCGGCTTTCCATCGCGGGTGGTGAACTGCTGTTGATCGACGAAAGCTACAATGCCAACCCGGCTTCCGTTGCGGCAGCGCTTGGTCTTCTGGGGGCAGCGCAGCCGCCGCGCGGCGGCCGCCGCATCGCGGTTTTGGGCGACATGCTGGAGCTGGGCGAGCAGAGCCCGGAACTCCACGCCGGCCTCATCGAACCGATGGACGCCGCCAAGGTCGATGTCCTATACGCCGCAGGTCCTCTCATGGCGAATCTGTGGGCGCGCGTGGCCGAAACCCGGCGCGGCGCCTACGCGGAAAACTCCGATGGATTGCGCGACGTGCTGCTCAAGGCTCTCATGCCCGGCGACGTGGTGATGATCAAGGGTTCGCTCGGCAGCCGCATGGGGCCGCTGGTGGAGGCGATCAGGGCGGCCCACCCACCGCTTGCCAAGGAGACCTGATGCTATTCCTTCTGTTCAGCAACCTCGCGGATGAGGTGTCCCCCTTCAACGTGTTCCGTTACCAGACGTCGCGCACCGGGCTTGCCATCATCACGGCGCTGATCTTCGTGTTCCTGTTCGGGCCACGCATCATCTCGCTCCTGAAGGTGAAGCAGGGCAGGGGCCAGCCGATCCGCACCGACGGGCCACAGCGCCACATCGTGGAGAAGCAGGGCACGCCCACCATGGGCGGGCTGATGATCCTGTCAGGCATCTTCGTCGGCACGCTCCTGTGGGCAGACCTGCGCAACCTCTATGTCTGGGCGGTGCTGTTCGTCACGCTGGGCTTCGGCGCAATCGGCTTCTACGATGACTACCTCAAGGTCACCAAGGCCACGACGAAGGGCTTCTCCGGCAAGGTGCGGCTGCTCGCCGAATTCGCCATTGCGGGCCTCGCCGTCGGCATCTTCATGTGGATCGGCGACAAGCCGCTTTCCACCTCGCTCGCCGTGCCGTTCTTCAAGGACATGCTCATTCCCTTCGGCGCGCTGTTCATCTTCGTCGGCATGTTCGTCGTCGTGGGTGCCGGCAATGCGGTGAACATGACGGACGGACTTGACGGCCTCGCAATCGTTCCGGTGATGATCGCCGCGGCCAGCCTCGGCCTCATCGTCTACCTGGTCGGCAACTACAATTTCTCGAACTACCTCGAACTGCACTTCGTGAGGGGTGCGGGCGAACTCGCCATCATCTGCGGGGCCATCGTCGGGGCCGGGCTCGGCTTCCTCTGGTTCAATGCTCCTCCAGCCATGATCTTCATGGGCGACACGGGTTCGCTATCGCTTGGTGGCGCGCTTGGCGCGATCGCAGTTGCGGCGAAGCACGAGATCGTGCTCGGAATCATCGGTGGCCTCTTCGTGCTCGAGACCATGTCGGTCATCATCCAGGTCGCCTCGTTCAAGATGACCGGCAAGCGCGTCTTCGCCATGGCGCCACTGCACCACCATTTCGAGCAGAAGGGCTGGAAGGAACCGACCATCGTCATCCGCTTCTGGATCATCGCCATCGTGCTGGCGCTGATCGGCCTCTCGACTCTGAAGCTGAGGTAGCAGTTGTTCCCGGCCACCACATTCAAGGGCAAGACCGTCGCCGTCTTCGGCCTCGCGCGTTCCGGCACCGCGACCATCGACGCGCTGCAGCTGGGCGGTGCCACGGTGTATGGCTGGGATGACTCGGTGCGTGCGGTCGAGAAGGGCCGGGCGGCGGGCCTGCCGATCAGCAATCTCCATCATCTGGATTTTGCAACGCTCGACGCGCTGGTGCTGAGCCCCGGCGTGCCGCTCACCCACCCCGAGCCGCACTGGACGGTGCTGAAGGCCCGACATGCCGGGATTGAGGTGATCGGCGATACCGAGATTTTTGCGCGCGAGGCGACGGCGGCGGGCTCCCGCATCGTCGCC
>CAMDBX010000005.1 GCA_945889445.1 Rhizobium sp. Q54
CCGGTTTCCGGATGCTGTGGATGAGCATGTATGCGATGGCCCGCAAGATGCTCGTGTGAGAGGCCGCCTCTGCGTAGTGGTAGAGCTTTACGTCGACGACGGGGCCATCGGTCCGCAGCACTATGTCCCGCAGGATGCCACTCCGGCCATTGAGCTTGTACCGCTCGGAGACCATGAAGGAGAACGGCTGCAGGGTCTCGCCGTCGTGGTTGTCATAGTCTACCTGCTGGTAGCCGGCAGCCAGAAGTTCCGAAGCCAACTCCTGCACGCCCTTGCGGTGTTTCGCCATCGCGGAACGACGGTCCTTCCGCTTACCCCTGCTCATCGCGTGCACTCGGCGATATAGTGAGCCACGGCATCCCGACTATAGCGGACGCGGGTACCCAGCTTGATATAGGGAGGCCCCTTGCGGCGACGGCCATTGCGGCAATCCCGCAGCCACGCCACGCTCATGCCAAGCAGCGAGGCGGCTTCCTTTTCGTCTAATAGTCGTTCGTTCATTTTCGCCCTTTCTCCGGAGCGTTGGTGCTCTCGGTCTATGGGCTTATTTTCGCATGATCCGTGGACGGACATTCTTGTGCAGAAACACAGCATCTGCGGGGGTCGAAATGGGGTCGAAGATATAGGCGCTTCCATCCCGCCTACCGTTCAATCCCGCAAAATGAAGACCCCCGCCAGTTGCCCAGCGGGGGTCTCGGTTGATTCGTTTGTGGTGGCCCTCGGCCAGAGTGTTGCTACCGGGAGTAAGGTCCTGCCTGCCGGTTCATGCCGGCCAACAGGATGCGCATGAGAACAATATGGCTCGGGATGGTGAAGGCCTCGTGCTCGGGCTTCAGGCGGGGGTACGGCATTGGCACCTCTTTGAGGGTTGGCAGGGGTCGAAAACGGTTCAGGTCCACGGGGAAGTCTCCTAGTCGTCTCCTAGGAGCCTTATACCGCAGCGGAGACTGTCATGCCAAGTCATTTTTCCGTTGTAGTTCAATGGCTTACTGTCGTCGCTCAGGTTGGTGTTGACGTTTCCCACCCGAAAGCTGATCAGATCCGCGGAATGGCAAGGGCGGACTTGAGAGCCGTCGCCAGCGTCTTGCGCTCTTCCGGCGCCAGGAAGTCGCCAATCGCAACACGCGTCCTGCCACAAATGATCAGAAGTTGCCCGATCAGCTCCCGGTCATGGTCCTCTTCGAGTTCAACCCGTACCCAGCGGCGGACAAATCGCTGCTGCTCAAGTGGGCGCTTTTCACTCATGCGGTCGAGGACCAGTTCGTGCTCGGTGATCGAGATGCGTTCCAGCTTGCGAGCGTCAGCGAAATTCACCCGGAATGCCAACCAGACAAGCAACACATCGAGCCCAGCAAAACCGGCAATGGGCCAGGCGCCCAGAATGACGAACACCACGGCCACGACGAGGTTCACAGCTCCCACCAGCCCCATGAGAATGAAGAAGCCGTTTCGACTGAGACTGCGGTGTGGCGTCAGCGTTGCCTGCCAGACTTTGCTGTTGCGATCATCCATGCGGCTGTTCTACCTCAAGTGAAGCAAGGGAACACCGGACACATGGCCAAAGCAAGCCGCCTCAAGCCGCCGGACGTTGAGGAAATCTTCCGCCGCTTTCAGGCCGCCAACCCTGAACCCAAGGGCGAACTTCATTATGTGAACCCCTACACCTTACTCGTTGCCGTCGTGCTTTCCGCGCAGGCGACGGACGAGGGCGTGAACAAGGCCACCAAGCCACTGTTCGCCATTGCCGATACCCCGGAGAAGATGGTGGCACTTGGCGAAGATACGGTCCGGGACGCGATCAAGACCATCGGATTGTTTCGCGGCAAGGCCAGAAACGTGATCCTGTTGTCGCAGCAACTCATCGACAGGCACGGCGGCCAGGTTCCCGACAACCGGGACGCGCTGGAAGCCCTTCCCGGGGTGGGACGAAAGACCGCCAATGTGGTTCTGAACATCGCCTTCGGACACCCGACGATCGCAGTCGATACGCATTTGTTCCGGCTCGGAAATCGCACCGGCCTCGCACCCGGCAAGACGCCATTGGACGTGGAAATGAAGCTTCTGAAGGTGGTGCCAAAGGCCTATGGCCGCCACGCTCACCATTGGCTGATCCTGCACGGGCGCTATGTGTGCAAGGCGCGGCGTCCAGAGTGCTGGCACTGCCTGATCGCCGACATCTGCTCGTTCAGGCCGAAGACGCCTGCACCGATTTGAAAAGATGGGTGAAATAGGCCGTTGAGAACAGCGGCGTTGTGAGGTTCAACACGGGGATGAGCGACATCAGGGCCGGAAGCAATGCGGCCACGAATATCGTCGGGCTATTTTCCCGGCGGAGTAGCTTCGCCTCTTCCAGCGGCATGTGTCGCATCGCTACCATTTCGAAATATTCGCGACCGATGAGGTAGGCATTGGCGGCAACGAGCAGGAAGGCGCCGAACCCGAAAAAGACCATCGGCAGCACTGCGAGATTCACCACCAGAACCACGATGAAGAACTGGATCGCCATCAGGATGGCGCGTCCTGCCGGCAAGGGCGTTCCACGCGGATCCCATGGATAGTGTCGTTCCTCGACCTTTTCCGCCACCCGATCGAGAAACAGGCCTGCGAAGGCGGCCGTCACCGGGGACATCAGAAAGAAGAAGGCCACCAGCAGCGCCAGACCGGTTCCCACCCCCACCAGTTGGTCTGCCCAAGGCCATGAAAAATGGGTGAAACTGGCGATCAGCACCTCGGCGATGATCAATACGGCAATGAACAGCGCGATTGTCAGGCCCAGCGCCATGAACAGAACGGAGCGGAATTCTGGCGATAGCAGGTCGCCAAAGGCCCTGAAGGCAGATTTGAACATGTTCACCACGTAATCACCCCGGCTTGCCAGCGCAAGCGCCCTTCGCTAGGCCGGAGGGCAATTCAAGGAGAATGACATGACGGCTTCCGGCTTTGACGTCCTCTGCATCGGCAACGCGATCGTCGACGTGATCGCGCGGGTGGAAGACGACTTCGTGTCCCGCCACGGACTGGTCAAGGGTTCGATGAACCTGATCGACGAGGTCCGGGCCGAGCAGTTGTACGGAGACATGGGCCAGGCGATCGAAGTCTCCGGTGGTTCGGCCGGCAACACGGCCGCAGGCGTTGCCTCCCTTGGCGGGAGGGCTGCCTATTTTGGCAAGGTGAAGGCAGATCAGCTCGGCTCCATCTTCCGGCATGACATGCGGGCACAAGGCGTCGCTTTTGATACCGAACCGGCCACCAACGGCCCGGCCACCGCGCGCTCCTTCATCCTGGTGACGCCGGACAGCGAGCGCACCATGAACACATATCTCGGCGCCTGCGTGAACTTCACCGTCGCCGACGTTGACAGGAAAGTCGTCGAGGCCGCGCAGGTCACCTACATGGAAGGTTATTTGTGGGACAGGCCCGAGGCCAAGGAAGCCTTCAAGTTGGCGGCCAAAATCGCACGTGCGGCGGACCGCCAGACTTCGATCACCCTTTCTGATT
The DNA here is from genome assembly GCA_945889445.1 of Rhizobium sp. Q54. Lineage (GTDB taxonomy): Bacteria > Pseudomonadota > Alphaproteobacteria > Rhizobiales > Aestuariivirgaceae > Aestuariivirga. Next base: position 3,499 of record CAMDBX010000005.1, read on the forward strand.
CCTTTTGCGTTGAACGGCACCGTGACAGCTTCCTCGAGCTCATCCGCAACGACATTGACATCGTCTTCGCCAACGAAACGGAGATCAAGTCGCTTTACCAGACAGAGGATTTCGGTGCGGCCGTCAAAGCAGTTGCTGCAGATTGCCCCATCGCCGTCGTGACGCGTTCCGAGAAGGGCTGCGCGGTCGTCAAGGGCAGCGATGTACTCGAGATCCCGGCTCATCCCGTGAACAAGGTGGTTGATGTCACAGGCGCGGGTGATCTTTTTGCGTCGGGTTTCCTGTACGGCTTCACCAATGGCAGGCCGGTCTACGACTCAGCCCGACTGGGATCAATGGCCGCGGCAGAAGTGATTTCGCATATCGGTGCCCGACCCGAGGTGAGGCTGCGCACCCATGCGGAGACGTTGGGGCTTCTATAGCTTCCTGAGGAAGACGCTGCGGATGAAATGATCCGCGCCCTTGCGCAGCACCAGGTCAGCGCGCGGGCGGGTCGGCAGGATGTTTTCGCGCAGGTTCACCAGGTTTATGGTGTCCCAGATGCGGGTTGCCGTCTCCTGGGCTTCCTTGTCGGAAAGCGTTGCATACCGATGGAAGTAGGACTTCGGATTGCGGAAGGCACTGTCGCGCAGTGTCAGGAAGCGCTCAATGTACCAGGTCTTCAAATCTGCAGTGTCGGCATCGATATAGACCGAGAAATCGAAAAAGTCCGAACTGTTGGGAATGCCGCGTCCATCACGCGGCGGGCGACCGGTTTGAAGCACATTGACACCCTCGACGATCAGGATGTCTGGCTGGTCGATCACGGCCCGCTCGTCTTTCAAAACGTCATAGGTGAGGTGCGAATAGAGTGGTGCTGTCACATTTCGCTTGCCGGCCTTGATGTCCGACAGGAAGCGCAGGATCGCTGGCAGATCATAGCTCTCGGGGAAGCCCTTGCGGGTCATCAACCCTTCCCGCTCGAGAATCGCATTGGGCAACAAGAAACCGTCAGTCGTCACAAGATCGACCTTTGGGTGCTTGGGCCAGCGCGCGAGGAGGCGTTGCAGAATGCGGGCCGTGGTGCTCTTGCCCACCGCAACGCTTCCAGCCATGCCGATCACATAGGGCACCTTGCGCTCGGTTAGATGGAGGAAGTTGTTGGTGGCGCGGAACAGGCCCTGGGTCGCGGCCACATAGAGATTGAGCAGTCGTGACAGTGGCAAGTAGATGGTTTCAACCTCGTTGAGGTCGATCCTGTCATTGAGGCCGCGCAGCTCGTCCAGGTCTTTCTGGGTCAGCGTCATCGGCGTATCGGCGCGCAACGCTGACCACTCCTCGCGGGCGAAGCGGCGGAATGGGGAAACTTCCTTGACGAGTTCTTCCATGGGTCAATCCTTGGGCCGGGACGCCTTCTCGGCGATGCCGCTCACGCCCTGGCGACGGGCGAGTTCGGCCATGACATCCGAGAACTCCACGCCGGAAGCCGCGAGCAGCACGAGAAGATGATAGAGGACGTCAGCGGCTTCTGCCGTGGTTTGCGCGGTGTTGCGAAGGACGGATGCGAGCGCAAGCTCAACCGCTTCCTCACCGAATTTTTTGGCGCACTTCTCCACGCCCTGCGAGAGGAGCTTCGCCGTATAGGAGGTCTCGGGAGATGCGGTATTCCGCGTTGCAATCTCATCCGCAAGCGCCGCCAGAACAATGAGCCGGTGATCAGTCATGTGCCTCGTCCTAGCTGAGCCGCATGGGAATGCCAGCGGCTGCGAGATGCCGCTTGGCCTCGCCAATGGAATAGGTGCCGAAATGAAAGATCGAGGCGGCAAGCACCGCCGCCGCATGGCCATCGCGGATGCCGCCGACGAGATGATCAAGCGTGCCGACCCCGCCCGAGGCAATGACGGGCACCGGCACGGCATCCGCGACGGTCCGCGTAAGCTCGATGTCGAAGCCTTTGCCGGTTCCATCGCGGTCCATGGAAGTAAGGAGGATCTCACCGGCGCCCAGCGCAGTGACCTCGCAGGCGAATTCCACCGCATCGATGCCCGTCGGCTTGCGGCCGCCATGGGTGAAGATTTCCCATTTGCCTGGCGACACCGACTTGGCGTCGATGGCAACCACGACACACTGCGCACCGAATTTCTCGGCCGCCTGTCTTACAAAGTCACGATTGGCGACAGCCGCGGAATTGATCGAGACCTTGTCGGCCCCGGCCAGCAGCAGCCGGCGAATGTCATCCAGTGTGCGCACACCACCACCGACGGTGAGCGGCATGAAGCAGGCTTCGGCGGTACGCTGCACCACGTCGAAGATGATGCCGCGGTTCTCATGCGTAGCAGTGATGTCAAGGAAGCAGAGTTCGTCGGCACCCGCTGCGTCATAGGCCTGGGCGATCTGCACCGGATCTCCGGCATCGCGGAGGTCGACGAAGTTCACGCCCTTGACGACCCGGCCGTCCTTCACGTCGAGGCAGGGGATGAGCCGCGCCTTGAGCATCAGCGGACCCCCCGCAGAAGGCCAAGCGCCACTGGCACGTTGATGCGCCCATCATAGAGCGCCCTGCCGGAGATTGCGCCCTCCAGAATGCGGCAGTCCGACTGCATCAGATGATGAATATCATCCATCGAAGCCAGACCACCACTGGCGATGACCGGGATCGGAACTGCACGGGCGAGCTCAAGTGTCGAATCGATATTTAAGCCCTTCAGAATGCCATCCCTGTCGACATCAGTGAAAATGATGGCGGAGACGCCAGCATCAGAGAAGCGCCTCGCCAGGTCTGTCGCCGAAAGGTCTGAGGTTTCCGCCCAGCCCTCAACGGCCACCCGTCCGCCCTTGGCGTCGATTCCAACCGCGATCCGGCCTGGAAACACTCGGCAAGCTTCGCGCACCAATGCCGGGTTGCGCAGGGCAACGGTACCGAGAATAACCCGACGGATGCCCTGGTTGAGCCATGCCTCGATCTGACCGAGGTTGCGGATGCCGCCGCCAAGCTGGACCGGGATCTTCACCGCCCCGAGGATCGCCTCCACCGCTGTCCTGTTCACAGGCCTGCCGGCAAAGGCGCCGTTGAGATCCACCAGATGCAACCATTCGAAGCCTTGCGCTTCAAAGCTCAGCGCCTGTGCGGCGGGGTCGTCGTTGAATACGGTGGCCTGATCCATGTCGCCCAGCTTCAGGCGCACGCACTGGCCGTCCTTCAGGTCGATGGCGGGAAACAGGATCATGGCCGCCACCTCAGGAAATTGGCGAGAAGGGTGAGCCCCAGCGCCTGGCTCTTTTCCGGATGGAACTGGGTGCCTGCCAGATTATCGCGGCCGACCATCGCCGTCACCGTCTGACCGTGTTCCGTGGTGGCAATCACATCCGATTGCCGTCCGGCGTCGAGATGATACGAGTGGACGAAGTAGGCATGAAGACCAGCATCGCCGAGCGCCAAGCCCTGGAGCAATGGATGCGCCCTCCTGAGTTCCAGCGTGTTCCAGCCCATGTGAGGGATCTTGAGCGAGGGATCGCGAGGGGTGATCGGCTTCACGTCGCCGGGGATCCAGCCGAAGCCTTCGGTGACATCATGCTCCAACCCGCGTGACGCCATGAGCTGCATGCCAACACAAATGCCGAGGAATGGCTTTCCCTTGTTGACGACCTCTTCTTCGAGCGTTTGCCAGAGGCCCGGCACAGACATGAGTCCGTTGCGGCAATCCTTGAATGCGCCGACTCCCGGAAGCACGAGGCGTTCCGCCCTGCGCAGCACGGCAGGATCTGCCGTGACCTCGACGGCGACGGCAAGGCCATTGTCACGCGCAGCGCGCTCGAAGGCCTTGGCAGCCGAGTGGAGATTGCCCGACCCGTAATCGATAATCGCGACGCTCACGGAACGGCCTCAAACATTGCCGAAAATGCCAAGCGTGTCGTCAGGCGTTGCGCGAATTGGCAGGGCACGCGAAACAGCCGGGCGACCCGAGAAATAGGCATGTTCTGCCGCGTCACCATTGCTCGCCTGGATCAGCGCAGCACGACGGAAACCAACGCGCTCGAGCGAATTCGCCTGAAGGCTGCGCGCCTCGAAAGCAAATATTAGCCCGATGCCGAATTGAAGCAGGGCGGCAAAACCCGGCCCAAGCAGTTCGAGATTGGTGGCAATGCTCAGGATCGCCGAGAGCACGAACAACAGCAGGGCGACCACCCACATGCGGTGCCACAGCGCCCACAGCAAGCCAAACATCAACGCACCCCAGGAAAATCCCTCCGGTACGAAAGCCACGCGCTCCGACTTGCCGTCCGGCGACTCGAAAACAGTGTAGATGCTCATCAACCTGCCAGGGTTCCCTTGGTGGAGGGAATTCTGTCCTTTTGCCGTGCATCGATTTCGATGGCCTCGCGCAATGCTCGCGCCAGCGCCTTGAAGCAGGACTCCGCTATGTGGTGGTTGTTGTCGGAATAGAGTGTTTCGACGTGCAACGTGACGCCGGCATTCATCGCAAAAGCCTGGAACCACTCACGAACCAGCTCGGTGTCGAAATCGCCGATCTTCGGAGCACTGAAGTCCACCTTCCAGACGAGGAACGGCCGGCCGGACACGTCGATGGCGGCGCGGGTAAGGGTGCCATCCATCGGCAGGTGGAGGCTGGCGTAGCGCCGGATACCCTTACGGTCCCCTAAGGCCTTGGCAACTGCCTGGCCGATGGCAATGCCGGAATCCTCGGCCGTGTGGTGAAAGTCGATGTGAAGGTCACCCTCAGCCTTCAACGTCAGGTCGATCAGCGAGTGGCGGGAGAGCTGTTCCAGCATATGGTCAAGGAACCCGACACCCGTTCTGACATCATAGGATCCGGTGCCGTCGAGGTCGACGGAGGCGGAAATGCGGGTTTCAGTGGTCTTTCGGTCGATCGTGGCCTTGCGCATCGCGGGGAACGTCCAGCTGACAGAGTGCCGGGCGTCTTAGCAGATGCAGCAGGAATTGGCCAAGGCCGCCTTTTCTTTGGGCCCCGGGCGGCCTACATGAGGCATCAGGCGTTCAGAAGGTCCTTACCCATGGCAGAGACCATCACCTGGCACGGAACCACCATCCTTTCGGTAAGAAAGGGGGGAAAGGTGGTGATCGCCGGTGACGGCCAGGTAAGCCTCGGGCAGACGGTGATCAAGGGCAATGCGCGCAAGGTGCGGCCCCTCGGCACCGGACAGGTGATCGGCGGCTTTGCCGGCGCGACCGCTGACGCCATGACGCTTTTCGAGCGGCTCGAGTTGAAGCTGGAACAATATCCCAGCCAACTCACCCGTGCCTGCGTGGAAATGGCCAAGGACTGGCGCACCGACCGTTACCTGCGTCGCCTGGAAGCCATGATGATCGTCGCCGACAAGTCAGTGACCCTCGTCCTTACTGGCACCGGCGACGTGCTGGAGCCCGAAAAGGGCATCATCGCAATCGGCTCCGGCGGCAACTACGCGCTGGCCGCCGCGCGGGCTCTGGCTGACGGAGATCTTGACGCCGAAAGCATTGCCCGCAAGGCCATGGCGATTGCCGCCGAGATTTGCGTCTATACCAACAACAACCTGACGATTGAAACCCTGGCAACGGCCTGAGTGGAAGCGAAGACATGACCGACTTTTCCCCGCGTGAGATCGTTTCTGAGCTCGACCGCCATATCATCGGACAGACTGAGGCCAAGCGCGCGGTTGCCATCGCCCTGCGCAACCGCTGGCGGCGAAAGCAGCTGGAGGGCACACTCCGGGACGAGGTAATGCCAAAGAACATTCTGATGATCGGCCCTACGGGCGTCGGCAAGACAGAGATTGCCCGCAGGCTTGCCAAGCTCGCCAATGCGCCCTTCCTGAAGGTGGAGGCCACCAAGTTCACCGAAGTTGGTTACGTCGGCCGCGATGTCGATCAGATCGTGCGAGACCTTCTCGAGTCGGGGATCGCCATGACAAAGGCAGCTCGGCGCAAGGATGTCGAGGCGCAGGCGCAACTCAACGCCGAGCGGCGGGCGATCGAGGCGCTGGTGGGCGCCAATGCCTCTGAAACGACCCGCGATGCCTTCCGCCGCAAGCTGCGGTCAGGTGAACTCGACGACAAGGAGATCGAGATCCAGGTTGCAGACACGGGCGCTGCCAACTTCGAGATTCCCGGAATGCCAATGGGTTCTGCAGGTGTCGTCAATCTTTCCGACATGCTGGGCAAGGCCTTCGGTGGCCGCACCAAGGCGCGACACATGACGGTGAAGGCCAGTCACGATGTGTTGCTGGCCGAGGAATCCGACAAGTTGCTCGACCAGGACCAGATCGTGCAGGACGCCATCGAGGCGGTCGAGCAGAATGGCATCGTCTTTCTCGATGAGATCGACAAGATTTGCGCCCGTTCGGAGCGCCAGGGAGCCGATGTCAGTCGCGAGGGTGTTCAGCGTGACCTGCTGCCGCTGATCGAGGGTACGACGGTGTCCACCAAGCATGGACCGGTAAAGACAGACCACATCCTGTTCATTGCCTCCGGCGCATTCCACATTGCCAAGCCGTCGGACCTGCTGCCCGAACTCCAGGGACGTCTCCCCATCCGGGTCGAACTCAAGGCGCTTGACCGCCAGGACCTCGAACGCATTCTGACGGAACCGGAGGCAAGCCTCATCAGGCAGTATTGCGCATTGCTGCTGACCGAAGGCGTCACCCTCGATTTCACGTCAGACGGCATTGCTGCGATCGCGCAGATCGCGGCCAATACCAATGCGAGTGTCGAGAACATCGGCGCCAGACGGTTGCAGACCGTGATGGAACGCTTGCTCGATGACGTGAGCTACGCTGCGCCCGACCGTTCGGGCGAGAAGGTGTTGATAGACAACGCCTATGTCGAATCCCATGTGGGTGTGCTGGCCAAGAACGCCGATCTCTCGAAATTCATCCTCTAGCCCTCTGCCGCTTGCGGACGAGTGTCGCCAGAAGATCATCGAGGGTAGTCGCGTCAATCTTGCCAATCTCGTCAGCGAGGCGGTTGGCAAGTTCTGTGGCCTTGGGATCAAGACCGGACGTGTCGATCGTGATGCGCGGGTGAGAGATGCGGGCAAGCCGCACCACCTCATCGGCTTCATCCCAGATGATGTTGAAATAGGCAAGGATGCGCTGGATCAGGTGCCAGCCAGGGCGGCCGCGTTTGCCATGCTCGAGTGCAGAGAGATAAGCAGAAGAAACACCGAGCGCCTCCGCCATCTCCTTCAGCGTGATGCCGCGTTCGGAGCGCAACTTTCGCATCCTGTCACCGAACGGCGTCACCGCTCCTCCCGAATGCGACGGACGCGGACGTAATAGGCACCACCTCCGCCATGTTTCGGATGCGCTGGCTGGAAGCCGGCAACCAGACTTCGGAACTCGGCCTCATGGAACCACTCCGTCACCAACTTGCGCAGTCGCCCGGCACGTTCGGGCGCATGGAAATGCCCGGCACCATGCAGCGTATGGCGTGAGTAGGGTGAATCGCCCTTGCCGGTGATGACCAGCACGTTGCGCGCACCCATCGCTTGTGCGTCGCGCAGGAAACCCAGCAGGTTGATGCGGGCCATTTCAATACCCGTGCCGTGAAGGTCGAAGCGGCGCTCGATCTCGATCTGGCCGCGTGTCAGGCGTTGCGTTGTGCGCCGGTCAAGGCCGGTGATTTGCGGTGGCGGCTTGTGCAAGGGCGAGGGCACATGCACGTGCGGCACCGAGGGAAGGCTGATGGACCTTCTGGGAACCGGTGATATGCCGGAGAGCTTGGCTGCCGTTCCGCGTGGGCGAGAGCGCAGCGGCTTCACAGTCTTGGTGGTTTCCAGCCAAAGCTCATAGTCAGGAGGCTTGCGGGTCATTTGGGAAGGCCCAACTCGTCTGCCACCGCGTGGGGAAGAAGCACGGTCATCGTTCCGCTGCTCTTCATCGGACCTGCAATCTGCGCCGCCTGATCGCCGAATCCCCAGTAAACGTCGCCGCGTGCAAGGCCCGTGATGGCGCTGCCGGTATCCTGCGCAATGAGAAGCTGCTGGAACGGCGTCATGGCATCGTCCACTCCCGACGAAGCCAGCGTGTCCAGCCACACCGGCGTTCCGAGCATCCAGTAACTGCGGTCCACGGCCAGGCTGTGCCTGGGCGTGAGCTGCACATGCTGGGCACCAAGCGCACCGCGCTCAGGATCCGCAAGGTCAATCTCGCGGAAGAACACAAAGGAGCGGTTCTCCCACATCAACGCGCGCGCGTCCTCCGGGTTTGAAGTCATCCAGGCGCGGATCACCTGCATGGACATGGCCTTCTCGCTGATGAGGCCGCGTTCCACGAGAAGCCCGCCGATGCCGGTATAGGCATGGCCCGATTTGGCGGCGTAGGACAGACGCATGGTGCCGCCTTCCGCCAGGCGCACACGGCCAGATCCCTGGATCTGGATGAAGAAGGCGTCGGCCCAGTCCCTGAGCCACACGATCTCCAACTCCTGTCCGTGCAGGGCGCCCTCTTCAATTTCGCGGCGCGTGAGGTAGGGTGCCGGTGCGCCCGCTGTGAGGCGGCCATAGGCGAGGCCACTGCGTGTCCTATCCTCGGCCCTGAAGGCGATGAGATCGGGCGGGCGGCGGTAAATTGGCACGTGGAACTCGTTGCTGCGACTGCGGCTTCCGTCCACCTCCGGCTCGTAGTATCCAGTAAAAAGTCCGGCCGGCCGCTCCGCATCATGAACACGATAGGCCCGGAACATGCGCTCGAAGTAGCCACGCGCTGGTCCGGCCTCGAAGGCGGAGAGACAGGCGCTATGCCAAGATGACGGGCTGCCGCCGAAGCGAACCAACCGCGTGAAACCGGATCCTTCCTCCAGCATTTCACGGCACGACAGCCGAAACGCATCGCGTGACGTTTCGTGGTCATGGCCGTCCCATCCCTCAAGATCGGCCAGGTTCCAAAGAGTGAGTTGACCGTCCATGCCGCGCAGCCGGCGGTTATGCCGGTGCTTCGGTGGCTACCAGCTTCCAGTTCGGATCACGCGAGCCAACTTCGCGCTCGAAGGTCCAGACGTCAGTCACCTGGCGGATTTCCTTTGGATCGCCGTCAATCACCTCTCCGGCCTTGTCGTAGGTCGCGGAGATGAGTTCGCTCACGAACTCCATAGTGATTGTGGCCTTGCGGCCATTGAGGCTCGCCTGCTGGATCCTCGCCTTGTCGATGCCGACAAAGCGGGACTCAACCCGCTCTCCCTGGCCCAGCCGGGAGTCGATCGCACCGGCGAAGCCATCAAAGACGTCCTTGGAGAGGAGGTTCTTGAGAGCCGACTTGTCACCCTTGGCGAACGCCTCAATGATCATCTCATAGGCCAGCTTTGCGCCGTCCACAAAGGAACGAGGCGTAAAGGACGGGTCGTTTTCGGCCATGCGGCCGAGCGCCGCGGCAAGCGTCGAGCCGTCCTCGGCATAGCCCTTCCATACCGGCGGCGGGGGATCGCGGTCGCCAGCGTCATTGGCAGGCACCGGAGTGGTCTCGGGAAGGCGTGTAATGGTGCCACTGGGATCCTGAGCTGGCCCACGTTTCGATCCGAAGAGGTCGAAGGGCGGCTTTTCGGCGCCCGTCCTCGTACCGAGCACAGATCTGAGCCGCCAGAAGACCACCAGGGCCACGGCAAGGAGAAGGATGTTCAGCGGATCAAAACTCATTCCATCAACCAGTTCGTGGCGTCCAAGGTTTGCGTGTTGCGGCCGGGTGACGCCGCAGCCGTGCAGCACTATATATAGTCCCAACCTTCCGGGTCCAAGGCCAAAGGACGAACCCAAACTCGATGACGCGCTTCCTTCCGCTCCTGTTCCTTGCAGCCACAGCTGCCGAAATCGCTTCCATCATCTGGGTGGGCAGCCTGATCGGGGTCCTTCCCACCCTGCTTCTGATGCTGCTCGGGGGGGCCATCGGCGTCAGGCTCATCAAAACCGCCGGGATGAGCCTCGCGGAAGCGGTACGCTCGCCGGTGCAGACGGCCACGCCCCTCAAGGGCATCGGCGGACAGGCAGCTGCCCGGGCAATCTCGGGCTTGCTGTTCCTTCTCCCCGGCTTTTTCAGCGACGCCCTGGGTTTGCTCCTATTCCTGCCCATGGTGAGACGCTGGCTGGGTTCACGGTTCAGGGTCGATACCTACAGCACGGTACGTCCAACAGATGACGGTCGCTTTGGCCCTGTGATCGACGCCGAGGCTGTGGAAATCCGCGGCGAGGTGGACGCGCGGGGTCGAGAAGGCGGCTGAGGCCCATATCCTCTCCCGGCTTGCAGCCCCCGAGTGCCCATGTTAGCGAGGGCAAATTCCAGAAAGAGGCCCATGATGTCCAATACCCCGAAGTCCGACGCTGCTCCGGAAACTACTGAAGACGGAGGCGCGGCCGCCGGCAACACGGGCCAGGCGACGCAGGAGCAACCTTCGCTGCGCATCCTCGGACAGTACCTCAAGGATCTAAGTTTCGAGAACCCGAACGCTCCGCAGTCGCTGGGCCAGGACGCACAGCCTGAGATCAGCATCTCCGTCAACGTCAACGCCAGGCCGCTGGCGACAACGGATTTCGAAGTAGAGCTTCACCTTGACGCCAAGGCTACAGCGCAGGACAAGGTCGCCTTTGCGGCTGAACTGGTCTATGCCGGAACCTTCCGGCTCGAGAACTTTCCCCCGCAGATGCTGCATCCGGCAATCCTCATCGAATGCCCCCGCCTGCTCTTTCCCTTTGCCCGGCAGATCCTCGCCGAAGCCACGCGCAATGGCGGCTTCCCGCCCCTGATGCTGGATCCCATCGACTTTGCCGCCATGTATCAGCGCCGCATGCAGCAGCAGACGGTGGGTCAGGCCTGACTCAGTCAGCCTGCTTCCACAGGGCATGCTCGCCCAGATCTGCCACGAAAGCCGAATGAGCTGCTCGCTCCTCATCTGTCAGGCGTGAGGGCAGTGGAGCGGGCCGTTGATAGGAAATCTGCTGGGCTGCAACCACGGTTGCGGCCCTCTTTGTTCGAGATGCCTCGAGGATGAGGTTTGTTTGCCGACCACCGATCAGCTCTAGATAGACCTCGGCCAGAAGCTCCGAGTCGAGAAGTGCCCCGTGTTTGGTGCGCCTGCTGTTGTCGATGCCATAGCGGCGGCACAAGGCGTCGAGGCTGTTGGCAGCTCCGGGGTGCTTCTGCCGGGCAATGTGAAGCGTGTCGACCACCCGCTCTGGCGGAATTGACGGCATTCGCAGGAAGCCAAGTTCGGCATTGATGAAAGCCATGTCGAAGCTGGCATTGTGGATAATCAGCACGTCGTCGCCGAGGAAATCCATGAAGTCCTGCACAATCGAAGCAAAGACCGGCTTGTCCCTTAGGAAAGTGCTGGAAAGGCCGTGTACCGCCTCCGCTTCCTTCGGCATGTCGCGCTCGGGATTGATGTAGACATGAAAGGTGCGCCCGGTCGGCAGATGGTTGAGCAACTCCACCGCGCCGACTTCAACGATGCGGTCGCCCTTTGCCGGATCGAGCCCGGTGGTTTCTGTATCGAGGATGATTTCACGCACCATATTCAGGATCTTCCCTTCGCTCTGATGTCTGCGATCAAGCGTTCAACATGCCGTGCCGTGTCAGCAAGGCTCACCGACGTATCTATCACATAATCCGCCTTCGCCCGCTTCACCGCATCTGGCACCTGCCGTGACAGGATGAAGTCCAGCTTTTCGGCGGTCATCCCCGGCCGTGCTAGGGCGCGTTCCCTCTGCTGTGCCTCATTGGCAGACACGACAATGACGACGTCGACCTCCTTCTCGCGGCCAGTTTCGAACAGCAGTGGAATGTCAAGCACAGCCAGCTCCGCATGGCGCGCAGCATCAGCTAGAAATGTCGCCTGCCGCGCCCGCACCAGCGGATGAACAATCGCCTCGATGCGCTTCAGCAACGCCGGATCTGCCTGCACGAGCGAAGCCAGCTTGCGGCGATCAACACCGTCACCGCCAATTGCCTCCTGCACCAAAGCGCGAAGCGGTTCGACCGCTTCACCACCGGCTGCATACATGTCATGCACGGCAGCATCGCTATCGAATACTGGGATGCCTCTGGCTGCGAGCATCTTCGCCGTTTCGCTCTTGCCCATGGCAATGGAGCCCGTGAGTCCCGCGACGATCATCGCTTGTAGTCCGGATCGATATCACGCGCGACAAGATCATGCAGTTCATCAGTCACCTGCGGCGTGACGCCGAACCACAGAGAAAAACCACGGACCGCCTGGTGAAGGAGCATGCCCAGGCCGTCAACTGTCCGGTTCCCGCGCGCTGTTGCATCCACCAGGAACTTGGTGCGCAACGGCGTGTAGACGATGTCGGTGACGATCGCCTCGGCGGGTAGTCGCGACATGTTGAGACCAACCTCAGGCTGGCCCTTCATGCCGAGGGATGTGGTGTTCACCAGCAGTCCGCACTCCGTGAGCTGGTCGCCGGCCTCATCCCACACCAGCGGCAGTACCTTCGGCCCAAAGCGCTGACGCAGCTGCTCGGCCTTTTCGAGGGTCCGGTTCGCCACAACGACTTCCGACGCACCTTGCTCCAGAATTGCGTTCACCACTGCAAGCGATGCGCCGCCTGCGCCAAGAACCATGGCCCGTTCGTTCGTGATGTTGAAGCCCGGCACAGAAGATTGAAGGCTGTTGATGAAGCCCTCGCCATCGGTATTGGTCCCCAAAGCGTGGCCGTCACGCAGGAACAGCGTGTTCACGGCACCCAGTCGTTTGGTCGACGCATCAGCAGGCGTCACGAGGCCGAAGACGGCTTCCTTGTGCGGCAAGGTGACATTGCACCCGGCAAGCCCGGATTGGGGTAGGTCGGCTAAGAATGCAGCAAGCGACGCGGGCTCGACGGGTCGGCGCGTGTAGCTTCCGTCGATGCCATACTGCTTCAGCCAGTAACCGTGTATGAGTGGCGATCGCGAATGGGCGATTGGCCAACCGATGACGCAGGCGTTGATCATGCGTCAACCTCTCCGGCTTCACGCAGCCGAGCCAGCAGCGGCACCAGCGGTAGGCCAAGTATGGTGAAATGATCTCCCGAGATGGACTGAAACAGTTGTACGCCACGCCCTTCGATCTTGTAGCCCCCGACGGACGTCGTACAGTCGTCCCCAATCGCATCGATGTAGGCGTCAAGGAACTCATCGCTGAAGTTGCGCATGACGAGCTGCGCTTCGTCGGTGTATGTCCAAGTGGTCGTTCCGTCCGTGGCAAGGACCACAGCCGATATCAGAACATGCGTCTGTCCACGGAGCTCTTGAAGCTGTGTGCGGCAATGAGCCCTGTTGCGCGGCTTGCCAAAGACCTTATTTCCCAAGGCCAGAACCTGGTCGGCGCCGATTACATGTGCACCAGGGTTGCGACGCGACACATCGATGGCCTTGGCCTCGGCAAGCTGTAGGGCTGTTTGACGCGGCATCCACCGGGGGTTCGCTGCAACAAGAGCTCCTTCGTCAACCTCCGGCGCTGTTGCCGCGAAGTCTAATCCGGCGTGTCGTAACATGGCTTGTCGTGTGGCGCTGGTGGAGGCGAGAACGAGCATGTTACCTGTCTAAGCGCTTGTTGTCTGAGAGCATGTTGAGAATCGTTGCCGCAATCTCTTCCACTGAGCGGCGTGTGACGTCAATCATAGGCCAGTCATTGTTCGAGCACAGCGTCTTCATAAGCATCAACTCGTCGGTAATCTGGCGAGGATCGACATAGTCGGTTGACCGACTCTCCTTAAGGGAGAGAAGGCGGTGTCGCCTGATCTGCGCAATGCGTTCGGCGCTGGCGATCAGTCCCACCAGTAGGGGCCCTTTCAGGTCGAGAAGCTTCTGCGGTACCGGAATGCCTGGTACGATTGGTATGTTCGCTGTCCGGATGCCACGTTGCGCAAGATAGATCGAGGTCGGTGTCTTTGACGTGCGGCTAACACCTAGAATGACGACGTCCGCTTTTTCAAGATCGTCGATGCTCTGTCCGTCGTCATGCGACATCGTATAGTTCAGTGCATCGATGCGGCGGAAGTAATCGGAGTTCAATGCATGTTGGCCACCTACCTGCGGACGCGACGTTGCATTGAGATACTGTGAAAGAATCGAAATGATCGGATCGAGGATGGAAAGGCAGGGAACACCCATGGCGTCGCACTGTTCTTCAAGGTGGCGCCTGATGTCCGGGTTTATGAGGGTGAAGAGAACGATTCCCGGCTGCTCCTCGATCTCTCGCAGGGCACGATTGAGCTGGGAGGGTGTCCTGACCAGAGCATAGATATGGGCGATAGGTCGGAAGTCGGAATACTGTGCAGCGGCGGCCTTGGCGACAGTATTCAGCGTCTCACCCGTGGCATCCGACACGAGATGAAGATGAAAATAACGCTGTGAACCGGCTTGTGACATGGTGTGGATGAATTGTGGACGATGTGGATATCAGATGGGGTGGCGGTGATTGTCTCCAGTTTGTCCTGCAATCCGTCCACATGCCGGCCTGACGTGAGAACGGTAGGTGGGCCATGTGGTGAAAGAGTGCAAGGGCGCACTTCAGGACATGATTTCTAGCCCTCTTTCTAGTGCATTAACGATCTGTTAACACGTCTTAATTTTCCCTTAACGAAAGATATGAGGGTGGGTCTGTTCAAGGATCCACTTGACCTGTGGACGATCATTGGATTGGGATGTATCCCGCTTCCCGCGTACCAAACAAAAGAGACAAGAAGAGTCAGAATGATAGAGACAGGGCAAGGTATCAGGCCAACCCGCAGTGCATTGCTTGATGTTCTGACCCGGAGAACCGCGCAGCGGCGGCCCATGTGGTTCATGCGCCAAGCAGGACGGTATCTGCCTGAGTATCGGGCGGTTCGCGAGAAGGCGGGGTCTTTCCTGGATCTTTGCTACAATCCTGATCTTGCCTCAGAGGTAACCATTCAGCCATTGAGGCGGTATGACCTCGACGCAGCGATCCTGTTTGCCGACATTTTGGTGGTCCCCCATGCCATGGGCTTGCCACTGAAGTTTGCGGAGGGCGAAGGCCCCATCTTGGGGACCGTGCGCAGCATGGAAGACTTGGAGCGGCTCAAGCCGGTGTCCGGTACATTCGAGGTGGCGCAAGTGTGCCGCACGGTTGGTCTGACGCGGGCACAGCTTCCGTCCCATCAAGCACTTATCGGTTTCTGTGGAGCGCCGTGGACGGTTGCCAGCTACATGGTGGCTGGTGGCAGCTCAGATCGTGTCATGGCCAAGGTAGCGGCCTATCAACGGCAGCCTTGGTTCTGTGCGTTGATTGAGCGTTTGGTGACGGAATCTATTGATTATCTGAGTGCGCAGGCCGAGGCCGGGGCACAAGTGGTTCAGATCTTTGACTCCTGGGCAGGGGATCTGGTGGGAACCGAACTGGAGGATTTCGTGATGAGGCCACTTGCTGCGATTGTGGCGGGCGTGAAGGCTCGTCACCCTGATTTACCGGTGATCGTTTTTGCCCGTGGGGTTGGCATCGCGCAACGCAGGGCTGCTGTGATTCCGGGCGCCAATGCCGTTGGTGTCGAGACGGAATTTGAATTGGCGGACCTCCCCAAGGATGTTGTGGTTCAGGGCAACCTGGATCCGGTGGCCTTGCTCGCGGGGAAAGATGTGGTTGCCGCGGAAGTTCAGCGGATTTGCACGTCGGTTGATCGCCAGCGGCATGTTTTCAACCTTGGTCACGGTATCAGGCTAGGAACTGATCCTGAGGTTGTAGGATCTGTGGTTGATGCCGTCCGGCGACATGATGGGTGACGCATACGGCTGGTTGAAGGTTGTTCATATTCTGGCCATCATCTCTTGGATGGCGGGGCTTTTTTACCTGCCCCGACTCTTTGTTTATCATGTTGAAAATAAAAAGAAAATAGAGTTAACTCAGGTTTTCAAGGTCATGGAGGGGCGGCTGCTCCGCGCCATCATGCGACCTGCTGCTGCGGTCTCCGTGGTGGCTGGTGCGCTGCTGATACATGTGGGCCGGTGGGATCAGTCGATGCCAATCTGGCTTTGGCTCAAGCTTTTGCTGGTGCTTGGGATGGTGGCTTTTCATGGGTTGCTGGAACGCCATGCGGTCAGCCTTCGGGAGGACCGTGAAACCAAGGATGGGCGGTATTTTCGTGTTATCAACGAGGTTCCGACGGTCCTGCTGATCGGAATCGTGATTTTGGTGATTATCAAGCCGTTCTGAGTTTGTTGTTGGCTGAAGTGCTGGGAGCGGCTATATTGTCTCTGCTTCGCATCGCCTCCGGCTTGATGCGCCCCCGCCTCAACGTTCCCGCTGCTGTGCCGGAACTCCCCATAGTGAAAAGATCATGACTGCCATAGACGATTTGAAAGAGATCAAGCTCCAGGATCTCAAGTTGAAGACACCGGCCGAGCTCGTCTCGCTGGCGGAGGAACTTGAGGTTGAGAATGCGAGCGCATTGCGCAAGCAAGAGTTGTTGTTCGCGATACTGAAGAACCTGGCCGTTCGCGATGTCGAGATCATCGGCGAAGGCGTGGTTGAGGTTCTGCAGGACGGCTTCGGCTTCTTGCGGTCTCCCGATGCCAATTACCTGGCTGGTCCGGACGACATCTACATCAGTCCCAGCCAGATCCGGAAGTTTACGCTTCGCACCGGCGACACGGTGGAGGGCCAGATCCGCAGCCCGAAGGAAGGCGAGCGATACTTCGCCCTGGTCAAGGTCAACAGGATCAACTTCGAGGATCCCGAAAAAACCCGCCACAAGGTGCATTTCGACAACCTCACACCGCTCTATCCCGACGAGCGACTGGAAATGGAAACGGGCGACCCGACGAAGAAGGACTACTCGTCTCGGGTGATCGACATCGTCTCACCGCTTGGCAAGGGCCAGCGCGGGCTGATCGTCGCTCCTCCGCGCACCGGCAAGACGGTGCTGCTGCAGAACATCGCTCATGCCATCACTGCAAATCATCCGGAATGCTATCTGATCGTTCTGTTGATCGATGAACGCCCCGAGGAAGTCACCGACATGCAGCGCTCGGTGAAGGGCGAGGTGATCAGTTCGACATTCGACGAACCGGCCTCCCGCCACGTGCAGGTGGCGGAGATGGTCATCGAGAAGGCCAAGCGGCTGGTGGAGCATGGCCGTGATGTGGTGATCCTGTTGGACTCGATCACCCGCCTTGGCCGCGCTTACAACACTGTCGTGCCGTCCTCTGGCAAGGTGCTCACCGGTGGTGTCGATGCCAATGCATTGCAGCGCCCGAAGCGGTTCTTCGGTGCTGCCCGGAATATCGAGGAAGGTGGCTCTCTGACGATCATTGCCACAGCGCTGATCGATACCGGCAGCCGCATGGACGAAGTGATTTTTGAAGAGTTCAAGGGAACCGGCAACTCGGAAATCATCCTTGACCGCAAGGTGGCGGACAAGCGCGTGTTTCCGGCCATCGACATTCTGCGCTCAGGCACCCGCAAGGAAGAACTGCTGGTCAAGCCGGATATCCTGAAGAAGACCTATGTGCTGCGGCGCATCCTCAATCCCATGGGCACTGTCGATGCGGTAGAGTTCCTGCTCGACAAGCTTCGTCAGACCAAGGGCAATAGCGACTTCTTCGACTCCATGAACGCCTGATCAGGCGCCCGCGTCGTTCGATTCGAGGTCGAAATGACGGCCAAAGACACGATTTTCGCCTTGTCCTCCGGGGCCGGGCGCTCCGCCGTCTCAGTGATCCGCGTCTCCGGACCTGATTGCGGTTCCCTTCTTTGCAGCCTGATTGGCAAGATGCCGCGGCCGAGAGAGCTCGCCCTTCGGTTGGTGCGACACCCCCGCACTGGCGAGCAGCTCGACAAGGCGCTCGCGGTATGGCTGCCTGCTCCCGGATCCTTCACCGGTGAGGACTGTGCGGAACTGCATCTCCATGGCAGTATGGCGGTCGTCAGTGCCGTGATGGCGGCCATGAGTGATCATCCATCTGTTCGCCCGGCGGAAGCGGGTGAATTCACCCAGCGAGCCTTCCTCAACGGAAAGATGGATCTTGTAGAGGCCGAGGGCCTGGCTGACCTTCTGGAAGCCCGCACGGCCGCGCAGCGACGGCAGGCCCTGCGGCAAATGTCAGGCACGCCCAGTTTCACCTTCGATGATTGGCGCCAGCAATTGCTGCTCATCCGTGCCGATATCGAGGCCGTTGTCGATTTCGCAGACGAACCTGGCGTGGCAGAGGAGGCTGCAGCTGGCATAGATGCCCGCATCCACGATTTGTTGACGCATATGACCACCGCCGTGGAACGTGCCGCGGTAGGCGAAGCGGTGCGAGGAGGAGTCAATGTGGTTCTTGCCGGGCTTCCGAATACCGGCAAATCGAGCTTGCTCAATGCGCTTGCGCGCCGGGATGCGGCAATCGTCTCCGATGTTCCCGGCACGACCCGGGACACGATCGAGGTGTCTCTCGACATCAGGGGTATTCCAGTGATCCTGACCGACACTGCCGGCCTGCGCGAACGTGTTTCCGACCAGGTGGAGCGCGAGGGGGTTCGTCGGTCCGAACTTCGGATCAGGAATGCGGACATACTCGTCTGGGTGTGGTCCAGCGATGTTCCTGGCAGTGCTACCCCGGCTGGGGATCCCAGCCTTGTTGTTCAGAACAAGTGCGACTTGGAATCGGGACTCCTACGAAACGAAAACCCACACATCGTTTCTCTCTCCACCCGCTCCGGGGATGGAATTCAGGAATTTATCGAGCGATTATCGACATTACTGCAGTTACGTTTCGGTGACGTAGAGTCATCGTTGCTGGTAAGTGCCCGGCAGATTGCGGCGGTTCACAATTCGATTCGGTTACTCAACGAGGCGCTGACGGTGTCACCGCAGGCTCTGGAGCTCAAGGCTGAGGAGATTCGCCTCGCGTCTGAGGAAGTCGGGAGGCTGACAGGCAAGGTGGGGGTTGAAGAGTGGCTTGGAGCGATCTTCAGCCGCTTCTGCATCGGAAAGTGACCGTGTTTCACGTGAAACGCTGACGTGTTTTGACCTGTTGATGCGCTTGGCGTAGAGAAGCGCGCATGGACACCCATTTTGATGTCATTGTCATTGGTGGCGGCCATGCCGGCACCGAAGCTGCTGCAGCGGCTGCCCGCCTCGGCGCACGCACCGCGCTTCTCACTCACCGCGCTGAAACAATTGGCGAAATGTCGTGCAATCCAGCCATCGGCGGGCTTGGCAAAGGCCATCTGGTGCGGGAGATCGATGCGCTGGATGGTTTGATGGGCCGAGTGGTTGACCGGGCTGGAATTCAGTTCCGGCTGCTGAACCGCTCCAAGGGCCCTGCTGTTCGCGGCCCGCGCGCGCAAGCAGATCGCAAGCTGTATCGCCAGGCCATGCAGGCTGTAATTTCGGCTCAACCAAACCTGACGGTCATTTCCGGGGCCGCGCATGGCTTTCGACTCCGCGATGGCAGGCTGACGGGCGTTACTTGCGAGGATGGCCGAGAATTCAGCTGCTCCACTGTTGTTCTCACCACGGGCACCTTTCTGAATGGCCTGATTCATATCGGCGATCGACGGATCCCCGCTGGGCGCCACGGAGAGCCGCCCAGCAGAGGATTTTCCGAGCAGCTGAAGGGTTTCGGGCTCAGAATGGGCCGGCTGAAGACAGGTACGCCCGCCCGCCTGGACGGACGCACCATTGACTGGAGCCGGCTTGAAGAACAGAAGGGTGATGCAGAGCCAGTTCCCTTCTCTTTCTTGACCCGGCGGATCGAGACGCCTCAGATCTCTTGCCATATCACGGCGACCACGGCCGAAGGCCACCGCCTGATACGAGATAACATGCACCGTTCACCCCTTTACTCCGGTCAAATCGAAGGGGTAGGGCCACGCTATTGTCCGTCCATCGAAGACAAGGTGCAGCGCTTCCGCGACAAGGACAGCCATCAGGTCTTCCTTGAGCCGGAAGGGCTTGACGACGACACCGTCTATCCAAACGGCATTTCCACATCGCTCCCTGAAGATGTCCAGCAAGGCTTCATCCGAAGCATGCCGGGGCTCGAAAACGTCACTGTCAAGCGCTGGGGTTACGCCATTGAGTATGACTACGTCGACCCACGTGAATTGACGGCGTCCCTTGAGGTCAAGAAGATCCCAGGTCTGTTGCTGGCAGGTCAAATAAATGGCACCACCGGTTATGAGGAAGCTGCCGCGCAGGGATTGGTGGCAGGGGCAAACGCGGCGCGACAGGCGGCCGGGCTGCAGCCCCTGATCATTGATCGATCCCAAGCCTATATCGGCGTTATGATTGATGATTTGGTCACGCGCGGAGTTGCCGAGCCCTACCGTATGTTTACATCTCGTGCTGAGTATCGGCTCTCACTGCGTGCCGACAATGCTGATCTCCGGCTGACGCCCTGGGGGCTTGAGGTTGGCTTGGTGGGGCGGGAGCGCCAAATCCAGTTCGCAACCCGTGAGGCCGCGATACGGGACGGACTGGACATGGCGTATTCACTCACCATGACGTCTGGCGAAGCTGCCCGCAGGGGCTTGAAAGTCAATCAGGACGGCCTGCGGCGAACCGCCCTCGACTTGATCGGCATGCCGGATATCGGTTGGGGGGGCGTCGTGGCGCTTTGGCCTCAACTGGCTGGACTTCGGGCGGATGTCGTCGAAGCGCTTGAGGCGGAAGCCCTTTATTCCGGCTATCTGCAGCGCCAGGAGTCAGACATTGCCGCACTCCGGCGGGAGGAAAAAATGGCCCTACCGGGAGGGCTCGATTACACCGCCATGCCCAGCCTGTCGGCGGAACTGCGCCAAAAACTAATGGCCGTGCAGCCGGCAACCCTTGGGCAGGCGGCCCGGATCGATGGCATGACACCAGCAGCCCTTGCTGTCATTCTTGGTCATGTGAAGCGCAGAAATCGGCAGAACGCCGCATGACACCGCCCGGGGCTATCGAGTTACTCGATCGATACAATGTTTCACGTGAGTCACGGCAGAAGATCGAGACATATGTGAAGCTGCTGCTGACCTGGCAGCAACGCATCAACCTGATTGGTCCGGCGACCGTTGCCTCCCTCTGGGACCGGCACATCTGCGACTCGCTACAACTTTTGCCGCTCATGCCCAAAGATATTCGCGCCATTGCCGAGTTGGGCTCGGGTGCTGGCATTCCCGGCCTGGTTCTCGCCATGGCGTCAGGCCTTCAGGCACATCTCTACGAAAGCAATGGAAAGAAGGCCGCCTTTCTTCGCGAGGCAGCCCGCCAAACCGGCACTGAGGCGACCGTTCACAATGTCCGCCTGGAGACATTGTCGGCGAAGACCGACCTCCCGAAAGTCCAGTGCGTGGTTGCGCGGGCGTTGGCTCCGCTGCCCCTGCTGCTCGATTATGCCGAGCCGTTTCTCGCCTCCGGCGCGCTTGGGCTGTTTCACAAGGGACAAGATGTAGACGCTGAATTGACCGAAGCCACAAAATACTGGAGAATAGGGTTGACCACGCATGCGAGCCAGTGCGACTCGCGCGGCGTCATTCTTGAAATCCGAGAGGCCACCCGTGTCTGATCACATCCCTGGCAGTTCACCTGCTCCGGCTCCGCGCATTCTTGCCGTTGCTAACCAGAAGGGCGGGGTGGGCAAGACCACGACGGCCATAAACCTCGGAACAGCACTCGCCGCCGTCGGCGAACGGGTCCTGATCGTCGATCTCGATCCGCAGGGCAATGCCAGCACGGGTCTCGGCGTACACCGTCGCCAGGGGCAGAAATCGACGTATCATGTTCTCATGGGCGAAGCGTCTCTCCGCAACGTGATCGTCGACTCCGGCATTCCCCGACTGCATTGCGCGCCATCCACGATGGATCTGCTCGGCGCCGAGCTTGAACTGGCCAACATTGACCGCAAGACCTACCGGCTCGCCGATGCCATCGCGCAGCTCTGCCGGGAGAACGATCCCGAGCGCAGCTACAGCTATGTTCTGGTCGACTGCCCACCGTCCCTGAACCTGCTGACCATCAACTCGCTTTCGGCTGCAGATGCGATCCTGGTGCCGCTGCAATGCGAATTCTTTGCCCTCGAGGGCCTGAGCCAGCTGATCAAGACCGTTGAGCGCGTAAGGACCAATTTGAACCCTCGCCTCACCATCCAGGGCGTGGTGCTGACCATGTTCGACCGACGGAACAATCTTTCGGAGCAGGTAGCGGAAGACGTGCGCAGCGTGCTGGGCGACAAGGTTTACCAGACGGTCATACCGCGCAACGTACGCATTTCCGAGGCGCCATCCCACGGCAAGCCGGTGCTGCTCTACGACAATGCCTGTGTTGGTTCACAGGCCTATATTCGGTTGGCGTCGGAGATCATCCGGCGCGAACGCGAGTTGCGCGCAGCCTAGATTCGATTCCGTAACGACCCGCGATTGGCAGAGTAGGACAAGACATGGACATGGGCAGCCCCCCCAAAAAGCGGCTTGGCCGCGGACTTGCCGCACTCATTGGTGAGGACACCAGCGAAGAAGCGGTGGTGCAGGATGTGCGCTCGCTTCGCCACATGCCCATCGATCTGTTGAAGGCAAGCCCCAACAATCCGCGCAAGAGCTTCGCCGAAGGCGACCTCGATGATCTGGCGAAGTCGATTCGGGAGAAGGGACTCCTGCAGCCGATCGTGGTGCGCCCCGTTGCCAATGGCGACTACGAAATCGTCGCCGGCGAGCGCCGCTGGCGCGCCGCGCAGCGGGCGGGCATCCATGACGTGCCTGTCCTCATTCGTGACCTGACCGATGGTGAAGCGCTGGAGATCGCGCTGATCGAAAACATCCAGCGATCTGACCTGAACGCGCTGGAAGAAGCACGCGCCTATGCCTTGCTGCTCGAGCAGTTCAGCTACACGCAGCAGCAACTTGCGGATTCGATTGGCAAGAGCCGGAGCCACATCGCCAATACCTTGCGCCTGATGAATCTGCCTGAGGCTGTGCGGGCCGAGATTGAGCAGGGCCGCCTGACCGCGGGCCATGCGCGAGCTCTCGTTGCAACCGATTCGCCGGCGGAACTTGCCGCAAAGATCATCAAGCTTGGTCTCTCGGTGCGTGAGGCCGAGAACCTCGCCCGCGAAGCTGCGTCGCCACGGAAGCCCAGGGCGAAGCTTGAGAAGGATGCGGACACCCGCGCGCTCGAAAAGCTCGTCTCGGAGGCGATTGGCCTCAAGCTGGAAATCACCCACAAGGGCGATGGTAGCGGAACAATGCTGATCACCTACAAGACGCTCGACCAGCTCGAGGACGTCTGCCGCCGCCTGCAGAAGTGAGCTTCAGTGCCGGAAGTGTCTGATGCCGGTGAACACCATGGCAAGGCCCTTCTCGTCGGCGGCACGAATGACCTCGTCGTCGTTCATGGAACCCCCTGGTTGAATGACGGCCGTGGCACCCGCTTCGGCAGCCTGCAGCAGGCCGTCGGGGAATGGGAAGAATGCATCCGAGGCAACAACCGAGCCCAGGATCGAGGGGCGTTCCAGACCGGCCTCGCGTGACACATCCTCATTCTTGCGTGCCGCGATGCGGGCCGAATCAACACGCGACATCTGGCCGGCGCCGATGCCAACCGTGGCACCCTCCCTGGCATAGACGATGGCGTTGGACTTCACGTGTTTGGCAACGCGAAAGGCAAACCGCAGGTCGTTGAGTTCGGAGGCGGTTGGCTGGCGCTTCGTCACGACCTTCAGATCCATCGCATCGACGGACATGATGTCACGCGTTTGCACCAGGAGTCCACCGCCAACAGATTTCACGGAGAGACCGGACCCCGAGATGGGGCGCCCTTCCAGGAGAAGCAAGCGTAGGTTTTTTTTCCTTGCCACAATCTCGATCGCTTTTTCATCCACATACGGAGCAATAATTACCTCTGTGAACAGCTCGGTGATCACGGCAGCTGTCGCCGCGTCGAGAGGATCGCTCAAGGCGATGATGCCGCCGAAGGCGCTCACCGGGTCGCAGGCCAATGCCTTGCGGTAGGCCTCGACCAAGCTGGAGCCCACTGCAACACCGCAGGGATTGGCATGCTTCACGATCACGCACGTCGCCTGGGATCCACCCGTGAACTCACTCAGGCATTCAAGGGCTGCGTCGGTGTCGTTGATGTTGTTGTAGGAGAGTTCCTTTCCCTGCAGCTGGCGCGCTGCAGCGATTCCAAACGCGCGTCCGGGCGAGGCATAGAAGGCCGCCGTCTGATGCGGGTTCTCGCCATAGCGAAGCCCCTGCAACTTGGCACCACCCGTTGCGAAATAACCGCCTAGTGGATCGCTCGACTGGCCGCCAAACCACTGGCTGATTGCCGCATCATAGCTCGCCGTTCGCGCAAAGGCCTTGGCAGCGAGATTCCGACGCGTTGCCAGTGTGGTCGTCCTCCCAGCGGCAAGTTCTGCGGCCACAACATCATAGTCAGCCGGATCAACGATCACCGTGACATCGCCATGATTCTTCGCTGCGGCACGGATCATCGCGGGACCACCGACATCGATGTTCTCCACGGTATCCTCCCATGACGCCCCACCCGCCACCGTCGCCTCGAAGGGATAGAGGTTGACTACGAGCAGGCCGATGGGACGGATGCCGTGGCTTGACATGGCCGCGGTGTGCTCGGCATTTGCCCGTACACCCAACAACCCACCGTGAATGGCCGGATGCAGCGTCTTGACCCGCCCATCCATGATCTCCGGAAAGCCCGTGACGCTTGATACTTCAATGACGGGAAGCCCTGCCTCAGCCAGCGCCCTGGCCGTACCACCCGTCGACAGCAATTCGATACCCATGGAGACCAAACTCTGGGCAAAAGGTATGAGCCCGGTCTTGTCAGAAACGGAAAGTAGCGCGCGGCTAACGGGTTCGGTCATCGGAGCCTCGGAAGGGATCTTGCCTGCCGACCGCATAGCACTTTCGACCGCTGGCACAAACTCAGGCGCGACGACGCATGGCCACGGCAAAGAACCCATCTATGCCGTGGTGTGTTCCATAACTCATGCACGGGAGCGTCCGAATCCAGCCTTCAGGCTGCACAGCCCCCGCCGGCAACCAGGAGCCCTCTGCAGGAACGATCTCGAAATCAGGATAATCGGCCAGAAAGCCGCGTGCCCGCATCTCCCCTTCCTCCGGCTCGAGCGAGCAGGTGCAGTAGACGAGCATGCCGCCGGGCTTCACCAACCCAGCGGCCTTGCGCAGTAACCGACGTTGAAGTCCAGCCAGCTCCCGAATTTGCGCCTCGTCCTTCAGGTATGGCAGTTCGGGATGGCGTCTGATCGTTCCCGTCGCGGAACATGGCGAATCCAGCAACACCGCATCCCACTCGCCCGAAAGGTCAGGGCCCAGCAGATCCCGCGCGACAAGTGTGGCGTCAAGGCCGGTCCGCCGCAAATTCTCCTGCACCCGGACGAGCCGTGCCTCGGACATATCCACCGCCGTAACCTGTGCGCCGGCTGCCGACAGCTGGAGCGTCTTCCCGCCCGGCGCGGCACAGAGGTCGAGCACGGCATGCCCGCGCACATCGCCAAGCAGGCGCGCGGGAATGGTGGCGGCGGCATCCTGAACCCACCAAGCCCCCTCGGTGAAGCCAGCCAAGTCAGGCACAGCCTCATAACCCGATGCAAGACGAAGTTGGCCATTCGGCAACAGCGCTCCACCCAGAGCCTCGATCCACGGCGCCGCGTCAGTCTTGAAGGCGATGTCCAGTGCGGGGCGCTCGCCATTTGCCAACGCAATTTGCCGGGTGGTGTCCTGGCCGTAGGTCTTCACCCAGCGGTCCCACAGCCATGTTGGCGTGTTCAGCCGGGGGGCGTCGAGCCCTTCGAGCAGTGCGACCCCGCTATTCGACACCTTGCGCAGCACGGCATTGACCAAGCCGGAAAAATGCAACGCGAAGCGATCCTCCTTTGCGGTTCTCACCGCAAGGTCAATCACCGCGTGCGGTGCCATCCCCAGAAACAGGAGTTGTGAAACGCCAAGAACCAAGATCTCACGCGTAACACCAGACTTCCGGGGCAGCGGCCGGTCAACGAGCTTCGCGAGGATGGCATCGATCTCGCCACCATGCCGAAAGGTGGTGAGAAGGAGTGTCAAAAGAAACGCACGATCCCGCGGCTCCAGAGCCTGCGCTTCCCGGCTCCCCGATACGACATCTTCAACCGTTAGCTTGCGGTCCAAACAAACACGCAGGAGCGTCGCGGCGAGCCGCCGAACGTCAAGCCCCTGCGTGTGGGAGACAGGGGCTGTCATCCCCAGGGGCCTGACCGTTGGTGCTGGGCAGCCTCCCAGGGACCAGCGTCAACGGCATCCGTCTCGCCCATCTCGGCAGCAATTCTCTGCAGTTCGGCAATACGCTTGCCGGGGTCCGGGTGGGTGGAGAACAAATTGTCCATGCGCATGCCTGACAGCGGATTGATGATGAACATGTGGGCCGTGGCGGGATTTGCCTCCGCCGCGGGGTTGACGATCTGACGGGCGGCCCCGGAAATCTTGGCCAGCGCCGAGGCGAGCGCCATGGGCTGTCCGGAGATCTCGGCACCACCGCGGTCCGCGCCATACTCGCGCGTGCGGCTGATCGCCATCTGCACAAGCATGGCGGCGAGCGGAGCGAGAACGACCATCAGGATGATGCCGACAACCCCCAGCGGATTGTTGCGGTCGCGGTTGCCACCGAACAGCATGCCGAAATTGGCCAGCATGGAAATCGCACCGGCGATGGTCGCGGTCATGGTCATCACCAGCGTATCGCGGTTGCGCACATGCGCCAGTTCATGGGCCATCACCCCCGCGATCTCGTCCGGGGTAAGCAGGCGCAGCAGGCCGGTGGTCGCGGCGACGGCGGCGTTCTCAGGATTGCGCCCCGTGGCAAAGGCATTGGGCTGCGGATTGTCCATGATGTAAACCTTGGGCATGGGCAGGCCGGCACGCTGCGAGAGGTCTTCGATCAACTGATAGAATTCCGGTGCTGTCTGCCGGTCCACCTGGCGGGCGCCATGCATGCGCAACACCATCTTGTCGGCGTTCCAGTAAGCGAAGACATTCATGCCCGCAGCCATCAGGAAGGCAATGAACATGCCCTGCTCGCGGCCAAGCAGATAGCCTACCGCAAGAAACAGGCCCATCAGGGCCGCCATCAGCAAACCGGTGCGCATGGTATTCATGCCGCCAACTCCTCCTTGCCAAACGACTTGGCCGACCCTCATATGATGGCAATGACGATGAACCACAAGACCATGAGCGACAGGCCACTTTCACCCGAAGCCCGGCGGGCGCTTGCCGAGGCTGAGGAACGCCGCAAGGCGAAGCCCGAGTTAAAGCTGCCCAAGGAAGTGAATGGCCGCGACGGCCCTGAACCCACCCGCTTCGGCGACTGGGAGAAAAAGGGCATCACCTCCGACTTCTGATCAGCCGAAGCCCAGCCTGTGGCGGATGTCCTCCGCCGTCGTGCCATCGCCGCGTAGCTCACGAAGCGACGTGCTGGAAAGGCTCTTGGATAGCTTGTGGCCTTCGGCATCACGGATGAGATCGTGGTGGATGTAGAGTGGCGACGGAAGGCCGAGCAGACCTTGCAGCAGCTTGTGCAAAGGTGTTGCCGGCTCGATGTCCAGTCCGCGCACCACATGCGTCACCCCCTGCAGCGCGTCGTCCGTCACCACAGCGATGTGATAGCTTGAGCCCACATGGCGCTTGGCGATCATGGCGTCACCCCACACCGCCGCCTTTGGGTCACCGGCCTGCGCCATGTCGATCCGCCAGCCATGCGTGTCGCCGCGGGCAATGCGCTGCTCAGCGTCAGCGCGCGAGACTCCGCGGCACGTGCCGCCGTAGTGTGATTGTCCGTCGGGATCACGGTTTGGCAGGCCATCTGCCTGCGCCTTCTTGCGCGAGCAGAAGCAGGGATAGATGGCACCCATGTCCCACAACCGCTCGAGATTGGCCCGATAGTCTGCGAAATGTTCGCTTTGGATGCGCACCGGCGTCTCCCAAGAAATGCCAAGCCACGCCAAATCCTCGAGGATGGCTGCAACGAATTCCGGGCGGGACCGGCTCTCGTCGGTGTCTTCAATGCGCAGCAGGAGGCGGCCGTCCGCTTGCGCAGCCATTTGGGCGTTGAGAAGGGCAGAGTAGGCGTGGCCCAGATGCAGCAGGCCATTCGGGCTCGGTGCGAAGCGGAAAACGGGTCGGCTCATGGAGCGGTCTTGCGGTCAAATCAGCGAAACGTCAAACAGTGTCATGCACAGGCTCCAGACCATGGCGGATTTCGAAGCGGCGGTAGACCGGCTCAGTGCCATAACGCCGCGCTTCTCGGCTGTCGTTGAATGCCACGGCATGCCGCCACTCCGCCATGTCGAACCCGGCCTGCAAAGCCTTCTGAGGATTGTGACCGACCAGCTGATTTCCCTCAAGGCCGGTGAGGCGATTTGGGCGCGACTCGCGGCCCGGTTCGGTGGCTTCACGCCCGATCTCGTTCTTGCGGCAAGTGAGGAGGAGCTTCGGTCGCTTGGACTTTCCCGTGCCAAGGCGCGCACCTTCCATGCCGCCGCCCTGGCCTTTGGCCAGGGCAGCCTGCTGGACGCGGATGGGCTCAGCGATGACGAGGTACAGAAACGGCTGATGGCCATTCCAGGTATTGGTCCATGGACGGCCAGCATCTATCTGCTGGCGGCACTGCGGTCGGCTGATGCCTGGCCCGCTGCCGATCTGGCGTTGCAGGTTGCTGCGCAGGACCTGTTTGACCTTGGTGAACGCCCGTCGCCCCGCCGGATGGCAGAACTGGGGGAGGCCTGGCGTCCATATCGCTCGGCAGCGGCACTGCTTCTGTGGCGGCATTATCGCGGCCTTCGGGGCATGTCCCCGGCGTGAAGAGGGGTCTTCACAGGATTGCCACACTAGATATAGTAGGCTTTCAAGGAATCGATCCGAGAGGTGTACTTGCAGTTCGTGCCGGTTGCGCCGGAAGCCTGTCCTGCCCTGGTCCTCAACGCGGACTTCCGCCCGTTGAGCTACTATCCGTTGTCGCTCTGGAGTTGGCAGGACACCATCAAGGCGGTCTTCCTTGACCGCGTGAACATCGTATCCGAATACGACAAGGTGGTGCGCAGCCCGAGCTTCGAATTCCGGCTACCCAGCGTGGTGTCGCTGAAGACGTACGTGAAACCGTCACGCACTCCGGCCTTCACCCGTTTCAACGTCTTCCTGCGCGACCGCTTCACCTGCCAGTATTGCGGCGACCATCATGACCTGACATTCGACCATGTGATCCCGCGCTCGAAGGGTGGTCAGACCACCTGGGAAAATGTCGTGGCCGCCTGTTCGCCCTGCAACCTGCTGAAGGGCGGCTACCTGCCCCAGCAGATCCACATGTTTCCGGCCCAGAAGCCGGTGCGGCCCAGCGTGGCCCAGCTGCATCGTAACGGCCGCTTCTTCCCGCCGAACTACCTGCATGACAGCTGGCAGGACTATCTCTATTGGGATACCGAACTCGACCCCTGAGGACGGCGCAAGCCGGCCATGGCCAGAAGTGCCAGACCAAGCGAGATCACCGCATTCCACCCCGCGAGCGACAGGCCGAAGATCCGGATGGCGGGCGTATCACACAGGACGGCTGGCTTTGAGAGGTCGGGAAGGCCGCCGGAGAACCCGGCCTGAGCTGTGCAGGTGACCGGGCCCGGCCACCATTTCCATTCAACGCCTGAGTGATAGATGCCGAACACCATGCTGCCGAGCCACACGATGGCGAGCATTGCCAGCCCGGCTCTCGCGAGGCTCGGACTGCGTGGCGCAAGCAGCGTCACCAGCAGCGCCAGCGGGATGGCCAGGTAGTAAGCCCAGCGCTGCTTCAGGCAGAGTTCGCAGGGGGCAAAGCCGTAATACTCGAAGATCCATGCGCCAGAGATGGTGGCGAAAGCCGCCAGGAAGATCAGCAGCGCGGCGCGCTGCGGGGTGAGGCTGGTCAACATGTGGTTATGCTTCCGGCAATGCCTGAGTATTTGACGACGATATAGAGCAGTATGACGATGCCCGCCACAATCGCCGCCAGAAGCCCCAGACGGCGCTCAATGAAGTCACGGATCGGATCGCCATAGCGGCGCAGTGCCCAGGCCAGTGCGAAGAAGCGCGCGCCGCGCGCCACGATGCAGGAGACGACAAAAAACAGGAAGCTCACCTGGGCAACCCCTGCGAGGATCGTCACCACCTTGATGGGCGGCAGGTGCGAGAGCCCTGATGTGACGAGCAGCAGCATCAGCGTGTCCTCGCCTGTGCACTGGCGGAGGCGCTCGAAATCGTCGAGCTTGCCGTAGAAGCTCAGCACCGGCTTGGCCAGCGCCGCAAAGGCATAGTGGCCGAGCATGTAACCGGCGATGCCGCCCAGGACGGAGGCAACCGTGGCGATGAGCGCAAACCGGTAGGCGCGGTTGGGCCGCGCCAGCGCCATCGGCAGAAACAGCACGTCGGCGGGAATGAGGAAGACCGAGCTTTCAACGAAGGCGATGACCGCCAGCCAGACCTCAGCAGTTTTCCGTGCGGCGAGCGCCAGCGTCCAATCATAGAGTCTTTTCAGCATGAAGATGTCAATCCGCGTCGGGTCGGGAACTGCGCAGCCGTTTGGTCTTTGCGTGCTTCGACTTGGAGTCGAGGCGTCGCGTCTTGGATGCGCGGGTTGGTTTCGTAGCGATACGACGTTTCGGTCGATGGGCGGCCTTGCGCAGCAGGTCCACCAGCTTCTGCAGGGCGATCTCCCGGTTGCGTTCCTGCGAGCGGGTTTCTTGGGCCGTTATCACGAGGACGCCGTCCTGTGTGAGCTGGCGGCCGGCAAATGGCCGCAACCTGGCCTTGAGGTCCTCGGGCAGATGCGCCCTTTCCACGTCGAAGCGCAGTTCGACGGCAGTCGAGACCTTGTTCACGTTCTGGCCGCCCGGCCCTGAGGCGCGCATGGCAGACCAGGTGACCTCGTCCTCGTCGATGGCCAGTGAGTCGGTGATCCGGATCATGGAAAATGCTTCTCGCCCTTTAAGGTTGACGGCGCAAGGGCAGGCAATTATGCGGGTTTCGGCTTGCCTCTGTGGCGGAATGGTAGACGCGGCAGACTCAAAATCTGTTGCTCGCAAGGGCGTGGGGGTTCGAGTCCCTCCAGGGGCACCAAAGAACGCGCGTGGCTGCCGCAGATTGGACCGAATCCTGTGATTTCAGGGGGTTTGGCCATATCAGCCTGACTTGGAGCCGACCCTTCTTGCCGATTCTGCAACGCATCATCATGGTTTTCCTCGTGCTGGCGGCGGCATCCCCGGCCTTGGCTGCCGGGCCATCTCTGCTGTTCGACCCGGCTACCGACGAGGTTATTTCGCAGGATCGTGCGGGCGAACCTTGGTACCCCGCCTCGCTCACCAAGTTGATGACGGCCTACATCGTGTTCCAGAAACTCAAGTCGGGTCAGCTGAAGCTCGATCAGAAACTGCCTGTTTCCGAACTCGCCCACTCTCAGCCACCCAGCAAGATTGGCGTTCCAGTTGGCCAGACGGTGAGTGTTGATTTTGCACTTCAGGCCCTGCTCGTCTATTCGGCCAATGACATGGCCTATGTTCTGGCTGAGGGCTCGGATGGAAGCCTTCCGGCCTTCTCCGCACAAATGAACGCGCAAGCCCGCAAGCTCGGCATGACGGGCAGCCACTTCGTCAATCCCAATGGCCTGTTCGACCACCGCCACATCACCACGGCGCGCGACATCGCCATTCTGGCGTCTGCAATCCTGCGCGAGTTCCCCGAATACGATCATTATTTCTCGCAGCCGTTCTTCTCTGTCGGCAAGCGCCGCCTCTCCAACCGCAACTCGCTGCTTCGCCAGATGAAGCAGGCGGACGGCATGAAGACCGGCTTCGTGTGCAGTTCGGGCTTCAACCTTGTTGCCACTGCGACGCATGACGGCCGTCGTCTTGCCGCCGTGATCTTTGGCGCCAACAGCGGCAAGCACCGCGTGGACCTTGCCGAGATGCTGCTGACCGACGGGTTCTCGCGCGGCGCTGCACCACGCCCCACGCTGCAGTCCATTCCCAATGTGCGGACAGGCGAAATCGTGCCGACCGACATGACGAAGCAGGTGTGCAAGCAGAAGCCGGTGGCGCTGGCGCTCTCGAAGAGCCTAGGCGGCTGGGGCATTTCGTTTGGAAACTACGAGAATTCCCAGACCGCAGACATGGCGCTGCGCGGTCGCATGCTGAGCCAGTCCGGCATGGAACTTCCGGGCATGCCGGGCATCATCCGCATGCCGGAAAAGCGCGGCTATGCCGCTGCCATGTGGAACCTCGACCAGCCAACCAGTGAATTGGCCTGCGCCCGCTACCGGGCGGAAAAGGCGCCTTGCGAGGTGATCCCACCCGAAACCTTCGCCAAGATCGCAGCGCTGGTTCCGGATCCCGCTCCGCCGCAGACCATGGGCGATCCCGAGGGCGACGACATCACCAAGCCCGCCAAGAAAAAGAAGCCCCAGAAGAAGAAAAAGAAGAAGAACTGATTGGCATGATCAACCGGGCGGGACTGGGCATTGCCTGTGCACTTGGCGCAGCGGGACTTTACGGCCTTGTGCCCAACTTCGTGCGTGCCGCGATTGGCAACGGGATTCCTGCAATCGAAAGCACTCTGTTCCGCACCTTCATGATTGCCGTTGTCTTCTCGATGATCGCCGTCGTGCAGGGCGAGCGCCTGGCGGTCCCTCGGCCAGCACTTCCAAGCTTTATTGGCCAGTCGGTTGCAACTCTCTTCGTCTCCGTTGCCTATCTGGGGTCGGTGCAGTTCATACCGGTTGGGCTTGCGGTCATCATCTTCTACCTTTTTCCCGTGCTGATCATGGTGCTGGCCCCTCTCGTCGAAGGGCGCAATCCCGGCATCCTCCGTATCCTCATTGCTGTCGTCGCCTTCTTCGGACTGGCAATTGCCGTGGGGCCGAGTTTCGACAGTCTGGACATTCGCGGCATCTTTCTGGCAGCCCTGGCTTCGGCGGGCGCAACGTTGCAGTTCTTCTCCGGTCGCGCCATCTCCCGGTACATGTCGCCCGCCGCGTTCGGCAGCCTTGTGCACATGGTCATTCTGCCACCGGTCCTGCTCATTGCGCTCTATGCCGGGTCGGGTACTCTGCGCTTCCTGCCGGGTGGGCCTGCCACGGGAACCGGGCTTCTCTTCATGTCCGGCGTGGCCCTCGTCTATGTCATTGCCTACATGGCGCAGATGTTGTCGCTTCGCTTCGCTCCTGCGTCCACGATAGCGCCGTTTTACAATCTGGAACCCGTGGTTGCCACGGTCACGGCGGCGATCATCCTCAACGAGCGCATGCAGATCAACCAATATGCCGGGGGCGGGCTTGTTCTCGCCGCTCTCGTCGCATCAAGCCTTGTTGGAAAATGGAAGAAATAGCCTCATGGTCAATGCTCCCATTCCTGTCGCGATCCTCACCGGCTTCCTCGGCGCCGGCAAGACCACGCTACTCAACTTCCTCCTGAAGGATCCATTCCTGTCCGACGCAGCCGTGATCATCAACGAGTTCGGTGATGTCGGCATTGATCACCTGCTGGTGGAGAGGGCCGATGAAAACGTCATCGAGATGGCGTCGGGTTGCCTGTGCTGCACGATTCGCGGCGATCTCATCGATACCATTCATGACCTTCTTGCCCGGCGCGGTCGCGGCGAGATCAAGTCGTTCAACCGCATCGTCATCGAGACCACCGGTCTCGCCGACCCGGCTCCTGTCCTCCATGCCGTGATGAGCGAACCCGGGCTGCTTGCCGCCTGCCGGCTCGAGGGCGTGATTACGGTGGTGGATGCCTTCAACGGCATGGCCACACTCGATGCCCACCCTGAGGCGGTGAAGCAGGTGGCGGTTGCCGACCGCATTGTGCTGACCAAGGTTGACCTGTTGGTCGGCCGCGAAGGCGAGGACATGCTCTTTGCCATCATCGGGCGGCTCCGCAAGCTCAACCCTGCCGCTCGCCTTCTGACAACTCATCGCAACGAGGCGACGGCCGAGCGACTTTTAACCATGGGACTTTTCGATCCCAAGACCAAGACGGCGGACGTCCAGAGCTGGTTGGCTGCCGAGGCCTATGAGACGGGCGAGAAGCGCGGCCGGCGCGGCCGCAAGGGCCATGCGCACGATCATGAACACGGGCAGGAACACGGCCACGACCATCATCATGACGTATCGCGCCATGACGAGCACATCCGTGCCTTCAGCTTCAGCGAGGCCAGTGCCATCAGCCCGCAGGGGCTGGAGCTGTTCATGGAGCTGCTGAAATCCTATCACGGCGCCAATCTGCTGCGGATGAAGGGTATCGTGAAAGTGTCGGACGATCCTGACCGCCCGGTGGTCCTGCACGGGGTTCAGCACGTATTCCATCCACCTGTGAGGCTTCCGGCCTGGCCGGACAAGGATGAGCGGACCCGCCTCGTGTTCATCGTCAAGGATATCGAGAAGCCGATGATCGAGGGTCTGTTCCGCGCCTTTACCGACCAGATCACCGGCGGGGCGGACGCCTTCATGGACAAGACACTCTCGCTCAATAGGTGACGGTCAACATGTCTCTCAAACTCTATGGACTTTCCAAGTGCTCCACCTGTCAGAAGGCCATTGACTGGCTTGATGAGCACAAAATCAGGCACAGTTTCTCCGACGTGAAGGAAGACCCCGTCACCAAGGATCAGGTGGCGCAATGGTCCAAGGCCCTCGGGGGCTGGGAGAAGATGATCAACAGGGCAGGCTATACGTGGCGCGGCTTGCCGCCGGAGAAGACCGCCAACCTCACCGAGGCCAAGGCGGTGGCGCTTGCGGTGGCCAACCCCTCACTCATCCGCCGTCCGCTGATCGAGCACAAGGATGGTAGCGTGACGGTGGGCTTCTCAAAGAAGATCCAGGACCTTCTGGCGTAGAGCAAGTGGCCGGGGAAAACCCCCGGCCCTCTTTCGTTTTCAGCCGCGCACCAGCGGCCTGGTCATGCAGGTTGGGCCGCCTTCGCCCTTGCGGCAGATGTCATAGCCCTTGATGACCTCCACCTTTACGCCGGCGGCCTTCATGCGGCGCTCGGTTTCAGGATTTCCCTCCACCATGAGGGCATGGCGCGGCCCGAGCGCCAGCACGTTGCAGCCCATGGTGTCGAATTCTTCCTGCGGCACTTCCACGAACTTGATGCCGCGGGTTTCGAGAAATTCGATCTGCCGAGCTGCCATCAGCGGCGGGTAGACGACCGCCAGGTCATGGTCGAGGGGCGAGAGGCAGGACATGAGGTGGAACACATCCGAGCGGCCCTTGTAGTGCGGCATGTCGAACCAGAGGATTTCCACGTCGGGGCCAGCCAGTTCGCCCAGTTGCCGCAGGCCCTCGAGGTTGGTGCGGTAGCCCACGCCTGCCAGCAAGGTGTAGCGGTCGATCCACACGAGGTCTCCACCTTCGACCTTGCCCTCGCCAGTGATTTCGCCGGCGATGGGGAAGCCCAGGGACTCCAGTGCTCTGCCATTCACTTCCGACTCAGTGCGTCGCTGCGGCTTTCCCATCCGCGGCTTGACCAGTCCGCGCGGCGTGACGATCAGCGCGTCATGGGTGTAGATCGAGTCGAGCGTCAGGCCCGGCGCTGCCGGCAGCCTGATGACTTCGGCGCCAGCGGCGGCCAGGATGTCTTCCACCGCCTTGTATTCCTTGCGGGCATTGGCAAGGTCCGGGCGTGAGTGGAAGTTGAGGTCCTTCCATTCGGCGTCGATCTTGGCGTCGTTGATGAAGGCCTGGTCCACGTCGCGGATTGCAACCTTCTTCAGGGTGCCCCAGTTGTTGAACGCGCCGAAATCGAAGTTCATTTTCGTCTGATCCTGAATATGAAGGCCGCGCCGACC
Organism: Rhizobium sp. Q54; assembly: GCA_945889445.1. Classification (GTDB taxonomy): domain Bacteria; phylum Pseudomonadota; class Alphaproteobacteria; order Rhizobiales; family Aestuariivirgaceae; genus Aestuariivirga. The sequence goes on from CAMDBX010000005.1 coordinate 39,278, forward strand.
TGTTGTTGTTCCAGAAGCGTGTGACCCTGCTCGTGGCAGAAGTGCGGCATATCTATTGCGGACATGGGGTCCGTGGCAATGACCTTGAGGATCGCGCCTGATGCCATGGCCTCCAGGCGCTTTCGGGCCTTCAGAACGGGAAGCGGACAGAGCAGACCGGAAAGGTCAAGCGTGTTTTCGGAATGATTTTCGGTCATGCTGGGACTAAAGACTAGCATCCCATCCAGAGGAGATACAATCTTGCCGGAACTGCTCACCAAACTCGCAATCCAGGGCAAGGTGGAACTGCTCCTCGCCAGCCTGGACCGTGACACGGGCCTCGAAAAGCACGCCGTGCAGCAGGCACGCCTCTTTTTCACCGGCATGGAGGGAGACTGCCATGGCGGCATCACCCGCAAGTCTGACAGCCGCATGCTGAAGCAGTACAAGCGCAACACCGAGGTCAGAAACTCACGCCAGCTGTCGATCCTCTCGATGGAGGAGCTCGCCGCGGTGGCCGAGGCGATGGGCATTCCGGCGGTGAAGCCGGAATGGGTCGGAGCCAATGTTGTGGTGAGCGGCATCCCTGATCTGACCCTGCTGCCGCCGTCGACACGCCTGCAGTTTCCATCGGGCGCAATGATCGTGGTGGATGCCGAGAACCATCCCTGCCGCTACCCGGCGGACATCATCGCCCGCCATCATCCGGAACAGAAGAAGGGCTTCGTCGCGGCTGCCATGCACAGGCGTGGTGTTGTAGGTTGGGTCGAGGCGGAAGGCGTCATCGGCACAGGTGACAGGATCACCGTCTGGATTCCGCCGCAGCGGATCTACGCGCACGCATGAGGAGTTGCGCCGTCATCATCGCTGGGGGCCGATCCTCTCGGATGGGGCGGGAAAAGGCGTTTGAAAGTGTCCATGGCCAGATCATTCTTGATCGCATCGTCGCCAGGCTTGGCACCCAGACGGATATGATTGCGATCAACACCAATGGTGATACTGGCCGCTTTGCACACTGGGGACTTCCCGTCATCGTGGACATGCACAGCAACATCGGCACGCCACTTGCGGGCGTCCACGCGGCACTGTCCCATGCGGCGAACAACGACTTCGATGCCGTGCTGACGGCACCCTCAGACACGCCGTTTCTTCCAGAAGACCTGATGAACCGGCTCCGTGCCGCGAGCTCTTTGGCCGCCATAGCCCGGTCGGGCGGACAGACGCATTACCTCACGGGATTGTGGTCGGTCACGCTGCTACCGGCGTTGGAGGAGGCGCTGCAACAGCCACGCACGCCGCGTCTGCAGGATTGGTGCAGCATGTGCCATGCAGCCTTGGTCGAGTGGCCTATTACACCCTTCGACCCGTTTTTCAACGTCAATACACCAGAGGATCTTGCCGAAGCGGAGCGGATTGCGGCAAGGTTCGAGCCATGAGTAAGGTCATCGGCGTCGCCGGATTCAAGAATGCAGGCAAGACCACGCTGGTTGAGAAACTCGTTGCCGAGCTGACCCGGCGCGGCTATCGCGTGTCCACCGTGAAGCACGCGCACCATTCCTTTGATATTGATCACGAAGGACGCGACAGCTTCCGTCACCGCAAGGCGGGCGCCAGCGAGGTGGCCGTCGTGTCCCGCCACCGCTGGGCCATCATTCATGAATCCCGCGAGGAGGCCGAGCCAACGCTGCAGGAGATCCTCGCCAAGCTTGGGCCATGTGACCTTGTCATCGTTGAAGGCTACAAGCGCGACACCCATGACAAGATCGAAGTGCGCAATATCGATCTCACGCACCCCACGCTCGCCGGCGATGATCCGACGGTGGTGGCGATTGCTGCCAATGGGGCCATTTCTGATGCACCAGTTCCGGTCTTCGGCCGCGACGAGGTGACGGCGCTTGCAAGTTTCATTGAAACCCACATGGAGCTTTCATGACTCCGCAACAGGTGACCAATTTCTGGGAACAGGCCGGCGAGAGCCGGTGGTTCACCAAGGATGCCGCATTTGATGGCGCATTGCGGGTGCGTTTTGGCACCTCCCTTGCGGAAGCCCGTGAGGGCGCGTTCGACCGGTGGGGCGAGACGCCCGACGGTGCTCTTGGCCTCGTTCTCCTGCTCGACCAGGTGTCGCGCAACATCAACCGGGGAAGCCCGCTCGCCTTTGCTGCGGATGCGCGTGCGCTCAGCCTGGCCAAGGGTTGGATCGGGCAGGGCTTTCACCACAAGCTCCCGGCCCCTCGGGCCCGCTGGCTGATCATGCCCTACGAGCATGCCGAAGACCTTGATGCCCAGCACCGCGGCGTCGCCCTGTTCCAGACCATGGGCCTGTCCGAAATGGCCTATTGGGCGAAGGTTCACCTCAACATCATTGCCCGTTTTGGCCGCTTTCCGCATCGCAATCCGGTGCTGGGTCGGGTGTCGTCGCCTGCAGAACTGGCCTTCCTGAAAGCTGGCGGTTTCTCCGGCTGAGTGTCGGATTCCGCCCTGCCCCGGTCGTTCCGCCTCACGACTGTTGAATGGGGCTCACTATTGTGCGCTCAATTACATTCCGGGCTCTTTGAGGGATTTACCCATGAAATCACATGCGCGCGTGGTCGTCATCGGCGGTGGCGTGGTGGGCGTCGGCACGCTCTACCACCTCGCGAAGAAGGGCTGGAGCGACGTCGTCCTGATCGAGCGGAAGGAACTGACATCGGGCTCCACCTGGCACGCCGCGGGCCTGCTGCCTCTGTTCAACCTGTCCTACTCGGTGGGTCAGATTCACAAATACTCGGTCAAGCTGTATGACTCGCTTGAAGCCGAAACGGGCCAAAACGTCGGTTTCAAGAAAGTCTCCAACATACGCCTCGCCCGCACCAAGGATCGGTGGGACGAGTTCATGTATTATGCCGGCGTTGCCGAGACGATCGGCATCAAGGTGAACGTGCTCACGCCCGCCCAGATCAAGGAGATCTGGCCGTTGTGCGAGACGGATGGCCTGCTCGGTGCCATCCAGCATCCGGATGATGGTTACATCCAGCCGGCCGACCTCACCCAGGCCATGGCAAAGGGCGCGCGTTCGCGCGGGGCAGAGATCTACCGCAACACCACCGTGACCGGCATTGAGCAGAAGCCGGATGGCGAGTGGGTGGTGAAGACTGACCAGGGCGACATTACCTGCGAGCACGTCGTCTCCGCGTCCGGAAACTTCGCCCGGAAGACAGGCGCCATGGTCGGCCTCGACATTCCGGTGATTCCGGTCGAGCACCAGTACATCGTCACCGAACCGCATCCGCTCATCCGCGAGCGGCAGGCCAAGGGCCTGCCTGAAATGGGCGTTCTGCGCGAGGCCGACTCCTCCTGGTACATGCGCGAGGAAAATGGCGGGCTGCTGCTCGGACCCTATGAGCACGGCGCGCCCTGCTGCTACATGGACGGACCGTCGGACCAGAGCGAATATGAGCTCTTCCAGGAAGACCTTGATCGCCTGGCACCGCACATCGAAACCGCCATTGCCCGCGTTCCTGCCTTCGGTGAAGTGGGCATCAAGAAGGTCTACAACGGCGCCATTGCCTATACCCCCGATGGCTCACCGATCATTGGTCCCGCCTGGGACAGGAAGAACTTCTGGCTGAACGAGGGCCATTCCTTCGGCGTCACCGCCTCGGGCGGTGCCGGCTGGCAGCTCGCGGAATGGATTGTCGAGGGTGAGCCTTCGATCGACATGATGGGCGTGGATCCCCGCCGTTTCGGCCCCTACGCCACGCGCGGCTACCTCAAGACCAAGAACGAGGAAGCCTACGCCAATGTCTTCACCCCGCACTATCCGGACGAGGAGCGCTCCGCCGCCCGCCCGCTGAAGCGTACACCGGTCTATGACCGCATGAAGGATCTCGGTGCCGTGTTCGGCTCCGTCTATGGCTGGGAGCGCCCAGGCTGGTTCGCACCCAAGGGCTATTCCCTTACCAAGGAGCAGCTCGCGAGTCCCGACGTGCTCACCAACCACAACCACGCCCCTGCGACCGATGATGGCCGCATCGTCGAGAAGTGGTCGTTCCGCCGTTCCAACTATTTCCCCTTCGTGGGCGAGGAATGCCGGAACGTGATGAGCAATGTCGCCATCCAGGACATGTCTGCCTTCGCCAAGATGGAAGTGTCGGGCCCGGGTGCCCGTGAATGGCTCGAGACCATTCTCGCCAACAAGATCCCGAAGAAGATGGGCCGCATCGCACTTTGCCATCAGCTCACCCCGCGCGGCGGCGTGCGTTCGGAGTTTACCGTCTTTGAGTGGTCGCCGGGTCGCTTCTATCTCGTCTCCGCTGGTGCCTATGAGCGCCACGACCATGACTATCTGAGGAAGCTCTGTCCGACCGATGGATCGGTTCGCCTTAACCCCATCACCACGCGCTTCGGCGTGCTGGTGCTCGCCGGTCCGAATTCGCGCAAGGTGCTGCAGAAGCTCACCGACGCTGATCTCTCGAACGAGGCATTCCCCTGGCTGTCGGGCAAGGAGATCAGCGTGGGTAACTGCACGGCGCATGCGCTGCGCGTGAACTTCGTCGGCGAGCTCGGCTGGGAGTTCCACCACCCGATCGAACAGCAGATCGCACTGTTCGACCTGCTCATGGACGCCGGCAAGGAGTTCGGCATCCGTCCCTATGGCATCAAGGCCATGTCATCGCTGTCGGTTGAGAAGAGCTATCGTCTCGTGCCGCGCGAACTGTCGATCGAGTACAACGCCTACGAGTCCGGTCTCGACCGCTTCGTGCATCCCAACAAGGGCCAGTTCATTGGCCGCGATGCACTGGTGGAAGCCAAGCAGAACGGTCTGGACTGGAACTTCGTGACCATGGAGGTGCATGGCGTGGGCGATGGCGACTCGGATGCCCGCGGTTCTGAGCCGCTCTATCGCAACGGCCAGCTTATTGGCCGCGCGACAAACGGTGCCTATGGCTTCCGCGTGAACAAGTCGCTGGCGCTGGGCATGGTGAAGCCCGAGCATTCCGCCATCGGCACCGAGCTCGAGATCAAGATTCTCGGCAAGCTGTTCAAGGCGACGGTCATTCCCGAGAGCCCCTACGATCCCGACAACAAGGCGCTCCGCGGCTGACCGTGAGTTCGGCGTAACGCGAGGCCGGGTGAGAAGCCCGGCCTTTTTTGTTGAGCCGCCGCTCCAAGCGTTGCGAAATGACCATGCGGCAGGCAAAACACAGATGCGGAACGGAGCGAATCAGTCGACGCCCATGCAGGCCGGCACACCGGGATACGGAACGGGAATTCTGCTCGTGCTCGGCGCCACCGTGGGCTGGAGCCTGGCCGGCTTGTTCGTGCGCTTCATGCCGGACCTCGATGGCTGGCAGATCAATTGCTGGCGCGGTTTCTGGATGTCGGTCTTCCTTCTGGCTTATCTCGTAGTTGTCTATGGCAACCAGACAGTTGCCAAGTTCCGCGCCATTCCGCTCCCGGCGCTTCTCATCGTTGCAGGATTCTTCTCGGCCGGTTCCACGCTCTACGTGACCTCGCTCACACTCGCCGGCACCGCGACCGTTTCGGTCATCGGTGCGCTTTCGCCGATCTTTGCAGGCCTGCTCAGTCCATGGCTTACGCATGAGACTCCTTCGCTTGCCTCATGGTTGGCCGCCATCATGGCCGTTATCGGAGTTGGCATCATTGCGTGGGACGGCTTTTCGGCGGGCAACATCATCGGCATCCTGGTGGCCTTGCTTGTGCCACTGTCGTTCGCTGTCCAGACGATGATGTTGCGGCGCTATCGCGCCTTCGACATGGTGCCCGCCATCTGCGTTGGTGGTTTTGCGACCTTTTTTCTCGCCGGAGTCATGGGATATGTTTTTGGAGGGCACCCCGCCGGAGGCCTTCAGGTCAGCATCGAGCAGATGCTGTTGCTCGCCCTCATGGGGCCGGTTCAGCTCTCGGTGCCGCTCATCTTGTATGCCAAGGGCGCCAGGACCGTGCCTGCGGTAACCCTCACACTTGTCGCCATGCTGGATGTGGTTCTCAATCCCTTCTGGAGCTGGCTGGGCGTTGGCGAGGTTCCCGCCCATGCGGCCTTTGTCGGTGGGTTTGTGATCATCGGCGCAGTGCTGATCTCCATCTTCGGCGACCGTTGGCTCAGCCGCCGCCGAGCGCGGGCAGCCTGATGCGACGCTCCTCCGCCACTCTCATTGGCTTTACTGCCGTGCTGATGTGGGCCCTGCTGGCGCTGCTGAGTGCGGCCAGTGGCAGCGTGCCGCCCTTTCAGCTTGCGGCCATGACGTTCTTGGTTGGTGGACTGATGGGTGCCGTCACGTGGCCATTCCGCAAGGGCGCCATGTCAGCCCTGCGGCAGAGCTGGCAGGTATGGCTCCTGGGCATTGCCGGGTTGTTTGGCTATCACTTTCTTTACTTCAGCGCCATCCGGGCAGCGCCGGCTGTGGAGGTGAGCCTCATCGCCTATCTCTGGCCGCTTTTCCTGGTCGTGTTCTCGGCTTTCCTGCCGGGTGAACGGCTGCGCGTTCATCATGTCGTTGGCGTAGTTCTTGGCCTTGCAGGTGCCGTTCTCATTATCGCGCGCGGCAAGGGGCTGTCGCTGGGAGAGGGCTTCACCAGTGGACACATGCTGGCCTTCCTGTGTTCGCTCATCTGGTCTGGATATTCGGTCTTGTCGCGGCGCTTCGGCCAGGTCTCCACGGATGTCGTGGCCGGTTTCTGCATCATCACGGCTCTGCTCTCCGCAATCTGCCACTTTTTGTTCGAAACGACCGTGTGGCCGGCGGATGCCACGCAATGGGCCGCGGTGCTGGGCTTGGGCCTTCTGCCGGTGGGCGCGGCATTCTACACATGGGACTATGGCGTGAAGCATGGTGACATCATGGTGCTTGGCGCCGCGTCCTATGCATCGCCCCTGTTGTCAACGCTGGTGTTGGTGACGGCAGGCTTCGCAGCCTTCACCTGGCCCGTCATGGCGGCCTGCCTGCTCATCACGCTTGGCGCTGTGATCGCCGCGAAGGACATGCTGTTCAAGCGCGTGGATCCAGCTACCTGAAGGCGTTCTTGCGCTCGCGCAGCTCGGCAAAGACCTCGGCATCCGTTGCGCGCTCCATCCCCAGGTTCCGTCGGATCTCGGAACTGCCTGTCCGCAGGAATGGATTGGTGGCGAGTTCTGCGCCAATCGTGGAAGGGCAGGTCATCCGGCCCTCAGCAAGCAGACGGTCCACTTCGGTCGCCCGTTGCGTCAATGTGGCGTTCCCGGGCTCCATGGCGAGCGCGAAGCGCGCGTTCGACTGGGTGTATTCGTGACCACAAAACACCCTCGTCGACGGCGGCAGTGCGGCGAATTGGTTCACGGAATGATGCATCTGCTCCATCGTTCCCTCGAACACGCGACCGCAACCGAGCGAGAACAGCGTGTCTCCAGCGAACACGGCGTCCTCTGACGGCATGTAAAAGGCAATGTGTCCCAGCGTATGGCCCGGGCAGTCCAGCACCTGAACTTCACGTTGCTGCCAGGTGAAACGATCGCCCCCCGCCACATCACGATCCAGACCGGGAATCTTTTTTGCTTCCGCCCTTGGGCCAATGATGTTGCAGCCATAGCGCTTCTGTAGCGCCAGATTGCCCTCGACATGGTCGCCGTGGTGATGCGTGGTGAAGATGTGGGTCAGTTTCCATCCCGCGGCATCAAGCTGGCGCGCGATCTTGTCCGCATCCGGTGCGTCGATGGCAACCGTTTCCCCGCTCTTGTCGTCATGCAGCAGAAGGCCGTAATTGTCCGAGCGGCAGATGAACTGGCGAAAAACGAGACTTGTCATGAGATTTTCCGATGCTTTCCTGCCGGATGATCTTTTTGCGTTTCCGGGCTATGCTGACTGACTGATGGATATTGTCGATCTCAGAGAGTTTTACGGCAGCAAGCTTGGCTTGGCCACCCGGCGTTCGCTGGCGGGCCATCTCAGGCCCCGTCTGGCCGGCCTCTCGGGCGGCACGGTTATGGGGCTTGGCTATGCCATGCCCTATTTGGCCGACTGCGTCGTGAAGCCGGACTCGCAACTTGCCTTCATGATGGCCCGGCAGGGCGTCTTTCGCTGGCCGGAGGAGGGGGCCGTGCAGTCGGCGCTGGTGGATGAGTGCGACCTGCCCCTGCTTGAAAGCGTTGTTGACGTGGCCCTCGTGGTCCATGGACTGGAACTGACGGACGCGCCTGCGGAAATGCTGCGCGAAATCTGGAGAGTACTGGCGCCCCAGGGAAGGCTGTTTCTCGTCGTGCCCAACCGCCGCGGCGTCTGGGCGCGCTTCGACACCTCTCCCTTTGGCCATGGCCAGCCGTTTTCCCGGCCCCAACTCTCGGCCCTACTCAAGGAAAGCCAGTTCTCGGTCGTATCCTGGTCCCATGCACTGTATTTTCCACCCTCCACGTGGGCGGCAATCCTGTCCGCGGCCCCGGCCATCGAGGGGCTGGGCTCGCGGCTGATGCCGGCTCTTTCGGGCGCCATTATCGTGGAGGCGGCAAAGCAGGTCTATGCGGTTGCCCAGGGCAAGCGGCTGCGCCGTATTGCTGTCCGCGCCCGGCCGGCGCTGAGCCCCGTGCCCGCCAAGGGCGCATGGCGGCATCCCTAGGTCAGGATTGCATTTTCCGGTCCGGTGCCTATGAATAGCGCGCCTCGGCGGCCTCCCCGCCGGACAGCAGCGAGCCCGCCGATCGATGACCTTTGACAGCCCTGATACATCCCTCGACGCCATCCGGCGGGAGATTGATGCGATCGATGATGATATCCTGCTTCTCCTGATGCAGCGCTTTGCCGCCACAGAGAAGGTGAAGGCCACCAAGTCGCATGACGGCTCGATTGCCTCTTCCCCGTTCCGCCCGGCACGCGAGGCTGCCGTGATGCAACGCCTCATCCGGGAAGCCGGTGCTTCGCTCAGTCCCGAATTTCTGGTGCGTCTTTGGCGGGTGATCCTCTCCGCCTCGATCCAGTCTCAGGCCCCTGTCACGCTCCACATGGATTCGGTTCTCGGACACGACATGGCCACCAGGCTTCTTGTTGCCCAACACTTCTGCGCCATGAAGGTTGAACTTCACCAGAGTCCGGCGCATGCGCTTGACGCCCTTGCCCGCGCGCAGGGCGACCTCGCCCTCGTTGCACCCAGCTCTGACTGGGCTGCTCGGTTCTCTTCTGATGGTGCTCAGGTCATCGTCACGCTGCCAATGATTGCTGGCGGAAGCCAGCCACAGCTTCTGGTGTTTGGATATGCGCCACCGCAGCCAAGCGGTGACGATGAGACCCTGGTCCTGTTCTCCGGCGAGGTGCCATCTCTGCCCGGTGCAAAGTGGCAGGCGCGCGCCGGCACGACCAGCCTCGCCGGCCTGTCAGGTTTCCTCGACGAGGACATCCTCGCGCTTCATCCTGGCGCCCGCATTGCAGGGCGCTACCCTCGGCCCATCAAGGTCACGCCATGACAGCATCCCGCCCCCAACCCAAGCCCGGCATCCTCGACATCGCGGCTTATGTGCCAGGGAAGAGCACGGCCAAAGGTGCCAAGGTGCACAAGCTTTCCTCGAACGAATCGCCCATCGGTTCGAGCCAGAAGGCCATCGAGGCCTACAGGGCCGCCGCCGGTGCGCTCGAACTCTATCCCGACGGCGCCGCAACGCAGTTGCGCAATGCCATTGCGGGACGTTTTGGGCTGAAGCCGGAGAGCATCGTGTGCGGGGCCGGCTCGGACGAACTGCTGCAACTCATCGCGCATGCCTATTTGAGTCCTGGTGACGAGGCGATCTACAGCCAGTATGGTTTTCTCGTCTATCCGATCGCCATCCAGTCGAACGGCGCCACGCCGGTCGTGGCGCCCGAGATAGACTTTCTCGCCCACGTCGACGCAATCCTTGCGCGGGTGACGGCGCGTACGAAAATCGTCTTCCTTGCCAATCCCAACAATCCGACGGGACGCTACCTTCCCTTCAGTGAAGTGAAGCGTTTGCATTCCGGCCTTCCCGCCAACGTCCTGCTGGTGCTCGACGCAGCCTATGCCGAGTATGTTCGCCATAATGACTACGAGGCGGGAATCGAACTCGTCGCAACGTCAGACAACGTGATCATGACGCGTACCTATTCAAAGATTTTCGGGCTTGCTGCCCTGCGGCTTGGCTGGGCCTACTGTCCCTCTCACGTTGCAGATGTTCTGAATCGGGTTCGCGGCCCTTTCAACATCAGTGCACCGGCGATCGCGGCGGGCGTCGCGGCAATCTCCGATCAGGAATTCGTCGAGCGCGCCGTGGCTCACAATGAACAGTGGCTTCCGTGGATGAGCGGGGAATTGTCAGCGCTCGGGCTAGATGTTACGCCCAGCGTCGGCAATTTCGTTCTGGTGCACTTTCCGGCAAACGAGACGCACCATGCCCACGCGGCGGATGCCTTCCTTCAGGAGCACGGCTTCGTGGTGCGCCGCATGGATGCCTATGGCCTGCCGAACGCGCTGCGCATCACGATCGGCACGGAGGAGGCAAACCACGGTCTCGTCGCCTGCCTCAAGGCGTTTCTGACATGACAAAGCCGTTCGACCGGGTTGCCCTCATCGGTATTGGCCTCATTGGCTCATCGCTTGCCCATGCCATGCGCAAGCACAAGCTTGCAGGCGAAATCACCGGCTATGCACGAAGTGAAGCGACGCGCGCCAAGGCGATGGAAATCAGTCTTGTCGACATTGTCTTCCCGACAGCAGCAGAAACGGTGAAGGATGCAGATCTTGTCATCCTGTGTTCGCCGGTCGGGACTTATGGCGAGCTTGCAAGAGAAATCGGCCCCAGGCTGAGCCCGGGCGCCATCCTCACCGATGTCGGCTCGGTCAAGGGGGCTGTCGTGAGGGATGTGTTGCCGCATGTCCCGCGGGATGTGAATTTCATTCCTGGTCATCCGATCGCCGGCACTGAACAGTCTGGCCCTGAGTCGGGCTTCGCGGAACTGTTCATCAACCGCTGGTGCATTCTCACTCCACTGCCGGACTCCGATACCGGCGCCGTCGAACGGCTCGCCGATTTCTGGCGGGCCTGTGGCTCGAACGTGGAGGTGATGACGCCTGAGCATCACGACCTCGTGCTGGCCATCACCAGCCATCTTCCGCACCTTATCGCTTACAATATCGTCTCGACCGCCGCTGACCTCGAGGAAGTTACCTCCTCGGAAGTGATAAAATACTCTGCTGGCGGCTTCCGTGACTTCACCCGCATTGCGGCGTCCGACCCGACCATGTGGCGCGACGTATTCCTGAACAACAAGGATGCCGTTCTGGAGATGCTAGGGCGCTTCTCAGAAGATCTCTCCGCGCTGCAGCGTGCCATTCGCTGGGGCGATGGCGACATGCTGTTCGATGTCTTCGCGCGGTCGCGTCAGATTCGCCGCGGCATCATCGAAGCCGGCCAGGACACGGCTTCGCCCGACTTTGGACGTGGCGCACCGAAATCTCAGTAGAGCGGGGGCAACTCTGCAGCCTTGAGCGGCCCGACATAAAGCGCTCCGTCCTTGGCGATGATCGGCACCTTTGCCCCATTGCCCATGAAACTCAGCATGGTCTGGATGTTCGCGAGGTTGCTCTCGGAGAGGCCCAGTTGTGGCCCTACCAGGGCAAGCAGTGCCTGCATGTCATTCGTCTCGGTTTCCAGTTTGCCCGCTATGCGGTGCTGGGGATCCAGTGACAGCGCACCGGAGCCCCAGTAGCGCAACTGCCCGTGCTGAAGTTCAATCTTGTCAATCCTCAGACTGCGGTCGGCAAGCAGCGTGCCGAGGAAGTTGGCGTCATTGATTGCGACCTCCGGTCTCCCCTCCCGCCGATAGATGACGTTCTGTCCGCGCAGGGAAATGTCTGAGCCATTGTCTGCAGCGGGACGGGTGAAGAGCATCACTTTGTCGGCCTGCCCCAGTCCGCGAGCGGAAAGGGCTGGAACATCGACGGAAAGCGAAGGCTGCGAGTCCCTATCAAACGTGGCGGCGGCAAGTGCCCGCTGGTGTTTGATTTCGAAGGGCGAGATGCCGGCCGCCAAGAGAGTGGTCGGCCCATCAATGAGAGCTGCAACTTGCCAGGGTGCGTAGGCAAGGGCAACCAGCAGAAGATTGGCGGACCTCAGCTCAGCCTTGTCCGCGAGGGTGATCACTGGCGAGGTGCACGAATACTCAAAGTGGAAGGGATATCCCCCCCAGTCATCACGTGTGCAGGTGAGCGTCAGCCCTTTTGATGCCCACCTTATGCGTTCGTCGGTCAGCCGATCCCTGGCGATGCCAGAGGCTACAAACCAGTAGACTGTCCATAACAGTGCAAGCACCAGGACAATGGCCAGTGGCAGGAACATCCTCCAAGGTTGGGGGGCGGTACTCGGCATTTGATCCCGGAACAGTTTTCGCGTTAGTCAGGTGATCAGGATGAAGCAGTTCTGGGTTTTTGGCTATGGCTCGCTGATGTGGCGGCCCGGCTTCGCATATCTGCGGAGCGAGGCGGCGCGCGTGCATGGCTATCACCGCAGTTTGTGCGTCTATTCATACGTGCACCGTGGGACTCCGGAGGAGCCGGGCCTTGTGCTCGGGCTGGATCGTGGTGGTTCCTGCCATGGCATGGCATTCGAAGTCTCGGCGGAGAACTGGGAAAGCACCATCGCCTATCTCCGCGCGCGTGAGCAGGTGACATCGGTCTACCTAGAGAAGCGCAAGTCAATCACACTCCTCGGCAGCCGGCTTACGGTTGAGGCTGTAACCTATGTTGTCGACAGGGCGCATCAACAATACGCTGGCGTGCTGGATGATGACGCGCTGGAGCGCCACGTGCGTTCCGGTATCGGTGTTTCAGGCCACTGCACCGACTATGTGATGAGCACCCTGGCGCACCTGCGCGAGATGAACATCCACGACCCGGCTCTCGAGCGCCTTGCCCAGCGCCTTGTCCCTCAGGCAGCGAGCAATTCGAGCTGAACTGGCTTCTGCCAAGGCCTCGGCTCGCTACGCGGGGGCGGGGCGTTGTCCAAGGATGCCGCCAAATCGCGCAGCACGCGTTCCGCCGGTTCTCCATCGCGCGCCAGAAGGTGGACGTGAACCTCATCGCCAGCAGCAGCAGTTGAAATGGCTCCTGGGCGCAGACCATCAGCCCCGAACCTGCCAATGGAAAGTGCCGTCCTGACACCACCCGCCTTACGGACGACGACGAACACCGCGCCAGCTACAGGTGGGCAAAGGTCAGGGGTATAGATGGAGTGGATATAGGCCTGGCCCGAAGCACCGCGCCAGTACCAGAAGCGTTCACCGAGGCCTAGATCCTCGGGCAGGGTAGCGGTGAGGGAGTAGCCTTGCATCATGAGAACAAATATAGAACAAATTATCTCCTTGTCAAGCTCTCAACTGCATTTTGAGTAGCCGCAGCTGAGGCATGTGGCGCAACCCTCCTGAAACATCAGCGTGCCGCTGCCGCAACGCGGGCATGGCGCCCCGCTTCTCCCGATGTTTGAAAAACCCCGAAAACCATCGCGTGCCGGATCCAGGAAACCCGTATCAACCATGTGCCGTTCGATGATTCCGCCAATGGCTGCAAGCAGGCTGGGCACATAGCGACCGCTCATCCACTGACCCCCGCGCGGGTCGAACACCGCCTTCAACTCGTCAACAACGAAGGCGACGTCCCCGCCGCGTCGGAATACCGCCGAGATCATGCGGGTCAGCGCCACCGTCCAAGCATAATGCTCCATGTTCTTGGAATTGATGAAGATCTCGAAGGGGCGCCTGGTCCCCGCCTCCACCACGTCGTTGATGGTGATGTAGATGGCATGATCGGATTCCGGCCATCGCAGCTTGTAGGTCATGCCGGGCAGAATCTCCTCGCGCTCCCGAGGGCGCGGATCAGCCTCAAGCCTGCCTGGAATGGATGTGTTGACCAGCACGGAGCCGGTAACCGGGTTCGGACGATATGTGGTACAGCCCTTCAGACCAAGATCATAGGCTTCCTCATAGACCGTCTTGAATCTCTCGAACGGATAGTCTTCGGGAACGTTGATGGTCTTTGAAATTGAACTGTCAACATGCTTCTGCACCGCGGTCTGCATGAGAAGATGTGCCGAAGGCGTCAGCTTGTCGGCGGTCACAAAGGCCGGCGGAAGCGGTGCATCTGCGCCATGCATCTGCCAATAGAGAGAGGCTGCGTAATCCGTCACAGCTTCGGTACGCGAATTTCCATCTGCCTGCAGCACTTTGCGATCATAGCGGATGCTGAAGATCGGCTCGATACCGCTCGACACGTTTCCAGCAATGAGCGAGATGGTGCCGGCGGGTGCGATGGAGGTGAGAAGCCCGTTGCGCAAGCCGTATTGGGCGATATCCCTGCGCAGATCGTCTGGCAAACTCGAAGCGTGGCCTGATGCACCGAAACACTTGGCATCGAACAGGGGAAAGGTTCCCCGCTCAGTCGCCAAAGCAATACTCGACTGGTAGGCGGCCTGTTCAATCGCTGCCATCCACTCCCGCGAAGCTGCCGCAGCCTCAAGAGTGCCGTAGTTGAGGCCGCACATTGCCAGGGCATCCGCGAGGCCCGTGATGCCAAGGCCGATGCGGCGCTTTGCAAGTGCCTCTGCATGTTGCTGCGGAAGTGGGTAATTGGAGATGTCGATGACATTGTCCATGAACCGAACGGCTGATGCCGCCGTTTGGCGAAGTGCATCGTCATCGATGCGGGCGTCCGCGCCGAATGGATTTACGACAAACCGCGTCAGGTTCAGAGAGCCCAACAGGCAGGCGCCGTAGGGAGGAAGTGGTTGTTCACCACAGGGGTTCGTCGCACCGATGGTCTCGCAATAGGAGAGATTGTTCAGGGCATTGATGCGGTCGATGAAGATCACGCCCGGCTCGGCGAAGTCATAGGTCGCCCGCATGATCTGATCCCACAGCTGCACTGCGGGAACGGTACGAAAGCTTTGGCCCTCAAACACAAGGGTCCATTCTGCCTTCGCCTTGACCGCTGCCATGAAAGCATCTGTCACGAGGACGGAAAGGTTGAAATTGCGCAAACGGCCAGCGCGTTCCTTGGCAGCGATGAATTCCTCAATGTCCGGATGGTCGCACCGCATGGTCCCCATCATTGCGCCGCGCCGGGTGCCTGCGGACATGATGGTCTTGCACATGGCATCCCACACATCCATGAAGCTGATCGGACCTGAAGCGTCGGCACCAACGCCCCTCACTGGTGCCCCGCGCGGGCGCAGCGTCGAGAAGTCGTGGCCGATGCCGCCGCCCTGCTGCATCGTGACCGCGGCTTCCTTGAGCTGGGTGAAGATCCGATCGAGCGAGTCCGGTATGCGGCCCATGACAAAGCAATTGAAGAGCGTCACCTGCCGGTTCGTTCCGGCTCCCGAGAGAATGCGACCGGCGGGCAGGAAGCGATAATCCTCGAGTATCCGATAGAAACTATCCGCCCACACCAATCGGTTGTCGTCGCTCTCGGGAGCCGAAACCGCATGCGCCACGCGCCGCCAACTGTCCTCGATGCAGGTTTCCGCCGCGATGCCATCGTCCGGGGTGTAGCGGTATTTCATCGACCAAATTTCACGGGCAATGGGTTCGAAGACGGGGCGGGCGGGGATATCCATTTCAGAACCTCCGATTATCGCCAAGCTTAAATCGGGGAGCTTCCGGAGTCGAGTATTTGTTCACTGTTTGTACTTAGTCTCTTGTTCGCGCCTCAGCGACCAGCCTCGCCGTCTCGACCTCGATCGCAGTTTCGAGTCGCGACTGAAATTCCTTGCGATGAAGGCCCGGTGGGATCACCTCCAGAAATGAGATGACGATCGTGCCCGGCTTGCGGAGGAACTGGCGTCGGGGCCAGTACAGGCCCGAATTCAATGCGAATGGAACGCAAGCCACACCCAGCTTGCCGTACAGCGCGGCGGCACCGGGCTTGTATTCCGGCGGATCACCGGGTGCCCGGCGCGTGCCTTCAGGCATGATGACCACCTGGCGTCCCATGGCGATGGCTCTCTCCGCCACTCCAACAAGCGTCCGCAGTGCCTGCGTGCCGGCGGAGCGTTCCACCGGGATCATGCGAAACTTATGGATGAACCAGCCGAAGAAGGGGATGTATGTCAGCTCCTTCTTCAGCACCATTGCAGGGTCATCGAGCAATGGCAGGATGGCGAAGGTCTCCCAGAAGGATTGATGCTTGCCCGCCACGAGGCAGGCACCCTGAGGAATGTGCTGCTTCCCGCGAACTTCCATGTGAATCCCCGCAATAACGCGCAGCCAGAACAAGGACGACCTCGCCCACAGTTGCAAGGCGCGGATCGACCACTTCCGCGGGGTGAAATAAAACATGAAGCCCAGCAGCATGAACAGCGCCAGGTTTATGTAGAAGACAACGTTGAATACCGCTGAGCGAACGAAAATCACGTGATGACCCCGAGGCGGCGGATCAGCGTCACGCGAGCGGTAATGAGGCAGATGAGCGTCGCAGCAATCGGAACGGCGAACAACAGCCCGTAGCTCCATATGGCAATGCTCGGAGTTGAGAACAGCAGGCCACGGCTTGCAGCTGCCACACCACTTTCGCTGCCTCCGCCAAAGAGCCCCAGTAACAGGAAGGTGAACAAGCCGAGGCCGACACCGATGAAACCCGACAACAGACCGGTGCGCAGAAAGCGCCCGTCGATTTGTCGTGCAATGTAGCTGTCGCGCGCGCCCACGAGATGCAAAAGATCGACGATATGGCGGTTGGCCTGCAGCACGGCCCGTGTCGCGAATATTACGATGGCAATCGCCGAGACTGAGATCAGAAGCAGAATCGCATAGGATACCGCCGACAGTGCACGCGCCATGCGGGTCAACTCCGATTCCCACTTCTGGTGCGTATCCAGCGTGGCACCCTTCACCTGAGAAAGAGCCTGCCCAAGGGCCGTGACATCCGGCGGGTTCTCCGTATCGGTGACCACACGGATGAGCCGTGGCACGGGCAGTCCCGCCAGGGATCGCGTTCCAAGCCATGGTTCCAGAAGCTTTTCACCTGCCTTCTCGTCGAGGATATCAACCTCGATGATTCCGGGGAATGCCGCCGTGACTGCTCTCGCCTTCTCGACCTCCTGTGCAATGTCGGCGTCACGCACGACGCGCACCTGCACCGTCATCTCACGGGAAAGGCCGCTCGTCCAACTCGTCACTGCACGATCAACAAGAATCAGCGCGCCAATGGCGAGGCAGGCGAGATAGCACATCACTGCCATGGTAACGGTCAGCGAGGTCAACGAAGCAGCTGTCGCCGGTATGATGGCGCCGGGTCTCATTGCAGGTTCAGTGCCCCCTGCTCAAGGTGCAGAACCGGGCGCTCTGCCTGGCGGACGAGACCCTTGTCGTGTGTGGCGATCAGCATCGTGGTGCCAAGCCGATTAAGTTCGAGGAACAGGTGAAGCAGGCGCTTTGCCAGAAGGGGATCGACGTTTCCTGTCGGTTCGTCGGCAAGCAGCAATTGCGGCTTGGCGATCACGGCCCGAGCAATGGCAGCACGTTGCTTTTCGCCCCCCGAAAGAACCGGCGGCAGGTCCGATGACTTATGTGCAAGTCCCACCCAGTCGAGGAGGTCCATCACGTCGAGCCGGTAAGACGACTCCGCCCTCCCTGCAACGCGCAGCGGCAGTGCCACGTTGTCGTAGGTCGAGAGGTGGTCCAGCAGACGGAACTCCTGAAAAACGACACCGATGCGACGGCGAATCGCCGGCAGCTTGCTGTGGCTGAGGCCGCCAACATCCTCGCCAAAGATGTGAAGCTTCCCCCGGGTTGGGCGTAGTGCCAGGAACAAAAGCTTGAGCAGCGACGACTTGCCAGCCCCCGAAGGGCCCGTCAGAAAGTAGAAATCCCCCGGTCGGACGGAAAAGCTCACATCGCGCAGGATTTCCGGCCCATCGCCATATTTGAGACCAACGTTCTCAAGCCGCAGCACGGGCCAGGTCCTCCTCTCGATCAACCCTCTTTAAACCATCCGAGTTTTAACGAGGCATTAACCACACCGGAGAATAAATGTAACCATAGCGCGCATTCACCTCTCAATTCGGTTGCCATTGCCCATGATCGTTCGATGTCCTTCTTGCTCATCACGCCGCGACATTCCCGCACTTGAGCCCGCCAGTGGCGGGACCCTCGTCGATTGCGATGACTGCGGGCATGACTGGATCGAAGGCATGGCTCTTCCGGCCGCTATCGGTCAGCGGTCACGCCAAGTGGCAGCCCCCGGACCAGCCTTGGCTTGGCCGACAGCCCACCAGATCATGCAGTTGGCCCGCGAGGCCCAGACTATGTTTCAGTTTCACCGTCGGACCCGCCGTTTGCGATTGGCGGCCTGGACAAGCCTTGCTGTACTGGCATTAGCCCCTCTGGGTGGAGCGGCCACCTTTCCGGAGCAGGTCGTTGCGGTCTTTCCGGCTAGAGCTCGGGTCTATGGCATGGTGGGCCATGACGTGAATATCTACGGACTCGAGATCCGGCAGGTCGATGTACAGAACCTCATCGTCGACGGGCGCAAAGTGATCGCCGTGAAGGGAGAACTCGCCAATGTCTCTGCCCAGGTCCGGAAGATTCCCTGGCTCAGATTCGGACTGCGCTCCGGCGACAATGCAGAGGTTTACCATTGGATGCTCGACACCGAAGTACGACCGCTGAAGCCGGGCGAGAGTACAAGCTTCGTCACCCGTCTTGCGTCCCCACCCGAGGCTGCAGCAAACATGGAAATTCGGTTTGCCCGCGCCGATGAAATCGGGTCAAATGCTTCTCCATGAGCGAACTGACCATTGACGGCCATCGCATCGGCGTTCTTTTCAGCGAGGCGGAGATTGCCGAACGCGTAAAGGCAATTGCGACGGATATTGCCGCGCGGAAGCCGACCAATCTTCTCGTTGTCCCAATTCTCAAGGGAAGCTTTGTCTTTGCGGCGGATCTCATCCGCGCCATGCACCACGCGGGCCTGTCACCTGAAGTCGATTTCATGATCTTGTCGAGCTATCGCAAGTCAACGAAGTCGTCAGGGCAGGTCAATGTCCTGCGCGACATTGAAACGGATGTACGGGGCCGGGATGTTCTATTGATCGACGACATTCTCGAATCGGGACGAACCCTGGCGTTTGCCAAGGATCTTCTTGCGGCCCGCGGTGCGAGGGGCACATACACGGCCGTGCTCCTGAATAAGCCCGGTCACCTTGCGGCTCACATCACTGCGGATTTCGAGGGCTTCACCTGCCCTGATAAATTTGTCGTCGGATATGGCATGGACATGGCTCACCAATTCCGTGAACTGCCCTTTGTCGGCCATGTAATTGCACAATCCGGCTCAGCCTAAGCTGGCACCCAGCAGAAAGCCTGCCGCGGCAACCAGAACGCCGAGCAAGAAGCCCGTGAGCACGGAGAGGAAGTGACGGCTCGCTTCCAGTTCCATACGACTGTCACGCATGTGGGTGGCCGCGCGAATGGCAAAGGTTTCAAGGTCATCCCGTGGCAGGAGCCTGATTGAATTGACTGCTCGCTCTTCCATGATGCTGTCCCGTTCCGGGACCAAGGAGCAAACAGCATGCCACAGCTCACGTGAAAACGCCCAAGAGAACAAGAGCCAGAACCCCAGCTCCTGCGCAACCTGCGGCTAATCGGCCATGCCACCAGACTGGCTTGGCGTCGACCGGATCCCTTGACAACCGTAAAGCCCGGGTCTTGCCTTCGTCGCGTGGTTCAAACAGTTCCGGATGAAGGGAATCAGGCAGCAGTGGTTCCACCACTCCATAGCCGCGCTCTTGACTGCTCTGCATGCCGGTCTGCCCGTACTTCCTAAGCAAATTGTCCCGCAAATGAGCGTGAAAAGGCGGCGGGATATCCACTGTTCCCGTTCGATGCCTAACAACGAGTGCCTGAAGAAGCAGTGGGTCATCGGCCACCCGCATCAACTCCTCCATCGACGCGTCCGACCCCCGCGACCTCGTGAGGGCTTTCCCCAAGTCCAGCATGAGATCGGACAGACGCGAATTTTGCGTGTCAGTCCGCTCCACTCGCCCCGCCGATCCAATTGGTTCGAATGTCTTCCTTTTTCACGAAGTTCAGTTGCTGGAATAGAACCTGCCGCACGATGCTCGCTCCCAATCGCCGGTTAGCCTCAGTCACGATGCTATCGGTAAGCCTGTCGAGATCTCCCGCCTTCAAGTGTCGAAAGTCGATCTCGGAGTTTGTGAACGCAACCCGGAAAACCGCATCCCTGATGTAAGGCATCGGATCAAGCTTGCTGTCGCCGAGCAGTGCTCGGTCGGCCGCAAACGAGAACTGCATAATGACATAACCAGACACATCTCCGCCCCTTATGATGGGGACGCTGGTGAGTTCGGATGTCAACTCCTCAACACCAAGGTCTTCTGCCTCAGCGGACGAATCCAATGCCGAACCACCGAGATAACTCGATGCGAACGTAGCGCCAGCCGTGACGAGAATGACCCAAACCCCAATTAACACAAGCTTGAGCATGGGCTAGCGCCAGCGCTGGAGACCGGAGTCCCGAGAATAGGTTCCATCCGAATTCGCGTCTCTGAGGCTTCCAACGATGATATCGCTGACATCGCCTACGGCTGCGATATGATGCTTAAGAAGCTTAGCATTTGCTTGAAGAGCCTGAGAAAGAAGAACCAGTTGCGGTCGAATCTGGTCAACCGAAGTTCTGCTGGAGTCCCTCCGTTGTGCTGCCATCAGCTCGCGCAGGGCCTGATTCTTTCGATCTGTATAGCCGGCGTGTGAGATGATATCTTGGCGTAGCAGGGCAGAATTCTCATTTTCCACAGCCTCGACAAGCTTTGTGATCGCGAGACCTAGAGCGGAGTTGGCATCACTTATCCGAGCCACCATGATTTAACCCCTGAAAGTGCTGATCGTGTCCTTGGAGAAGTAGGGCCATTGGGCTTCTCGGCGCAAAGATGATTCATCGCCATTCACCGACTTTGCAATTCCGATGCCACCGCTTTCCGAATAGACAACGGCAAGCTGGTCCGCTGCCATCGAACGCCAGACACCCGCTGATGGCCCTCCACCAAAAGATCCGGTCTCCTCGCCCGGCAGGAGTGCTTCGAAGAGATTTCGAAGCACCAATCGCTCAAATCCTTGATAGGCTGATTCCCTCCCATCAGGTTGCTGCGCCAAGCTTGAAGATGCACGCGGCAGGATTGATGGTACAAGCTCCACCAAGGCCTCTCTGGAGTTCGACTTTGGAGCCTGCAGATTTTCAAACGCCGAAGCGAACTGACCCCCTGTACTCTCTCCCACCGAGCTCAACTTCGCAGTTGCAGCGCTGCGTCGAGCCGGATCCGCATTCCGCATTACGTCGACAACGAGGTCGGATGGTAGGCTTACAGCCATATGCTGACTCCCGAGTTGCGTTCATTACAACATGCCATGCTTGCCCGTGGCTTTTCTGTGCATGCCGATTGAAGCTTCCAGAGCCTCCCCTTCCATCGCCTTGCGCTCATCAGTCACTCTTACTTGTTCTGCCCGGCGCGTGAGGACTTCTTGACGAAGACGAACGTTCAGAAGAGTGCGATTGTGCTCCGCAATCTCCACCTCAACACTCTTCACGGCAACGCCGATATCCATCAGTCGACGCATCGTTGCGGCATATAGCACGAGCCCCGCCCCGCCGTCGCGATCGAGCGATGACAATATGCCAGCTCTTGTGTGCTCCAACTGTGAAAGTCGATGAGTTCCAGAAATGAGCTTGGCTTCGAGCAGGCGGGCCAATTCCCTTTGGGTTCGTGCCAGCCGCAAGAGCCGATCTTGTTCATCTCGCAAAGCCACCCTCCACCAACCATGATCGATATGCATCCATGAACAGAATTCCCCAGTCCATCCATATGAGATAGAGCAAGAGGAATCCTCCCAGCATCACGAGCCCGGTGGTGCTGTGATACATGGAAACCTGTGGTGCGAACCGGTTTCCCATGCCCAAGGCGAAGTTTACGATAACGCCATAAAGCAGGAACGGCGCTGCCAACCGGAGTGCTAACAGCCACGTCTCGCTGAGCGTCATGAGCAGGCTTGCAACAAATACCTCGGTTCTGAGCGTGCCGCCCAGTGGCATCACGGTGTAGGAATCGATCACTGCCTTCAGAAGCTCTATGTGAAGCCCCGAGACAAAAACCAAGGTAACCGCTGCTGTTGAAGTCAATGTGGAAAGAGGTGATCCAGTGTCAGCTTCCTCGAGTGGGATGCCAGGTATTCCCGTCAAGCCAATGAAGTTGGAGATCGCCGTTGCAGAAAACTGCAACGCGAGGAAAAAGCAGCGCGCCAGGAGACCAATGAGAGTTCCCGATGCCAATTCCCCGAGGAGGAGAAAAGCATGCTTTTCGCGTGGAATCGCTTCAAGATCGCGGAGGATGCCTGGAAGAACCAACGGCGACAGTGCGGCAGTCACTGCAAGGGCTGTGAAAAGCCTAACTTGAACCGGCACCCGTGGGCTAGAGAAACCCGGTGCGATAATCATGCACCCACCAATCCGACAGAACATCAGGGCTAGACTGAAGATCAGAGTTTCGGGCGCGCCATTCATGACAGAGATGCAATAACTTCAATTCTCACGCCGCGCGATATTTCGATGTGGGAGAGCACAGGCAGGGCAGGAAAAAGCCGATCAACGATCATGCGCACATAGGGTCGCGCTTCTGGTGCTGTAACAAGTACGAACTGGTCTCCGCGATCGATCATTGGCTTTGCGGCAGTTGTCAAATCGGTTGCAAACTGTTCGATTATGCGGCGTTCGCGCCGCGGCAGCACAAGCGTGCGGCCTCCCACCTCCGGATCGCGGCCGTCGTTGAAAACACGCAGGTCACCGAGATCGGTCGACTTCGGGGCGGGCGCGGCGCGGCGACGAATCGCGCCGATGCGGGCAATGATCTCCCGGGCATGAACGGGCTTTCGCACCACGTCGTCGACACCCGCTGCAAAGAGCTTGAGTGTCGATTCGAGCCCGATCGAATCATTCAGCGCAATGGCTGGTGCTTCGGTTCGTGTCTTGATGGCGCGCGCCATCGTCTCACGCTGCAAGAAGTCACCGAGGATGAACGCCTCAACGGCGGCGAGGTCCGGGCCACTGGTGGAGTGGAACCAGCTGTTGAAGTCGGTCGGCGTGAAGCTCGCAGCGGAAATTCCCTCCCGGCTGAAGCTGCTGCGATAAGCCTCCGTAACTTCGCTGCGGTCATCGACAAGAATGATCATGGTGGCAGTCTGCTTTCCAGAGTTGTTCAGCGCGCCGTTCTGACACGCTGGCGTTGCAGACGCAGTTTCGAGAATAGGGCGTTAATAAACAGTTAAAATTCAGTATTATCATCGACTTAGACTTGATATAATCTTCATTTCATTTGCTTTTATTCAACTATGTGAGCTCTAATACTTCAGATTGATAATTGTGTTCCTGATAAAGGCATATATACTTGGTGAAAGCTGCTCCACCGATGTACGTGAGTAAATCGCAATTTTACGAAAATACACTCTTGACGAGAAATGTTATGTATATCTAAGGTATACATACTGGAAACAAATACAACCTAAGCAACGAGGAACGTCATGGACAGCCATCTCAATGAAAGTGCGGCAAACCTGCCTGATGATTCCCTGGTCCCCCAGGATGGTTTCCTCTTCATTGGGGAACTGGCGAAGCTGACAGCCACGGACCCGAAGACGATCCGCTTCTATGAACGGGTGGAGCTCATCTCGCCCCCGCGGCACGGGCGCTTCCGCACCTACCTTGCAAGCGATGTACGGCGCCTGAAAAACATTCTGACGCTGCGCCGGTTGGGCGTGCCCATTGCCCAGATCCGCGAGATTCTCGACATGCTGTCGCCTGAGGAGGATGTGCTGGCCAGCGAAAAGGCGGTGCGCCACCTGAAGCGGCACCTCGATCTTCTGAAAACCCTGCAGGATGAACTTCTGTCACAGATCGAAAAGACCAACACTGCGCTGGACAGCCTGGTCGCCTAGACGATACCGGCCGAGGTGCCTGCAACCGGCGGACGTTCCTTCGTCTTTTCAGCGCGATATCCACTCGTCCTGTAGAGATCGAGAGGGTCAACAGCGCCGCCCTTGCGCCGCCGCGCCTCGGCGAGGATGGGGGAGACGTCGGTGATGAAGGCCTGCTTCACCAGGCGATGCCCCAGCATCACATCACTGCCGCCCTGCGCCGCCTCCAAAAGTTCGCGGTCGATCAGCGACGCCTGAACGAAGGCCCGCTGGATCTCCACGGCCGACGCCATCAGGCTCTCGATGGGGTCCGTCACGTTGTGCGACTGGTCGATCATGTAGGCAGGTGAAAACCCCTCCACCTGCCGCATCTCCGCATCGACGAGTTCATTGAACACCAGGAAGAGCCGGAACGGATCAACCGATCCGGAGTCGAGATCATCATCGCCATACTTCGAATCATTGAAGTGGAAGCCCGCAAGCTTCTTGGCGCGAATCAGCCGCGCGACGATCTGCTCGATGTTGGTGTTGGGGGCATGGTGGCCGAGGTCCACCAGGCAGCGGGCTCGGGGGCCCAGCTCAAGGGCCGCCATGAAACTTGAGCCCCAGTCGGAGATCACGGTCGAATAGAATGCCGGTTCATAGAGCTTGTGCTCGAGGAACACGTACCAGTCCCTGGGCAAGGCGTCGTAGACGATGCGCAGCGATTCCATATAGCGGTCGAATGCGGCATTCAAATTCGACTGGCCGGGAAAATTCGAACCGTCCGCAATCCAGACGGTGAGTGCAGCCGAACCAAGCTGCCGGCCGATCTCGATGCACGCGAGATTATGCTCCACTGCCTGCATGCGCGTCGCCTTGTCGGCATGGGTGAGGGAGCCGAACTTGTAGGAAAGCCGCTGGCCCCGCTGGTCCTGGAAGGTGTTGGAGTTCACCGCGTCGAAGCCAAGCTCGTGGCTCGCCGCCTCCTGGCGGAGCGCATTGTAGTCGGAAACCTTGTCCCACGGAAAATGTGGCGACACGTTGGGGGTCACTCGTGTCAACTGGTTGATGACACCGCAATCCTCCAGCTTGTCATGGATGTTGCGCGGTTCGCCCGGACCCGGGAAGCGGGCGAAGCGCGTGCCCCCCGTGCCAACACCCCAGGTTGGAACAGCAACTGAATAGGTCATCGCCCGCTCGGTCATCGCCTCGATGGAAATGCCACGCCGCGCCAGTTGCCGCCCGAGCGCCTCATAGTCCTCGACCAGGGCAGCCGCATGCCTCGTGTTCTCCGCCGCGATGAAGTCCTCCGAGATCGCAAAGCTCATGTCTTACCTCGTGAAGGATGCCGCGTTGCCAGCATCCACGTTCAGGAAATTGCCGGTCGACTTGTTGGAGAGGTCGGAGGCGAAGAAATACACGCCCTCGGCGATATCCTCCGGGTAAACCGAGCGCTGCAGAAGCGAGCGCTTGCGGTAATGCTCCTCCAGTTCATCCTGCGTGATCTTGAGCGAGGCCGCGCGCTGCTCGCGCCACGGGCCCTGCCAGATCTTGGACCCGCGCAGCACCGCATCCGGGTTCACCACGTTGACCCGAATGCCAAGCGGTGCTCCCTCCAGCGCCATGCAACGGGCGAGGTGAAGCTCTCCTGCCTTCACGGCGCAATAGGCGGAGGCACCGGGCGATGCCGCGACCGCGTTCTTGGAGCAGATGAACACCATGGAGCCACCAAGGCTCTGCCGCTTCAGCAGGCGGTAACCCTCGCGGCCGACGAGAAAGTACCCGGTGCCCATCACCGCCTGGTTCTTGTTCCAGAGTTCGAGGGTGGTGTCCTCCACCGGCGCGGCGATGGTGATGCCGGCATTGTTGACGACGATGTCGACGCCACCGAAGGCAAGTGCCGTCTGGTCCATGGCGCGGATCACGGCGTCTTCCGAGGTCACGTCCATCTTCACGCCGCGCACATTGTCCTTGCCATAGGTCTTGGCGAAGCCACCCACCACCTCGTCAAGCGAGGTTTGGTCGATGTCGGCAAGCACCACGCAGGCGCCCTCCGAGAGCAGCTTCGCTGCGATGGCCGAACCGATGCCGCCGGCACCGCCAGTGATGAAGCCAACGCGGCCTGCGAGACTCTTGGGCTTCGGCATGCGGGATAGTTTCGCTTCCTCCAGCAGCCAGTATTCGATGTTGAAGGCCTCCTGCTCGGGCAGGCCCTTGTAGGCGGACACGCCGGAAGCGCCACGCATCACGTTGATGGCGTTGACGTAGAACTCGGCGGCAATGCGCGCCGTGGCCTTGTCCTTGGCAAAGGACAGCATGCCGACGCGCGGCACGAGGTAGATCACGGCGTTCGGGTCGCGGATGGAGGGAGAGTTGGCGTGCTTGCAGCGCTCGTAATAGGCCGCGTAGTCAGCGCGGTAGGCCTCGATCAGTCTGTCGAGTGCTGGACCATCGGCGTCATGCGGCACGATCAGCGGGCGGATCTTGGTGCGCAGGAAGTGGTCCGGGCAGGAGGTGCCGAGCGGTGCAAGTTTCTCGAGCATGTTGGAATTCACAAATTCCAGAACTTCGGACGAATCGACGAAGTGCCCGATCTTGCGCTCGTGTTTTGAAATGCGACCGCGGATTTCGGGCAGAAGTCGCAGCGCAACTGCGCGTCGCTCGGCGTCCGACAGGGTCTCGACCTTGGCACCCTTGAAGGCGGGTTTGGCGCTGTTGCGCTCCAGCCAGACAGCCGCCTTGTTGATGATGCGCAGCGTCGTGTCGTAACACTCCTTGGCGGTGTTGCCCCAGGTGAACAGGCCATGGCTGCCGAGCACGACGCCCACATACTGCGGGTTCTTTTTGGCCATCTCGCCGAGCTTGATCCCCAGGTCGATGCCGGGGCGCTGCCAGGGCAGGTAGCCCATCTCGTCGCCGAAGATGTCCTTTGTCAGCTTTTCGGAGTCGTCCGAGGCGGCAATGGCGATAACGGCATCTGAGTGGACATGGTCAACATGCGGAAAGGGCACGTAGCCATGAAGGCATGTGTCGATCGAGGGCGCGCGGGGATTGAGATCGAAGGTGCAATGATTCAGCGCATGCACCATCGCGTCTTCCTGGTCGAGGCTCTTGTAGAGACCCTTCAAGCTTTCGAGCTTGTCCATGTAGAGGGTGGCGAAGCCGTCGAGCTTCATGGAGCCGATGTCACCGCCCGAGCCCTTGACCCACAGCACGGTGACAGGCTCGCCGGTCAGCGGGTCTTTCGCCGCGACCTTGGCGGAGGTGTTGCCACCGCCGAAATTGGTGATGCGCAAATCCGCGCCCAGCAGGTTGGACCGATAGAGGAGGAGGCCCGGCTCATCCATTTTGGCGGCCTTGGCGTCATCCCAAAGGGAGGGAACAGTGGCGGAATTGCTCATGTGGTTCTCGCTTTCAACACGAAAGTAGGAACGCGCCGGGGGTGCCCGGCGCGTTCACGGGTTTGATGTTTAGAAGTCGAACTGGCCGATGTTTTCCTTGGTGAAGGTGTAGGGCGCACCAAGCAGGATTTCCGAGCCGTTGATGACCTGGAGATCGCCCAGCTTGCCGGCCTTCACTGTGGTGGCACCCGGCTGCAGCGTGCCGTCAGCGACCGAGCGCAGCACCTGCATGGCCGCGTAACCGAGGTCCACGGGGTTCCACAGCACCACCGACTTCACGCATTCCTTTTCGACGTAGGGCTTCATGGCGTTCGGCGTGGCAAGACCCACGACGGCGATCTTGCCGCACTTGCCGGCCTGGGTCACGGCTTCGGCCGAGGCCGGGGTTGCAACCGAGGTCATGCCGAAGATGCCCTTGAGGTCATCACCATACTTGTTGATGAGGGTGGTGGCCTGGTTGAAGGACAGGTTGTTGTCCTCCTGGGCTTCCACCGTTTCCAGCCACTTCAGCTTGGGGTGGCACTTCTCGGCATAGGCCGCCATCTCGGCGATCCAGCGCGCCTGGTTCGGCGTGGTGAAGGTCGAGGTGACGATGGCAACGCCACCTTCTTCGCCCGCTTCCGCCGCCATGTTGTCGACCAGCGACTTGGCGATGCCGTTGAACTCGGCCTGGTTGACGAACCACTGGCGGGCGTCGGGCGTCGAGTTGGCGTCATAGCCCACGACGTTGATGCCCTTCTCGAGAGCCTTCTTCAGCACCGGTGCGATGGCCACCGGATCATTGGCTGCGAACAGGATGCCGTCCACGCCGGAGGTGATGTAGTTGTCGAGGAAGGTGATCTGCTCGTCGATGTTGGCCTTGGTCGGGCCGTCGGTCTTGGCGTCGACGTTGCCGAGTTCGGCGGCAGCGTCAGAGATGCCCTTCGAGGTGGCGTTGAAGTAGCCGATGCCGATCAGCTTCGGCACGTCGACGACCGTGATCTTCTTGCCCTTGCGGTCAGGCGGGTTGGTGGGAACGCCACCGTCATAGGGCTTGGCGACCGCGGCGGCAGGCGTCGCGTCGCAGGACAGCGGGTTGGTGGGCAGGTCGTCACCGCCGGTCCAGGCGGAGGCGGCGAGCGCCGAGCCGCTCATGAGGCCGAGGCCCACGATGGCGGCGAGCGTCAGTTTCTTCATGTCGTTTCTCCCATGTTCGTCTCCTCGCTCACAGGCGGGTGGGCTGGAGACATCTTCGCGAAGTCAGCCGCCTCTGTTCTTGTCGAACAGCGCACCCACGAGGATCGCGCCGATCAATACCAATCCGATGACGACGATGGTGCCGTCACCCTTCACGCCCGAAAGCGCCAGTCCGTTCTTGAGGGCCTGTATGAGGATGAGGCCCAATGCCGTGCCGATGATGGTGCCCCGGCCGCCGAAGATCGAGGTGCCGCCGAGCACCACCGCGGTGATTGCGTCAAGCTCCAGTCCGGTGCCCATGTCGGAGCGCGTCGTCGTCACGCGCGAGACGAAGATCACCGCGGCCAGTGCCGAGCAGAAGCCCGCCGCCGTATAGATCCACAGCTTGGTGGCATTGACCCGAATGCCCGAGAAGCGCGCCGCCACCTCGTTGGCGCCAATGGCGTAGGTGGCGCGGCCGAAGGGCGTGAGGCCCAGGATCACCGCAGCAACGAGGGTGGCGAAGCCCAGCACCCAGAGTTGGAAGGGAACCCCCAGCACTTCGCCCTGGCCGAAGAAGAAGAACCACTCGGGGTAACCGCGCACCGAGCGCGCCTCGCTGATGCCCTCGGCGAGGCCGCGATAAAGGGCCAGCGTTGCCAGCGTGGCAATGAGTGGCGGCACGTTGAAGCGGGTGATGATGAGGCCGTTCACCCAGCCCGCGAATGTGCCGCAGGCCATGGCCAGCACGATGGCGGCGGGCAGGGGCAGCCCGAGGTTCTTCCAGAACACGCCGAGCAGGATGGCAGTAAGGCCGAGGATCGAGCCGACCGAGAGGTCGATGCCGCCGGTGACGATCACGAAAGTCATGGCCAGCGAGATGAGACCCACCTCGGCCATCAGCCGTCCCTGGTTCAGCAGGTTGTCGACGGTGAAGAACTTGTCGGAGAGCGAGGCAAGCACGATCATCGCGATCACGGTGAGGATCGCGAGAATGGTTTCGTGCCGGAAAAGCTTTGCCGCCGTCATTTGTCGCTCCGGCGGCGGGCCATGTCGGCCAGCACGGTGGCGAGAATCATCAAGCCCAGCACGGCGCGGAGCCAGTAGGCCGAGACATTGAGGAAGATCAGCGCCGAGCCGATGCAGGCGAAGAGGATGGCAGCCAGCGTCGAGCCGATCACCGTGCCAGTGCCGCCGAGGATCGAGACGCCGCCGATCACCGAGGCGGTGATAACGGTGAGTTCGAGGTTGGGCGGTACGGTGGACTGGATCACCTGCAACTGCGTGGCAAACAGGATGCCGGCCACTCCCGCGAACAGGCCGTGCAGCGCGAAGACGCCGATCACGGTCCGCTCGGGGTTGATGCCGGCGGCGCGTGCGGCCTCCATGTTACCGCCCACCGCATAGATCGAGCGGCCGAAATCGGTGTAGCGCAGGAACAGGCTGGCGATGATGGTGAGCGCCACCATGAACCAGACGGCGGACGGAATGCCGAAGGGACGCATCTGGGCGATCATGAACTCCGCCGGCATGTTGGTGATCCACTCGCCCGCCGTGGCGCTGATGAGCCCGCCCTTGAGGATCGACAGCATGCCCAGCGTGACGACGATGGAGGGAATGCGCGTATAGGCCACCAGCGTGCCGACGCCCGCGTTCACGACGACGGCGAAGAGGATGGGCAGGCTCCATGCGATCCAGATCGGATAGCCTTTCACCGCCAGCGTTCCGGCGATCGTGGCGATGACGCCGATCAGGGCGCCGACTGAAACGTCGATGTGTCCGGCCATGATGATCATCGACATGCCGATCGCGGCGATGGCGATATAGGCGTTGCCGGCGAAGATCGAATTGATGTTGGTGTCGGAGAGGAAGCGCGGGTTGATCGCACCCACCACCACGAAGAGCGCGACGATCGACAGCAGCACCACGATCTCCTGGCCATAGCCGGAGAGGAAGCGGTGCAGGTTGGTGCGGCCGGGCGAGACGGCGGCGCCGCTCATGCCGCGTCCTCCCGCGTCATGCTGCGGGTCATCACGGTTCCGACCGCTTCCGCCGTCGCATGGTCCTTGTCGAACTCACCGACGATGCGGCCGCCGTTCATCACCAGGACGCGGTCGCTCATGCCCAGAACCTCGGGGAGTTCGCTCGAGATCATCAGGATCGCCATGCCCTCGCCCGCGAGCTTGCGCATCAGCTGGTGGATCTCGGCCTTGGCGCCGACGTCGATGCCGCGGGTCGGCTCATCCATGATCAGGATGCGCGGGTTGGTGGCCAGCCACTTGCCGAGCACCACCTTCTGCTGGTTGCCGCCAGAGAGCTGTCGCACCGGCTGCTCGGGCCCGCGCGCGCGGATGCCGAAGCGCTGGATGGCGCTGCGCGCCTCCGCCGTCACCCGCACAGCGTCAACGAAGATGCCGCGCGTCAGGCGTTTCAGATTGGCAAGGGCAATGTTGTCTTCGACCGACTGCGGACGGATCAGTCCCTGGTTGGCACGGTCCTCCGGGATGTAAGCAATCCCCAGGTCACGCGCTGCCTCGGGCGAGGTGATCGTCACGGGTTGGCAGTCGATCAGGATCTGACCCTTTGTGGCGGGAGTGATACCGAAGATGGTGAGCGCGGTTTCGGTGCGGCCGGAGCCGACGAGGCCGGCGAGGCCCAGGATCTCGCCACGCCGCAGCCTGAAGGAAATGTCGCGCACCACGCCGCGGTGGGAAACACCATCGAGTTCGAGAATGACATCACCGTCGGTGCCCTGCTTGGCGGGGTAGAGCCGGTCGATGGCGCGGCCCACCATCATCGAGACGAGGGTGGGTTCGTCGACCTCGGATATGGGCTTCGTCGCCACGAGGTGGCCGTCGCGCAGCACGGTGACCCGGTCGGCGAGTGCGAAGATCTCCGGCATGCGGTGGCTGACATAGACGATGGCCACGCCGCGCTTCCTGAGGTTGCGCACGATGCTCATCAGCCGTTGCACGTCGTGCTCGGCCAGTGCTGCGGTGGGCTCGTCCATGATCAGCACGCGCGCATCCTGCGCCAGCGCCCGCGCAATCTCGATCCGCTGGCGGTTGCCAACCGAGAGGTGCGCCACCTTCTGGTCGATGTCGAGATCGCCGCTGTCGAGTTCATCGAGCAACTCGCGGGCGCGGCGGCGCATGGTGGTCCAGTCGATGGTGCCGAGAGCGGTCTTGGGCGTCTGGCCGAGGAAAATGTTCTCGGCGACGGTGAGTTCGGGAAAGAGCAGCAGCTCCTGGTGCACGGTGGCGATGCCTGCGGCATGCGCATCCTTGGGAGAGGGGAAGCGGATGGGCGCGCCGTTGACGAGGATCTGGCCCTCGTCCGGCTGGTAGAGCCCGGCCATGACCTTGATGAGAGTGGACTTGCCCGCACCGTTCTCGCCCATCAGCGCATGGACCTCGCCGGGACGCATGTCGAAGCTGACGTCGCTCACCACCTTGATGCCGGCGAAGGACTTGGAGATCGACCGCAGCGCGATCGGCAGCGCGGCATCTGCTGCCGTTGCGTCACCAATCTGCTCGGTTCGCATGTGTTCGCTCCCATTCCGCCCGCCGCCCGCGATTCACTTTGTCCACGGGTCTGTTCCAGGCCTGTTTACAGGCCATAAGCGGTGAGCGATAATAAACATCTGTGAGCAAAAAGCGTCAAGTGAGTTAGTTTGCGAGCTTTGAGTGATTTTTGCAGTGCACAAGTGATCAAATTTGGTCACACCCGATGGGGCTGTCCATGACCGAAGCCGAGCGCCACAAGCTGATGCTGGACCTCTTGAGGGACCGGCCCTTCGCCTCCGTAAGGGACCTGCAGGCGGTGGTCGACGCCTCGCCCGCCACCATCCGGCGTGATATCGGCAAGCTTCACGCCACGGGTGCGGTGCGCAAGGTGTTCGGCGGCATCGCCGCCGCCGAGGCCGGGGCACTGGAGGGGGTAACGGCCAGGCCCTTCACCGAGAACCAGATGCTGGGGGTAGCGGCCAAGAAGGCGATTGCCCGGGAGGCGGCAGCCCTGGTGCAGGATGGCGATGCACTGATCATCCATGGCGGGTCAACGTGCTATCTCTTCGCGCTGCTGCTGGCGAACCGCAACGTCCGGATCTACACCAACTCCATGCCGCTTGCCGCCACGCTGTGGCAGAACGGCACCTGCCACCTGTCCCTGGCGGGGGGCGAACTTTACCGCGAGCCGGGCATTGTGTTCGCACCCCAGGCCGGCCCGCCCGAATTCTATGCCTCCAAGTTCTTTCTTGGCGCCCAGGCGATCACGCCCATAGGAATGCAAGAATCCCATCCCCTCATCGTGAGGGAAACCGAGCTTTTGCTGCAGCGAGCCGATGAGGTGATCGTACTGGCCGACAGCCGGAAGTTCGGCATGAGAGCCCGAAACACCATGATGCCCCTCACCCGGATCGGCACGCTGATCACCGATGACGGTCTTTCCGAGGCCAATCACCGGATGCTCACCGATGCCGGGATCAGGGTGATCGTCGCCCGCCCGAATGCCGATTTTTCATGATCTTTCATCGCCTCTTGCCCAAACTTGGCCGGGTTTCGCGGGTATCGTCCCTGCAATGTCGAGACTGCTTTTATTCATTGCCGCATTGCTGTCCATTTTCGCCCTTCCGGCGGGGGCGCAGACCCTCAACACCAGCCAGTTCAAGATCGAGTGGCAGGTCACCAACCGGTTCCGGCTGTTCCAGGACAGCGCCTTCTTCCGGCAGCACGAGAATGCCTGGCGCCAGTATCTGCTGCACGTCGACCAGCAGGGCATGGCCTCGGACGCACGCGATTCCTTCGTCGCCAGCACTTCCGTCCTCGGCTCCGAGCATGTGCTGAATGACCGTTTCATCGCCTTCAGCACCATCCTGCGCAAGAATTTCGACTGGCGCGGCTGGGCCGCCAAGGGTCACGATGGGCTGTGCTACGACTCGAAGAAGCGCACCCACTCCGCCTGCGGCGGCATTGACGCCTATGTTACCCCGCAGTCCCACGCCATCGAACTGTGGCTGTCCGGGCAGGGCGTTCCCGCCACCGCGGTGTGCGAGTGGCGGATCGGCGGACAGGTTGTGGCGCAGTCATCCTGTGCCGACCGGGTGAGCGGGCCCGGCATTGAACTTCCCTATCCCGGCGGGGCTGAGATTGCTGTGAACGTGGTGGGCGAGGCGCCCATCATCACCGAGGCGCGCGTCAAGGACCTGTTGATCGCCGGGCTGGGCGACAGCTTCGCCTCCGGCGAGGGCAACCCCAACCGGCCCGTGGCCTTCAGCGAAAGCCGCCGCTTCAAGAACTTCTACCCGATCCGCCGCCAGAATGATGCCGGCGGCGGTGCTGAGTGGACGGACGAGCTTTGCCACCGTTCGCTCTATGGCCAGCAGCTGCGCGCCGCGCTGCAGATTGCCATCGAGAACCCGCAGGCCTCCGTCACCTTCCTCGACTACTCCTGCTCCGGTGCCAGCATCGCCGACGGCATTCTCGGGCCGCAGACCTATGTCGAGCGCGTGGCCAGCAACGAGCGTTCCGCCCAGCTGGCAGCGCCGATGATCGCTGGCGGTGAAAAGGAGTCCCAGCTCTATCGCCTGATGCGCGAGATCTGCCGTGAGGCGCCGAAGATGAAGGACGGTGTTCCGACCTGCCCCGGAAATGATTTCCGCCGCAGCCTCGATTTCATTTTTCTGTCAGTGGGCGGCAATGACATCGGCTTCTCGAACATCGTCGCCTGGGCGTCGCTGAGGGACTCGGCCTCCTCAGCCATCGCGGCCTTCTTCGGCGCCACGGTGAGCGCAAAGGAATTCGCCGCGCGCATGCGCGACGTGCTGCCAGACGCCTATGCGACACTCGCCTCGGTTCTCGAGGCGACGGTGCCCGTCACCTCCGCCGGCGACGGCGTGTTCGATCCCTCGCGCGTGGTGCTCACCGCCTATCCCGATCTCGTCACCAACGAGGCGGGCGAGATCTGCCAGGCATCGCCCGATGAGGGCGGCGGCGAGGACCGCTATGCTGCGAACCAGTCGCTCGACATGTTCTCGTCATGGCTCACCGCGCAGCCCGAGCGCCTCGCCAAGGTGCGCGAACAGTTCTCGCTGCTTCACAAGCGCATGCGCGACCTGGCGGGTGACCATGGCTGGACCTTCGCGGGGCGAATCTATGCCGACAAGATGTTCGAGGGGCATGGCTTCTGCGCGCAGAACATCCGCCGCATCGATGACCCGGCAGAGCAGCTGATGATCCCCTGCTACGGAACCGCCGAGCGCGACACGCAAACCTGCCAGACCAGCTTTTCGGGAAAGGAAGGCGGCTGGCGGCCTTATGACCCGGCGACGCAGAACTATCCCTATGCGCTGCGCCAGCGCTGGGTGCGCACCTTCAACGACGCCTACATGGTGATCAACCAGAAGGTCCGCGACCGTTTCGGCAAGCTCGATGAGAAAGCCTCCGCGGCGGTGTTCTCGGAAACGACGGGCGCGCTGCACCCGTCAGCTGAGGGCCATGCCGCGATGGCCGACAGCCTGATGCTGACGCTGAGGCCGGTGCTCTACGACATGCTCTATGGCGAGCGCTGATCGGCCTTGCGGAACTGGATCAGGATCTGGCCGAGGCGGATGCCCCACTTGCTCATCGTCGAGCGGTTCAGGACGAGGCCGGGGCCTGCCGGGTAGAAGGCATCGTCGAAGTGCATCGCGATCTTGCGCTTGCCGACCTTGAGCCACAGTCTCGAGGAGAGATAGGCAACACCTTCATCGAAGCGGCCGTGTGCTTCCGACACCGAGTCCTCGGCGCGGCCGATGAAGCTGCGATCGGGGCCGCGCGTCAGCACCCAGGTGCGCTCCTGCCGTTCGCCATTGTCGAAGATGAAGCGTTCGTTGAGGCGCAGCGCGTTGGCCTCCGCCGTGCCGTTCAACTCGACGGTGAAGCGGCGACGGACGCGGCCGCCTCGGTCCTCGAACACGCCTTCGGCAAGGGTACGCCCCTCCAGCCAGGAGAGGAGATCGAAGGGAGCGGTATCGTTGCGCTTGAGCATGCCAGCACTACGGCGCCGGCAGCCGAGCCGATCACCCGGGGCGGCGGAAACGGTAGATGCCGACGTCGATCGAGCCCTCGCGGAAGCCAGCCTCGCAGTAGGAGAGGTAGTAGGTCCAGCGGCGGCGGAACTTCTCGTCGAAGCCGAGCTTGGCGATGTCGGGCCAGGCCGCCTCGAAGCGCTCCCGCCACAGGGCCAGCGTCTGGGCATAGTCGTGGCCGAAGACCTGCACCGGCTCGAAGGTCAGGCCGGCGCGCTCTGCCTGTTCAGCAAGGATGCATTTGGTGGGCAGCATGCCGCCCGGGAAAATATAGCGCTGGATGAAATCGGCCTTGCGGCGATAGCCCTCATAGAGGGCGCGGTCGATG
This sequence comes from Rhizobium sp. Q54, assembly GCA_945889445.1. Lineage (GTDB taxonomy): Bacteria > Pseudomonadota > Alphaproteobacteria > Rhizobiales > Aestuariivirgaceae > Aestuariivirga. Next base: position 75,134 of record CAMDBX010000005.1, read on the forward strand.
GTGATGGCCTGCACGGCAGCGCTGCCGCCTGGCTTCAGGCGGTCGTGCAACACCTTGAAGTAGGTCGGCCAGTTGGCTTCACCCACGGCCTCGATCATCTCGATCGAGGCGATGGCATCGAACTGTTCGGTCGTGTCGCGGTAGTCCTGGAAGCGGATCTCGGCACGATCGCCCAGACGGCCGCGGGCGAATTCAAGTTGCTCGCGCGAAATCGTGAGCCCGGTGACATGATGCCCGCGGTTGGCCGCCACTTCAGCGAAGCCGCCCCAGCCGCAGCCGATTTCAAGGATCCGCGACGGCCTGTCGAGGCCAAGCGCGTCGACGACGAGATCATACTTGGCGATCTGCGAGGCCTGCAGCGTCTCGGCACCGTTGCCGAAGAAGCCCGACGAGTAGCTCATGGTCTCGTCGAGCCAGTGGGCATAGAACGCGTTGCCGAGATCGTAGTGGGCGCTGATGTTGCGGCGGGCACCCGCCCTGGTGTTCTGGCGCAGCAGGTGGAACAGGCGGTCGCCCAGGCTCTTGAAGAACACGGATCTCGCGGCGCGGTTCAGGGCGTCGCGGTTCTTGAGGTAGAAGCGCAGGACGGAGGTGATGTCGGAACTCTCGACATCGCCCGCCATGAAGCTCTCGCCGAAGCCGACGGCGCCGCGGCGCATGGCGGAGAACACCGGGCGGTAGTTGCGCAGCACCAGATCGCAATGGATGCCGGGCTTCTGGAAGCCGATGCGGTGCTGGCGCCCGGAGGGCAGCGTGAGGGTCATGCCGCCGGTCAGGTCACGTGGCAGCAGGCGGCGCCCGGTGGCGGCAATGGCCTGTCCGATGAGGCCCTCGCGGGCATGCATGGTTTCGGTGGTCATGGCTGTGAGTGGGCCTCGGGTACATGGTCGACGGTGTGGTTCGGGCCGCCGGGGCGGCGTTTGAGTTTGAGGCCCTTCCACCACAATTTCAAGGCATGCAGGTGGATGGCCGCCGTCACTTTCAGGGTGAGCAGCGGCACACCGAGGAAGGCGCGCAGCAGGTTGGCGTCCGTCAGCGGCTTCCGCGTGCCGCTCACATAGGCATTGAGCACGGGCACATCATCGACGCTGAGGGCGATGCCGAGGGACATCTTCTCTTCCGGAGCCGTGAAATTGAAGGTGTAGTGGCCCTCCACGGCATTGAAGGGCGAGACGAAGAAATGCTTGGGCGCACTGTGGGCCAGGCTGTCGCCCACCGGCAGCACGTAGGAGTGGCGGCCGCCGAAGGTGTTGTTGACCTCATAGATCATCAGCTGCAGCCGGTCGGCTCCGTCCACCGCATAATAGACGGTCAGCGGGTTGAAGACGTAGCCCAGCACGCTCGGGTAGCAGAACATGAAGATCCGCCGGACCTCGCCGCTCCCCTTGGCGGCGCGCACCAGGGCCCAGGCATGTTCGCGCACCGGCGTTCCGTCGCCCGGCCCGTGGTTGCGGTCCATGATGGAGAACATGTTGGCGCGGTTGTAGCTGAAGAGGGTCAGCTTGCGGGACAGTTCGTCGAGCCTGTCGACGTCGGCGAGGAGGTTGAAGACGCGATAGCGCAATTCATGCCGCAAGGGGTTCAGGCGCCGGTGCACCACTTCCCCGCGATAGAGGCAGCTCTCCACCATCTCAGTCCACAGGGACTTGGACAGGAGGCGAGCGCGGATCCTGCGGACCCAGATGGATGCGGCCCGACTCATCGGCCACCGACCACGGGCGCTTGAGGCTGCCGAGGCTTTCCGCCACGGCGAGGCCGGCCTGGATGCCGTCCTCATGGAAGCCCGAGCCCATGTAGGCGCCGCAGAACCAGGTGCGCTGGGCACCCTGGATCGTCCACATGTCGCGCTGCGCGGCCATGGCGGCGGGATCGAAGATCGGGTGAGTGTAGTCGAACTCGCCCAGCACCTTGTCCACCTCCGGCTCGGTGAGCGGATTGAGGCTGACGAACAGCGGCACGTCGACGCTGAGGGGCTGGAGCTTGTTCATCCAGTAGGTGACCGAGCTGGCACCATCGGCCAGGGGCGGCAGGCCCGAAAGGTAGTTCCAGCTGGCCCACAGGCTGCGCCTCTTGGGCATCAGCGACTGGTCGCGGTGCAGCACGGCGCGATTGCACGAGTAGCGGAAGCAGGAGAGAACGCGGCGCTCCTCCGGCGAGGCGTCCGACAGCATGGCCAGCGCCTGGTCGGCATGGCAGGCCAGTACCACGTCGTCGAAGGCCTGTTCCTCGCCGTTGACGGCGCGCAGCGTGACGCCTTCTGGGTTGCGGCGGATGGCGGCAATGGGGGTGCGGAGGCGCGTCTCGAAGGCGCCGTCGCGGATGACGCGGGAGACATATTCCCGCGAGCCGCCCTTGACGGTGCGCCACTGCGGCCGGTTGCGGATCTTGAGCAGGCCATGGTTCTCGAAGAAGCGAATGAAGGCCTTGGCCGGATAATCCCGCATGTCGCCCGGAGCCGCAGACCAGATGGCGCCCGCCATGGGCAGCAGGTGGCGGTCCCGGAAGTAGTCGGAATAACCCTCGGCCTTGAGGAAATCGCTCAGGGTGACGTCATCGGAGAGCGACGCCAGCTTTCCCAGCGCTGTCTTGAAGAAGCGCGGAATGTCGCGCATCAGCTGCCAGTGGCCGGGGTTCAGCAGGTTCTTCGGCTGGCCCACCAGCTGGGTGAGGCCGGACCCGGCGTATTCATACGCTCCCCCGCCCATCGAGACGGAAAAGCTCATGTTGGAGGGGGCGGTCGGCACCTTAAGGCGGGAGAACAGCGCGGTCAGGTTGGGGTAGGCCGGCGGGTTGTAGACGATGAAGCCGGTGTCGACCGTGACATCGGCGCCGTGCACCTCGCAGTCGATGGTGTTGGCGTGGCCGCCGGGACGCGTGTCGGCCTCGATCAGGGTCACGCGGTGGGTTCGTGACAGGAGCCAGGCAGCCGAAAGGCCGGCAATTCCCGATCCGACGACGGCGATATGACGTATTTTCACTGGTACCCGTTCCCTGTACCGATTGGCTACGCCCCGTCCAGAGGCACGGATCAGGTGATCTGCTCCTAGACCCAAAGCGTATCTCGGTCAAACAGGGGAATGTGCTATGTATGCCGTCATGGAACTGGCAGACAGGCGAAAAGACGAGGAGAAGCAGCGGCTCGAGGCGCTGTTCCGCTCCTTTATCACGAGGGTGGCGCAAAACCGCGACAGGCAGGCGTTCGCGCAGCTGTTCGACCATTTTGCGCCCCGCCTCAAGAGCTTCATGATGCGCAAGAACACCTCGGCAGAGCTGGCCGAGGATCTTGTCCAGGAAGCGATGATCGCGGTGTGGACCAAGGCGGCCATGTACGAGCCGTCCAAGGGCTCGGTGACGACTTGGGTCTTCACCATCGCCCGGAACCTGCGGATCGACCGGATCCGGCGTGATGTGCACATGCCGACCACCGAGCTCGGCGACTATGACGAGCCTTCGGACGCACCGGAGGGAGAAGAATTGCTGGGTCGCAAGCAGGAGGACGGGCTGGTCGCCCGGGCCCTGCAGTCGATCCCTGAAGAGCAGCGCCAGATTCTGGTGCTGTCCTTCGTCGAAGAGATTCCGCAGAGCGAGATCGCGACCAGGTTGTCGATCCCGCTCGGAACCGTAAAATCGCGCATGCGGCTCGCTTATGGGCACCTGCGCCGCATTCTGGAGACTGGGCTTTGAAACCGAACCATCATCTCGATGACAGCACGCTGCTCGCTTATGCCGCGGGTACGCTCGACGAGGCCTTTTCGGTGGTCGCGGCGTCGCATGTCGCCGTGTGCCCGGCGTGCCGTGGCGCCGTCCGGGCTGCCGAGGCGCTGGGTGGCGAGCTGCTTGATAGCGTCGGCGGCGCGTCGGTGTCCGATGATTGCCGCAGCCGCACTTTCGCGGCCCTCGAGCAGGCGGGGCTCTATCGCCTGCCGGTTGCAGCCCCACGCCCGGCCTTCCCGCGCGCGCTGGCGCAGTTCCTGCCGGTCGCCAGCCTCGATGATCTCGCCTGGAAGAAGAAGGCGCCCGGCGTTGCCGTGTTTGACGTGAAGCTTCCGGCATCGGCCAGGGGCCAGCTCAAGCTGTTGCGCATTGGCGCCGGCCGCGCCATGCCGGAACATGGCCATGGCGGCGAGGAAATCACCATGGTGCTCATGGGTGCCTATGTGGACCACATGGGCCGTTTCGCCGCCGGCGACGTCGCCGATCTCGACGAGGACATCGAGCACCGTCCGGTGGTCGAGCAGGACGGCGACTGCATCTGCCTGGTTGCCACCGAACGCCCGACCCGCTTCAAGTCGCTGGCGGCCCGCATCATGCAGCCCTTCGTGGGCATCTGAGGCGTGACCGACGCCCTGCCGTGGAAGACGGCCTGGGTCACGGGTGCATCCACCGGCATCGGCCGCGACATCGTCCTGCAGCTGAAGGCCGCTGGCGTGAACGTCGCGGCGTCGGCGCGCTCCGCCGAGAAGCTGTCCGCACTCGGCCCTGATATCGTCACGATACCACTCGATGTGACCGACGCGGCGGCCTGTCATGCGGCGGTGGAGCGTATCGAGTCGGAACTTGGTCCGCTCGATCTTGTGGTGTTTGGTGCCGGCACCTATGCGCCTGTTGCGGTAGACAGTATCGATCCGAAACTCTTCGCACACACCATGAACACCAACTACATGGGCGTGGTGAACTGCCTTGCCGCTGTGGCACCCAGGATGCTGGCCCGCGGCAGCGGCCACATTTCGTGGATTGCCTCGGTGGCGGGTTTCCTCGGGCTTCCCAAGGCCGCCGCCTATGGCCCGACCAAGGCGGCGCTGATCAATCTGGCCGAAAGCCTCGAACCCGAGATGAAGCTGAAGGGCGTGCGCATCAGCGTGATCAATCCGGGTTTCGTCGCGACACCCCTGACAGCGCAGAATGATTTCGAGATGCCCTTCCTGATGCAGCCCGACGAGGCGGCCCGGCGCACCATTGCCGGACTCGTGGCGGGACGCTTCGAGATCGCCTATCCGCGCCGCTTCGTGGCGATCCTCAGGACGCTGCGGGCGCTTCCCTATCCGCTGTTCTTCCGGCTGATCACGCGCTTTGTTCTGAAGGACAAGTGATCAGGCGAGCAGCTTGCGCACCGCGTCCTTCCAGCCGGCATACTTCGCATTGCGTTCGGCTGGCTTCATCTTCGGCGTGAAGCGCTTCTGCTTCTTCCACGACTTGGCAAAGCGGGCGGGCTCCGGAAGTAGACCCACCTTCAGGCCCGCGAGATAGGCAGCACCCAGTGCCGTGGTCTCGAGGATGGGCGGACGGTCGACGGGCGCGTCCAGCATGTCGGCGAGGCGCTGCATGGTCCAATCCGAGGCTGACATGCCACCATCGACGCGCAGGATGGTCTTCTGGGCGTGGCCCATGTCCTTGCGCATCGCCTCCAGCAGGTCGCGCGTCTGGTAGCAGACGGATTCGAGTGCCGCCTTCGCCAGTTCATTGCGGGTGGTGGCGCGCGTCAGGCCGAAGATGGCGCCGCGCGCCTCGGCATTCCAGTAGGGCGCACCAAGGCCCACGAAGGCGGGAACCAGGTAGACGCTCTGGGTGGGGTCGGCGACCGCGGCAAGCTTGCCGGTTTCGCCAGCAGTGGCCACCAGCTTCAGGCCGTCACGCAGCCATTGCACGGCAGCGCCCGCGATGAAGATCGCACCTTCCAGCGCATAGGTGCGCTTGCCGTCGAGCTGGTAGGCGATGGTGGTGAGGAGGCGGTTACGTGACAGGACCGCCTCAGCGCCAGTATTCAGCAGCGCGAAGCAGCCGGTTCCGTATGTTGCCTTCATCATGCCCGGCTGGAAGCAGGCCTGGCCGATACTCGCCGCCTGCTGGTCGCCCGCCACGCCCCGGATGGGAATGGCCGCGCCAAGGAGATCAGGAACAGTCGTGCCGAAGTCGGCGGCACAGTCCTTCACCTGCGGCAGAAGGCTGGCCGGAATATTCAGGATGCGCAGCAGTTCCTCGTCCCACTCCCCGGTGTGGATGTTGAACAGCAATGTGCGCGAGGCGTTGGTGGCGTCGGTGGCATGCACCTTGCCGCCGGTGAGGCGCCAGATGAGGAAGCTGTCGATGGTGCCGAAGGCGAGATCGCCGCGCTCCGCCTTCTGTCGCGCACCTTTCACATTGTCGAGCAGCCAGCGGATCTTGGTGCCGGAGAAATAGGGATCGAGCAGCAGGCCGGTCTTCCGGTTGAACAGTGCCTCGCGCCCCTCGGCCTTGAGTGCGGCGCAGAACTCTGCCGTGCGTCGATCCTGCCAGACGATCGCCTTGTGGATGGGGCGGCCAGTGCGGCGGTTCCAGATCACCACCGTCTCGCGCTGATTGGTGATGCCGATGGCCCTCACCGAATGTGGCTTTGCCTTGGCCTTGCGCAACGCGGACTTGCAGGTGGCGAGCACCGAGGCCCAGATCTCCTCCGGGTCATGCTCCACCCAGCCGGACTTCGGATAGAACTGCTTGAACTCCTGCTGGCCTACCGAAACGGGCTTCAGCTTCGCATCGAAGATGATGGCGCGCGATGAGGTGGTGCCCTGGTCAATGGCAAGGATCATGTCCGGCATTGTTTCAACCTCCCACCCGCTTCAGTTCCTGCACGGCATTGGCGGCCGCCATGTAGGTCCGCAACGCCTCCTGCTGCGGCTTCGTGGTGTGAAGCCCGAGCTTGGAGCGTCGCCACAGCACGTCGTCGGCACTGCGGGCCCATTCCTTGTCACGCAGCCAGTCGATCTCGCGCTCGCTGATCGGACCGAAGCTTTGGCCGAGGTCGGCGGCAGTGCGGGCGTCACCCAGCACGTGCTCCACGTCCGTGCCATAGGCGCGGAACAGGCGGCGCACGGTAACCTCGTCGAGGAAGGGGTACTTGCGCCACAAGGCGGCGATGCGGTCGTCCACCTCTTCATAACCGAAGTTGCCGCCCGGCAGCGGCGCGTCATGCGTCCAAGGCTTGCCCATTTGCGGGAAGAACGGCTCGATCTTTTCCATGGCGTGTTCGGCGAGCCTGCGGAAGGTGGTGATCTTGCCGCCGAACACCGAGAGCAGCGGTGCGCCGCCCTGCGGATGGTCGAGCTTCAGCACATAGTCGCGCGTTGCCTCCTGTGCCTTCGAGGCGCCGTCGTCATAGAGCGGGCGGATGCCGGAATAGGCCCAGCGCACCATGTCGCTGCTGACGGGCTTGCGGAAATATTCGCTGACGGCCTTGAGCAGGTACTCCGATTCCGCCTCGGAGATATGCGGACTGCCGGGGTCGCCCTTGTGGTCCTCGTCGGTGGTGCCGATGAGCGTGAAGTCGCGCTCATACGGGATGGCGAAGCAGATGCGCCCGTCGGCATTCTGGAAGATGTAGCAGCGGTCGTGATCGTAGAGCTTGTCGACGACAAGGTGACTGCCCTTCACCATGCGGATCTTGTCCGGATCGTTGCGGCCCACCACTGCGCCGAGTACCTGACTCACCCAGGGGCCGGCAGAATTGATGAGCGCCCTGGCGCGCACTGATTCCACGCGACCATCTTCCGTCTCGATGGTTATCTCCCAATGGTCGCCGACGCGGCGCGCCGAGGTGCATTTGGTGCGTGTGCGGATGACCGCGCCCTTTTCCTGTGCGCCGCGCGCGTTGATGACGACGAGGCGGGCATCCTCCACCCAGCAGTCGGAATACTCATAGCCGCGGACATATTGCTCCTTCAGCGGCTGGCCCGTTACGTCGGTGCGCAGGTTCACGCCGCGTGTGCCGGGCAGGATCTTGCGTCCGCCCAGATGATCGTAGAGGAACAGGCCCATCCGCAGGATGGGCCAGGGACGCAGGCCGTTATGGTAGGGCAGCACGAAACGCAGCGGCCAGATGATGTGCGGCGCCGCCTTGAGCAGCACCTCGCGCTCGATCAGCGCCTCGCGCACCAGGCGGAACTCATAATGCTCGAGATAGCGCAACCCACCATGGATCAGCTTCGTGGAGGCACTCGACGTGCCCGAGGCGAGGTCTCCCTGCTCGGCGAGAAACACCTTGAGGCCGCGCCCCGCTGCGTCCCGCGCAATGCCGCAGCCATTTATGCCGCCACCGATGATGAAAAGGTCATAGATCATTCGGCGGCATCCATTGCATTGTCATTCACGGCAGTTCCTTGGGCGATTTCGAGCCTGACGCCATTGTCCCTGCAATAGGCGACGATGGGTTCCGGCGGGGATTGGTCGGTGACAAAGACATCGACATCAGACAGTTGCCCGATGCGCACCGGTGCCGTGCGGGTGAACTTCGTTGCGTCGGCCACCAGCATCACGTTGCGGGCATTCTGCATGATGGCCTTGGCGACGCGCACTTCCCGATAGTCGAAGTCGAGCATGGCGCCGTCTTCGTCGAGGGCGGAGGCGCCGATCACGGCATGGTCGACCTTGAACTGGGTGATGAAGTCCACCGCCGCCTCGCCCACGATGCCGCCGTCGCTCTTCCTGAGCACGCCGCCCGCGAGGATCACCTCGATCTTGGGGCGTGGCATCAGGATGGTCGCGACGTGGATGTTGTTGGTGATCACCAGCAACCCCTCGTGATGGATCAGGGCGCGCGCCACTTCCTCGGTCGTCGTCCCGATGTTGATGAACAGGGAGCAGTTGTTGGGAACGAGGTTCGCGGCGTGGCGGCCGATCACCACCTTTTCGGTGGTGGCCATCATGCGCCGCGCCTCATAGGCGAGGTTTTCCACGCCGGAGGCAAGCATTGCACCGCCATGGGTGCGCGCCAGCAACCTGAGGTCGCAGAGTTCGTTAAGGTCCTTGCGAATGGTCTGGGGCGTGACGTCGAAGCGCTGCGCCAGATCTTCCACCGTCACGCTGCCAAGTTGCCGTGACAGCGCAAGAATCTGGTGTTGGCGGGGACTGATGGTGTCCATGAACCTGTCGCTACCGAGTGCTTTTTCGTGATGCAGGAAAGCGCGAAGCTCCCTTTCACTGCGAATGATTTCACTTTTTTTCGTTTAGCGCAATATTGCGGCGCAACATAGTTCGAATTTTTGACCGTTGACGCTCGTTTGTTTTCGCATGATAGTTTATCACAGGTGTCATGCAACAGGCACCGATCTAGGGAGGACCCACAATGAGACTGAAATATCTCGCCTCAGCTGCCGCGTTGGCACTGTTGGCGGTTACAAGTCCCGCATTCGCCGACGTCGAAGCCGCCAAGAAGTGGATCGATTCAGAGTTCCAGCCTTCGGCCCTCTCCAAGGAGGACCAGCTCAAGGAGATGGAATGGTTCATCAAGGCCGCCGAGCCCTTCAAGGGCATGGAGATCAACGTGCTGTCGGAAGGCATTCCGACGCATGACTATGAATCGAAGGTGCTGACCAAGGCCTTCGAGGAAATCACCGGCATCAAGGTCAACCACCAGATCCTCGGCGAGGGCGAAGTGGTGCAGGCCGTCCAGACGCAGATGCAGACCAACCGCAACCTGTACGACGGCTATGTCAACGATTCCGACCTGATCGGCACGCACTCGCGCCTGCAGCAGACCTACAACCTCACCGACATGATGGCGGGCGACTGGAAGGACCAGACCAATCCTGGCCTCGACCTCGCCGACTTCATCGGCACCAAGTTCACCACCGGTCCGGACGGCAAGCTCTACCAGCTTCCCGACCAGCAGTTCGCCAACCTCTACTGGTTCCGCAAGGACTGGTTCGACAAGCCCGAGCTGAAGGAAAAGTTCAAGGCCAAGTATGGCTACGAGCTGGGTGTGCCGGTCAACTGGTCCGCCTATGAAGACATCGCCGACTTCTTCAGCAACGACGTGAAGGAAATCGACGGCGTCAAGATCTATGGCCACATGGACTATGGCAAGCGCGCGCCGGACCTCGGCTGGCGCATGACCGACGCCTGGCTTTCGATGGCCGGCACCGGCAGCCAGGGCGAGCCGAACGGTGTCCCCATCGACGAGTGGGGCATTCGCATGGACAAGGGCTCGTGCAACCCCTCGGGCGCCTCGGTGTCCCGCGGTGGCGAAACCAACGGCCCGGCATCCGTCTACGCCATCTCCAAGTGGGATGAGTGGCTGCGGAAGTACGCGCCTCCGGGTGCGGCCGACTACGACTTCTATCAGTCGCTGCCGGCGCTCGCCCAGGGCAATGTCGCCCAGCAGATCTTCTGGTACACCGCCTTCACGGCATCGATGGTGGCCCCGAAGTCCGAGGGTAACAACACGGTCGACGACCAGGGCATGCCGCAGTGGCGCATGGCCCCCTCGCCGCATGGCCCCTACTACAAGGACGGCCAGAAGGTCGGCTACCAGGACGTGGGCTCGTGGACGATCCTGAAGTCGACGCCGGCAGATCGCGCCAAGGCCGCATGGCTCTATGCGCAGTTCGCCGTGTCGAAGACGGTGGACGTCAAGAAGAGCCAGGTCGGTCTCACCTTCATCCGTGACAGCACGGTGCGTCACCAGTCCTTCACGGACCGCGCGCCGAAGCTGGGCGGCCTGGTCGAGTTCTACCGCTCGCCCGACCGCGTCCGTTGGTCGCCCACCGGCATCAACGTTCCGGACTATCCGAAGCTTGCCCAGCTCTGGTGGCAGCAGATCGGTGACGTGAACTCCGGCTCGTTCTCGCCGCAGGAAGCCATGGACCGCCTTGCCACCGAAATGGAGCAGGTGATGGCCCGCATGGAAGCCGCAGACAAGGCCAACAACACCTATGGTGGCTGTGGCCCGCGTCTGTCCGAGCCCAAGGACGCGGCCTACTGGCTCGGCCGTCCGGATGGCCCGAAGGCCAAGCTCGCCAACGAGAAGGAACCCGGCCAGACCGTCGCTTATGATGAAATCATCAAGCGCTGGCAGGAATAGGCTGTAACGCGGAGCGCGGGAGTCATTCTCCCGCGCTCCGTTCTTGACCGGCCATTGCCCAGACTTTCATCGCCGATCGGATTTTCATGTCCCTTGAACTCATCGAGATCACCAAGCGCGTGGGCTCGGAGACGCACATCCACCCGACTTCGCTGGTCCTGCCGCCAGGCTCATTCAATGTCCTGCTCGGAACAACACTGTCGGGCAAGACGACGCTCATGCAGATCATGGCGGGCATCCAGCCGCCCAGCTCCGGCCGGATCATGTTCAATGGCAAGGACGTGACCAATATCGCCGTTCAGAAGCGCAACGTGTCGATGGTCTATCAGCAGTTCATCAACTACCCGAACTTCTCGGTCTATGACAACATCGCCTCGCCCCTCAAAGTGGCCGGCATGAGCAAGGCCGAGATCGACCGGCGCGTCATGTCCGCGGCCGACCTCCTGCGGCTTCGACCCATGCTCAAGCGCCGGCCTTCCGAATTGTCGGGCGGGCAGCAGCAGCGCACGGCCATTGCGCGCGCCATCGTCAAGGACTCGGACCTCATCCTGCTCGACGAGCCGCTCGCCAACCTCGACTACAAGCTGCGCGAGGAATTGCGGGACGAACTTCCGAAGCTCTTCGCCGGTCGCAACGCCATCGTCGTCTACGCCACCACCGAGCCCGTCGAGGCGCTGCTCTTCGGCGGCCAGACGGCCACCCTGCATGAGGGACGCGTGACGCAATTCGGGCCGACATCGGCCGTCTACCGCGCGCCGAACGACCTGATCTCCGCGCAGGTGTTCTCGGACCCGCCCATCAACATGACGCCCGTGGAGAAGCGCGGCGAGACGCTGCAGGTGTTTGGCAGCAAGCAGTGGCCCGCAGGCGCCGCTGCCCGCGACCTTAACGATGGTCGCTACATTCTCGGCATTCGCCCGCACCATGTGACGCCGCTGCCGTCTGAAGCCTCCAGCGGCGAGTTGGAGGGGCGCGTCCTCGTCACCGAGCTCTCAGGTTCCGAGAGCGTCATCCACTTGGACGTCGATGGCTCAACATGGGTGTCGCAGTCGCACGGCATCCACCCCTTCGAGGTGGGAACCCACGCCAGGCTTCACGTCGACATCGACCAGGGGCTGTTCTTCACTCCCGATGGCGCGCGGGTGTCCTGATGGCCGAGATCCGCATCGAGAACCTCCGCCACTCCTACTCAGCCAATCCGCAGGGTGAGGAAGACTACGCGCTGAAGCGCCTGTCCATCACCTGGCAGGACGGCGGCGCTTATGCGCTGCTGGGGCCGTCCGGCTGTGGCAAGACCACGTTGCTCAACCTCATCTCCGGACTGCTCACGCCCACCGAGGGCCGCATCCTGTTCGACGGCCGCGACGTGTCACACAGTTCGCCCGAGGAACGCAACATCGCGCAGGTGTTCCAGTTCCCGGTCATCTATGACACCATGACGGTGTTCGACAACCTCGCCTTCCCGCTCCGGAACCGGGGTGTTCCCGAAAGCGAGATCAAGACGCGCGTTGCCGAGATCGCCGACATGCTGGAGCTGACCAAGACACTCCACAAGCGCGCCTCCGGCCTCACCGCCGACGGAAAGCAGAAGATATCGCTCGGCCGTGGCCTGGTGCGCCCGGACGTGAACGTCATCATGTTCGACGAGCCCCTCACGGTGATCGATCCGCACCTCAAGTGGCAGTTGCGTTCCAAGCTCAAGGAACTGCACCTCCGGACCAAGCGCACCATGATCTACGTGACGCATGACCAGACGGAGGCGCTCACCTTCGCTGACCAGGTGGTGGTGATGAACCTTGGCGAAGTGGTGCAGGCGGGAACACCCGTCGAGCTCTTCGAGAGGCCGCAGCACACCTTCGTTGGGCATTTCATCGGTTCGCCCGGCATGAACGTCCTGCCCTGCGAGGTGCGTGGCGGAAAGGCCTTGTTTGCGGGCATTCCCGTCGAGGCCGCGAACATTCAGGCGGCAAGCGGCCGGGGCCGCGCGGAAATCGGCGTCAGGCCGGAGTTCGTGTCAATCGCCAAGTCGGGCATTGCCGCCGAGGTGGTGCGTGTTGCTGACGCCGGCCGCTACCGCATCGTCGAGGCCCGCAGCCATGGCCACACCATCAAGCTGCTGCTCAAGGAAGGTGATGAGGTGCCGCAATCCAGCACCTTCCTCGCCTTCGATCCCGCTCACACGCAGGTCTATGAGGATGGCTGGATCGCGGGGGCGCATCGGTGAACAAGACCTTCAACAACAAGGCCTGGTGGCTGGTGCTGCCGGTGTTCCTGATGGTGGCGTTCAATGCGCTCGTGCCGCTGATGACCGTCGTCAACTACTCGATCCAGGAAACCTTCGGCAACAACGAGTTCTTCTGGTCGGGCACCACCTGGTTCGAGCAGATCCTGCATGACGAGGCGTTTCATGATTCACTGCGTCGCCAGCTGATCTTCACCGGTCTCATCCTGCTGATTGAAATTCCGCTGGGCCTTGCGATTGCGCTGTGCATGCCGCGAAATGGCCCGTGGGTCTCGGTCTGCCTGGTGCTCATCGCGCTACCGCTGCTGGTGCCGTGGAACGTCGTCGGCTCCATGTGGAACATCATGGCGCTGCCGGACATCGGGCTCCTCGGCAAGGGCATCAATGCCCTCGGCATTCCCTTCAACTACACGCGACAGCCGATCTCGGCCTGGTTCACCGTCATCCTGATGGACGTGTGGCACTGGACGTCGCTCGTCGTGCTGCTCTGCTATGCCGGCCTCGTCGCGATCCCCGACGCCTATTACCAGGCGGCCAAGGTTGACGGCGCCCGGCCCTGGGCCGTCTTCCGCTACATCCAGCTGCCGAAGCTGAAGCACGTTCTCACCATCGCCGTCCTGCTGCGCTTCATGGACTCCTTCATGATCTACACCGAGGTCATCGTGCTGACCGGCGGCGGACCCGGCAGCACCACCAAGTTCCTGTCGATCGATCTCGTCCAGAAGGCCCTCGGCGGCTTTGACCTCGGGCCTGCGGCGGCATTCTCGATCGTCTACTTCCTGATCATCCTGTTCCTCAGCTGGCTTTTCTACACGCTGATGATGCGGGAGGAGGCCAAGTAAGATGCGCAAGCGCTACATCGTCCTGACACTCTATATCATCTTCCTGATGCTGCCGATCTACTGGCTGCTGAACATGTCGTTCAAGACCACGAACGAGATCCTCGGCGGCTTCAGCGCGTTCCCGCGGGATTTCACGCTCGACAGCTACCGCACGATCTTCACCGATCCGTCGTGGTATAACGCCTACATCAACTCCATCACCTATGTCGTCATCAACACCATCATCTCGGTGGTGATTGCACTGCCCGCGGCCTATGCGTTTTCGCGGTACCGCTTCCTTGGCGACAAGCACCTGTTCTTCTGGCTGCTGTCGAACCGCATGGCACCGGCGGCGGTGTTCGTCCTGCCCTTCGTCAACCTCTATTCGGCAGTGGGGTTGTTCGACACGCCCTGGGCGGTGGCGCTCGCGCATACGCTGTTCAACGTTCCGCTTGCCGTGTGGATCCTCGAAGGCTTCATGTCGGGCGTGCCGAAGGAACTGGATGAAACCGCCTACGTGGATGGCTACTCCTTCCCGGCCTTCTTCGTCAGGATCTTCCTCCCCACCATTTCGGCGGGCATTGGCGTGGCAGCCTTCTTCTGCTTCATGTTCTCCTGGGTCGAGATGTTGCTGGCGAAGAACCTCACATCGGTGGCGGCCAAGCCGATCGTTGCCGCCATGACGAAGACGGCCAGCACATCAGGTTATGAGCTGGGCCTCCTGGCGGCAGCGGGGGTTCTCACGCTCATCCCCGGCGCCATCGTTATCTATTTCGTTCGCAACTACATCGCCAAGGGCTTCGCCCTGGGCCGCGTGTGAGAAGGACCTGAAGATGGAAGCGCCAGTGATATTCTCAGCCGAATGGTGGCAGCAGCCGCTGGGAAGCTGGATGGCGTGGAACCGGGTGACCATCGCCTTCTTCCTCTACGTCTTCGGCTCCATCCTCGCGATGGGCGTGTGGGAGTATTTCTCCCCCGGGGGCTCTCCGCGGCGGGGCATTTTCCGTCTTGAGACGACGCGTGGTGACAGGCTGTTCATGACGCATCTGGGCACGGCCTTCATCTTTCTGGCGTGGCTGGCGTTCATGGGAGCGCCCCTATGGGGAGCTCTCGGGCTGTCGCTGGTCTGGGCCTTCGTCGTATTCCGCTGGGCGTGAGGCCTTGCGGCGGAGCTTGATCGGAACCTGACGGTCGCGCTGACGGCTTCCGCGCTACTGCTCCGTCTTTGACGGGTATTCAGCTTCGGGGCAGCTGCGGCGAACGTACTCATCCCGAATCGCCATGTCATTCGCATCGCGGATTTTCGTCAGTCGCCCGATGTCGGCCCGAAGGCGTTGGGACAGTTTTTGAGGGTTCGTGGGCAAACCCTCGCTCACGGACTTGATCTGCAGCTGTCCGCTTGCGTTGATCACATACTCCATCTGCAGGGCCCCAATCCGCGGGAGCTTCGCGAGCCCATTAATGACGCACATGCCTTCGACGTCCCGCAGCGTCTTGGCCAGTTCGTTCAGCCTGTTCCACACCTCATCGTAGACCGCGAAGGAGAAATAGGCATCGCACCGGAACGCATCCGGCCCCTGGCGCTCGCCGAGAAAATCGAGCTTCTCAGGCGGAACGCCGGCAAGCTTGATGATCACCTCCTCAGTACGGCAGGCCGTCTTGGGGTCGAGTTCGGCCGCCCGTGTTTCATCCACCCAATCCAAGGCGAGCAGAGTGGCGATGCCCAGCCGGAATACAAGGCGTTGAACGGAGCGTATTTCGATTGCCATCACCACGTGCACACTTTCACCGACCTTCAGAGATGAGGCTACATGAAGCGACAGTGCATCGGCAAGTTTAAGAAAAAGGCTTGATGCAGGAGGTGGAGCTTCGGTGAGAGGGGTGGGTACAGCCGACCCCGGGCATGCGACCCCTCCTCTTTGCGATGACTTGCCTTGGGCATCATGGAATGAGTACCGTCGAGCCTGTGGTCTTGCGACCCTCGAGGTCGGCATGAACCTGCGCGGCATCGGTCAGCGACGCCCTTCGCGTCTGCACGTCGATGCGACCCTCAAGGATCAGGCCGAAAAGTTCCTCCGCCGCGCGCACAAGCCAGCTGCGATCGCTGGTGAAGTGGAACAGCACGGGCCTCGTCAAGTGGAAGGAGCCGGCGGCGAGGTCCGAGACGCGAAAGTCGCTTACCGCACCTGAGGACTGGCCGAAGTTGACAAGCGCTCCATGAAGCCGGAGGCACTTGAGTGACTTGAGCAAGGTGTCCTTCCCGACTGAATCGTAGACGACGTGGTATCCCGTCGGCTCTAGTCTCCGGGCCGCTTCAAGAAAGTCCTCGGCGCGATAGTCGATCACATCGGCATAGCCGTGGGCCTTGGCGATGCGGCACTTGTCCGGCCCGCCGGCAGTGCCCACCGGCTCCACCCGGAGGGCCGTCATCCACTGCCCGGCGATCAGCCCCACCCCTCCGGCGGCGGCGTGAAACAACACCTTCTGGCCCGGATGCAGCACGTAGCTGTCTTTCAGCAGGTAGCGTGCGGTGAGGCCCTTGAGCATGACGGACGCTGCAACCTCGAATGAAATACCATCGGGCAACTTCACGACGTGCGCCGATGCGATGTTGCGGGCGCTGGCATAGGCATTGTTGGGCAGCGTGTAGGCGACGCGGTCGCCCTCCTTGAGGCCGGTCACACCGGGGCCGGTCGCTGCGATCACGCCCGAGGCTTCAGCACCCGGAATGAGCAGCTGCGGGTCTGGCCAGGGATACAGGCCGGAGCGGAAGTAACAGTCGATGAAGTTCACCCCGATGGCGCGGTGCTCGATCTGCACCTCGCCGGGCCCCGGAGTAGCAAGCACCAGCTCCGTCCGCAGCAGCACGTCGGGCCCGCCGGCCTTGGCCGCTGCCATAGCGTAATGATTTTGAAGCATTACAGGACCTCCAGCCTCATGCCCGCTCAAGGTTGGCGTAATACATTATGAGGCGAGGAATGGAACCTTGCATGCCTTCAAACCTCACCTCGGACCATCGAGGCCACTCTCGCACGGCGGCTACCCCCCGCCAAGGCGGCGCGCCGCGTGCTGGCGCTGAGCCGAAGGAGCGGAAGCCAATTTGCCAAGTGGCAATCCAGGATAGACAAACTATCTGTTTTTATTCCGCGCGCCATTTGTTAAGTGGCCTCCCTGGGGTGATCGCGGCCAGCGTGCCGCACTCCCGCGGCGGGCCTGAGGATGGAGCGCGCGGGCCCGTTCCGATAGGCGGCGTCACGGCCGCCCCAAGCCGCGCTCCGCCTCGACCCGCTCGTAGTCGAGGCGGCGGAGCGCCTTCCCGCGCGTGGAGAGGGCGCGCCTCTCGTAATCGGAGAGGCGGCGGAGTTCCTCCGCTTGGTTGCCAAGCTCCTCACCCAGAATGAAGGTCGCGGCCGTCTCAATGTCGACGACCCACTCCGCGTCGTGCGCGACGCGGAGTTCTTCACGCAACACTTCGCACTCAACTTTTCCCGCTCGCTTCACGGCGGCCGAGAGCTTGAGTGCGAGTATCTTCTCCGCGTCAGTTGGCGCGGCGCGCCTAAGCGTGCCGTCCTCGAGCACCAGGAGCAGGCACTGCTGCACGCGGCGGAGGTAGAGGATCGCCACCGCCGCCTCCCACGCCGCCGCGAGGACTTGCGGCTCGCGCCGCGCCGCGCCCAGGAGTGCCTCCGCGAGCTGAAGCACGTCGTCTGACCACTCCTCGCGCCCGGCTCGCGACGTCAGGCCGTGCTTCAGTGCTGATGGCCGTCAAGGTGTCGCCATGGACTAGGCCACACCCTTGAAGTTGACCACCTCCGCCTTCTCGCGCTCCACGAGGCTCTTCGCCATCGCCGCGAGTGCCGTACGGCGGCCCTCGAAGTCCTTGAGGAGGCGGTGGAAGCGGCCCTCGAGGCGCTCACACTCGCGGCTGATCCAGTGGAGCTCCTCCGAGACCGAGTTGAGGGCCCTGAAGTGGATCATCTCGGGCGAGACGTGCTTCGAGTGCATCCGCTCCGCAAAGTCGGTCCCACCCGCCTCATTGGCCGCGCCGTAGGCTGCTGCCTTTGCCTGCTTCTTCACCTTCGCCTCGTCGGGATCTCCCCAGAGGCCCGCGGATGACGTGAGGAGCTTCGTCGCGGCATCGGGCATGGCGTAGTTGATGGCGGTGTGCTTCAGCTTCCTCATTCGGCGGAACTCCCAGAGGTAGTCCACGACGTTCTTGACGAAGATGCAGTTGAGTGATCCCTCGGGCGCGAGCTCGGTGAAGATTTCGCGCCGCAGCTGGTCGTACTCCTTGGGGTCCTCGCACCAGATGAGGGGGCGCTCCTCGATCAGGTACGCGATACTCGCGGGTTAAAGCGCGCGCGGGGCTGGGTTGCTGCCGGCGTCTCGGATGAGTTTACCGTGCCGCTCTGCTCCACCCACCACCGGGAGCTTCACCAGCATGGGGACGAGCGCGTGTGGTGGGCGGCGCAGGGCATCGACGCTCTGGCTGTTGCGGAGGAGCTCTGGTTGGCTACTTGCCAACGTCCTCTGATGCAGAGACGACCAGCGGAGATCAGCGAAATGACTGAGCCCCCGAGTGTCCAAAACCCAGATCCGTCCACTGAACGGGCTATCAGCTCCAATGAGACGCCCAGTCTGCAAGCAAGTTCAGCAGGTAGTTAGGTGCGCCCGGTAGCGGACTATTGGTCGAGGCAGCGTGCCACGGTTTCCTTCGCGGACTCAGTCCACGGGCGCAACTTCACGCCGAAGCGGCTGGCGAAGGCGGTGCAGTCGAGCCGGGAATTTGCTGGACGCGCCGCCGCTGTCTTGTAGTCGAAACTGCAAATTGCCTCTAGTGTCGGGGAGGGGCCACCTCGCCCCGCACTCTCCTGAAAGATGAAGTCGGCAAAGCCATGCCAACTCGTGCTCCCCTCACCAGTGAGGTGATACAATCCACCCGGCCCACTTCGCAGCGCGGGCGAAATCTCCAGAATGGCCACCGCGAGATCAAGGGCCGACGTCGGATTGCCAACCTGATCACTGACGACCCGCAGCAATGGCCGCTCGGCACCCACCTTGAGCATCGTCTTCAGGAAATTGCTACCGAAGGGGCTGAATACCCACGACGTGCGGAGGATGAGCGCCTGTGGGTGTTCGTCAAGAACAGCCCTCTCACCTTCGAGCTTGGAGCGTCCATAGACATTGAGAGGACCCGTCTCATCCATCTCCACGTAGGGCTCTGCCTTCTGGCCGTCGAAGACGTAATCGGTCGATATGTGAATAAATAGCGCCCCCAACCTATCCGCGGCGCGGGCCGCCGCTGCAGCGCCATCCCGGTTGATGGCAAAGGCACGCTCCGGCTCAGTCTCCGCCTTATCTACGGCAGTGTAGGCAGCGGCGTTGATGACGAGATCCGGTCGCCGCGCATCTATCTGCTCGCCAATCGATGCCGTGTTCTCCATATCGAACTCCGGCCGTCCGAGAAAGATCAGCTCCACGTCGGGACGTTCTGCCGCCACCTCAGCCAGTGACGCCGCCAGCTGCCCGGTTCGGCCAGTCACCAGTATTCGCATCAGGAGGATGCCTTGCCCAAGCGTTCACCGGCGTATCGAGCTGACCGAAGTGGCTGCCACCAGTCCTGATTGCTCATGTACCAGGAGATAGTGTCCTTGAGGCCGGTCTCGAAGGTGTACTTCGCTCTCCAGCCTAGCTCACCCTCGATCTTGCTCGCGTCAATGGCGTAGCGGAGGTCGTGCCCGGGCCTGTCACCTACGAAGGTGATAAGACTGCGGCGGGAGCCACTCTTCAAGGGCACCTCCTGATCCAGAATGTCAGCGATCGCCTCTACAACGGCCAGATTGGTACGCTCGTTCCGGCCGCCAATGTTGTAGGACTGTCCCAATTGGCCGCGCATGAATACCAATGCAAGGGCGCGGGCGTGATCCTCGACATGAAGCCAGTCACGTACATTTGTTCCCTGACCGTAAACTGGCAGTGGCTTACCTTCCAGGCCATTGAGGATCATGAGCGGCATGAGCTTCTCCGGAAACTGGTAGGGCCCATAATTGTTCGAGCAATTGGATAGGACGACCGGCATGCCATAGGTCTTGTGCCACGCCATTACGAGGTGGTCGGAGGCCGCCTTTGAGGCCGAATAGGGTGAGGATGGCGCGTAGGCAGTCGCCTCCGTAAACAGCCCACCCTCAAGCGGCAACTCACCGAAAACTTCATCAGTCGAGACGTGATGGAAGCGGAAGCGATCCCTGCGGCCTGCTGGAAGGGTGTCGTGATAGGCGCGCCCCGCCTGCAGCAACGAAAATGCACCCAATATGTTTGTTTCAATGAATGCCCCGGGTCCATCGATTGAACGATCGACGTGGCTCTCGGCTGCGAGATGAATAATGCCATCGACATCTTCGGCCGACATCAAGCTCTTCATCTGATCACGATCACAGATGTCAGCTTTGTGGAAGTGATACGAAGAACTTCCTCGCAGCATGGCCGTCGACCCCTCGGTCGCAGCGTAGGTCATCTTGTCGACGTTGACGACGTGATACCCGAGGTCCTTCACCAGGTGCCTGCACAAGGCCGACCCAATAAAGCCCGCACCGCCCGTCACCATAATCTTCATTGAAATGCACTCACCTCAGATTTCGCCTGACGCGGCGAAGGCCGCAAGCGACATTGCTATCGCGTCCTTGGCAGACAGTACTGGTTGCTCCCCCGGCTTGAGCGGCCAGTCGATCCCGATGTCCCTGTCATTCCAGATAATCCCACGCTCGAAACTTGGCGAGTAGGTCGCTGAAACCTTGTAGAATACTTCGACCCCCGGCTCGAGGGTCAAGAAGCCGTGAGCAAAGCCCGTCGGAATATAGAGCTGATTGAAGGCGTCTGCCGACAGCTCGCAGGATACCCACCTGCCAAAGCTCGGTGAACCCGGCCGGACGTCCACCGCAACGTCGTAGATACTACCTTTCAGAACTCGGATGAGCTTTGCCTGAGGGGTAGGATTGACTTGGAGGTGAAGGCCCCGCAGAACGTGCCGCTCCGCGGAGAACGACTGATTTTCCTGCACCCAATCCACGTCTATTCCTAGATCAGCGAAACGCTGACGCTGCCAAGTTTCGGCAAAAAAACCTCTGGCGTCACCAAAGCGACGTGGTGTGAACTCCCGCACTCCGAGCCCTAAGTCTCGCATCTCCATTAGTGACCACCCCGAGGAGCTTGTTCCTCTTCCTCGACCACGCGCCGGAGATAGTCAGCATACTCGGTTTTACCAAGAGCTAGGGCACGATGTAGCATCGCTCTGCTGTCAATCCAACCCGCGTGAAAGGCGACCTCCTCCGGGCAGCACACCTTGATGCCAGTCCGGGTCTCGATGGTGCGAATGAATGCACTGGCATCTTGAAGGCTCTCATGGGTCCCGGTGTCGAGCCACGCGTAACCACGCCCAAGTCGCTCCACGCTAAGCTCTCCCCTGCTTAGATAGACCTGGTTTAAATCTGTGATCTCAAGTTCACCCCTAGACGAGGGTTTAAGCGATTTTGCAATGTTCACCACGTCAGCGTCGTAGAAATAGAGCCCGGTTACCGCCCAACTGGAGCGCGGTCTTTCCGGCTTTTCTTCGATAGTGGTGGCGCGTCCCTCAGCGTCAAACGACACAACGCCGTAACGCTCCGGGTCTGAGACATGGTAAGCGAAAACAGTTGCCCCAGACAGGCGATCTGCTGCTGCACGGCACTTGGCCTGAAGTTGATGGCCATGAAAGATGTTGTCGCCAAGCACGAGGGCTGCCGGACTATCAGCCAAGAAGCGCTCACCAATTATAAAGGCCTGAGCTAAACCATCGGGGGAAGGTTGCTCGGCGTACTGTAAGTTGATACCGAAGGCTGAGCCATCGCCCAGCAGGGTGCGGAACAACGGCAAGTCTTTGGGTGTTGAGATAACAAGTATTTCCCTGATTCCAGCCAACATGAGAACAGTCAGGGGGTAATAAATCATAGGCTTATCAAAAACTGGGAGTAATTGCTTTGAAACAGCGATCGTGAGGGGGTAGAGCCTAGTTCCGCTACCGCCCGCGAGAATAATTCCCTTCCTCAAACTACCGACAACAGCCAATGCTTCCCCCTTCACTCAGTAAATCAGTCCACGCGATCTGAAAAACCATAAGCAAGATACTACAGAACCAGTTTGCGATAATACAGCCCTAAGCCAGCTGTCATCGCATTTCGTGCTTTATTGCTATCATGCAAGGATTTCATAAGTTGCCTTTTGTGGAAAGACAATTAAGATATAGTGGTAAAATGAGATGTATTTAATTGGGTCTACTATGCGCCTTACGATAATTAGAATGTTCGCTGCCACGATTTTATATTTATTATTACTAATTATAATTTATGCACTGCATGTGACCTATCTTTGGGTCAATGTGGTCTTCTATTCGGCTGTTTTGGATAGTGTTATCGCGGCGGCAATAGCTTCTGTAGCCCTATTTGGAATGTCGTACTTTGATCAGGTCAATCAAATGGAGAAGATGCTGCTTGTTATAATTTGGCTCCTCTCTGGGTATTCACTAGCAATCTCTATTCCTACAGTTATAGATCGTTCTCTATCGTTCTATATTCTGGAAAAACTTCAACAACGAGGAGGTAGTATAGAGCTTTCAAGATTTGAAGATGTATTTACTAAAGAGTATGTAAATGAACACCGTTTGGTTGACGTAAGACTCACGGAGCAAGCACAGTCTGGAACGATTGAGATTGTAAATGGATGCGTTATGCTCACACCTTGGGGAGCTAGACTAGCAAGTATAAGTCGCTACTTTAGAACGCATTGGTTACCGATAAAAAGACTTTTGAATAATAGCTACACATCAGACCTTACTAATCCCTTCAGCAATAGCATTGAGTCGCCAGGCTACGAATGTCGTCGTTAGATTTCCTGTTATGTTGACAGCGGTCGGTCAAATCCCTGCGGCTAGATCTGAGTTCTTCAGGGTCGACTTCTAAACGGCATTGAATAGCTTCTATTCGCCAGAAGCAGTTATCCTGCGACGTCTATATTCGAACATGATTTGCTTGATGTAATCTGAGCCGAAGTTCTCGACTGGTGCTTCTGCACACCACTGTGAATCGCTACCGCAAGATGCTTCAAGCGCAAAGCGATCAACTGTTGCGCCTGTCCAGAGTTGAGCAATCCAAGTACTATACCAATCTATATTTGTGAGCCGAACTGTAGGCTGCCAATAGCCATTACCGGGAACCACTAAGAGCCCAAGCGCGACAATTCCAAAGCAGGTTTTGCGTATCAGTTTGTCAACTTGAGAGAACTCAAGAGACGATGGCAGTCGAGATAAAACTAGGAACAAGCAGAGCACAACCGGCCAATACACATATGTAAAGCGTGCTTCAGGCCACTGATAGAAAAAGGTGAGACCAGCAAACACCATAGAACTAGCGAGTAGTGACAGCAAATCTGCTGTCATCCACTTGCCGGAGCTTCTACGAGAAATGATCAGGAGTAGAGCAGGAAGGAATACAACAAATGCTGTGGGCCATACACCCGCATAGAATCCAGCCATGTCGAACGAGAACTTCAAAAGAGAGAAATTGGACGGCCGCGCAGAGTGCGGAATCAACTCTCCCCAGATCAATTGCACCAAACTTGAAATCGCCAGAACAGCAAGCGCAGAACTGAAGTATCTCCTCATGCTACCATCTCTAGATTCAACGAATTCTAGAACTGCAAAAGAGAGAGTCATTACAACAAAAGGTAATAATCCATAGCTCTGCGTGAGACCGGAAAGTACTGCAAGAATTGAGGATAATAGCAGATTTTTATGCGTTTCTTCGGGTCTATTGCATAAGAGTAGCACAACCGACCAGAGCATAAGGAAAATGCAGACAGCGTCGCTGAGTATCCAAATCCGAAAATATGCCAGGTTGTAGAACCAGACTGCTAGCATAATTGACAGTACTGTAAAATCAGAAAAATGCAGCCTTCTAGCCAGATAAGCTGAAGCCAGCGCTGTCCCAGAAACACTCAACGAAATGGCTCCAACTATCAGATAGCCCCCAGTTCCAATCATGGCGTCTAAGAATGTGACAAACACAAATACCGGAGGTCTCAATATTGGCCAGACGCTATTGTCACCGTCCAGAACTATCCCTTTAAGTCCGAAGCCTTGCGCAACCCAGTCAAAGCCATCATCAGATATAAAAGGATAAGAATTCAAAAAATCGCCAGAGATCAGCCTCGCCATCAGGTAGAATTGAATGAGTCCCATCATGAAAGATAATATTAGAGGCCAGTACCTTGTGAAGTTAGTACCGATACCATATTGGTTAGGCCGCATTTTTTTATTAACCTTTTGTCATTACATGCTGCAGGTGTAAACTGCATCGAAGCAGGTTTGCGCTTAAAAACAGCGGGTAAGCAGCATTCTCAATATTATTTATAATGCAATGAACACTATTCATTATCGCTCTTGAAAACGTAGTATTTGTTTAAAGTATAACTTACAAGAAACTGGAATACTACACCAATGACAAACCCAACTCGATAGTTTAAACCGAGATTGTCTGCCCAAATGAACAAGATGAGCCCATGGCATGTAGCCAAAATGGTGTAGATCAAAAAAAACTTGGCACCCTGGACCACAATTCCAGCAGCTGATTGTGAAAAAACGAAATATCTATTGCCCAAGTATGAGGCGCTAATCCCAATCGCCGCGGCTACAAAATTTGCTGAACCAGCGGAATCCCACCCTAAATTCTCTTTGATTAGCAGAAGAGAGCTATAGTGTACAAATGTGGCGCCTAAACCATTAATTATGTAACGACCGAATTGCCCGAGAATAAATGACACGATCTTAGTCCAAATAGGAAACCGATTCGATCAATTCCACGTGGTTTCCACTGCTCGCAATTTCAGCTCTTCTAGTCACGCCACTGAGCATTAGTATCATCAGGGCGAGCGCGCCTGTTTGCACAAAAATCATCACTAGCACGCCAAGCGCCACTGAAAACCAACCGGGTGTCGAGTGTCCCAATACCTTGAGCAGAACTGCTAATAGTGCCCCGAAAAGTGTAAGAATTGCTACTCCACCACACAACAACCCCACACGTACGACAACTTCCTCGGCAAACACCATCATTCCTCTAAATCCATGAAGAACGAGGCCACTAAAGTTCATCTTAGATACTCCGGAGTACCTAGTTCCCCTATCAATTGAACAGACGCCTACCCTAAGTTTAGAGGCGAGAGCCGCGGCAGCAATATGAATGGAGAGTTCAGGCATGCTTGCTAAGCGTTTAGCTGCCACTGGCTTCATCGCCATAAAGTTCCCAAAGTTAATCGCTTTTCCAGTGAGCAAATGAAATAGTCGCTTATAGAAGACATAAAACAATCTAAATGATAGAGCTTCAGTTCGTTGACCTCTCGCAGCGACGGCTATGTCAACATCAGAAGACCCTAGCCGTCTGATAAGAGTTGGAATATCGCTGGGCCTATCCTCGCCATCCGAATCCATAATGACTAACAAATGGTCCTCATTGACCAAGCCTGACGCAAAAGAAAGTCCGGTGGCTATTGCTCTCTGATGCCCCACGTTACGCTGCAGCTTTAGTATCGTCCCGGCAGCTTGTGTCTCATAGAAACAAGAAGCGTTAACTGGACAGTGCACAGAACCGTCATCGACCGCGATGACAAAAATTTCTTCTCCGAAAACGGCGAATAAGTTATCCAGTAAAATTTTGAAGGCACTGGAGTCCTCATAAACCGGAGTAATGATTACCATCCGGTGAGATCTATTGATCATGTAATGACCTCAAATAACTCTCTGTATGTGCTAAGCCCTCGGCGAGCGGCACCTTGGGCTGCCAGCCGAGCGTGGCACGGGCCAGCGAGATGTCGGGCTGGCGCTGCCGGGGATCATCCTGCGGCAGCGGCATGTGAACGATCTTCGAGCGTGAACCGGTGAGCTTGAGCACCTGTTCGGCAAGCTCGATCATGGTGAACTCGCCGGGGTTGCCGAGGTTCACGGGGCCGGTCACCTCGGGGCCTGTGTCCATCAGGCG